>NZ_CAINTR010000055.1 GCF_903853455.1 uncultured Magnetospirillum sp.
CAAAAAAAACCGCTCGGTTGCCCGAGCGGCTTGAGTTTTGGGAGGAAACGTCCAAGAAAGGCAACAAGGGATTGTCCGAGGACCTTCCGTTTGTTGCACTGCAATATATATGGGGCAAAATGCTGCGGCGCAAGCAAAAATATGGAGCGGATCGGCGCGATTGGCTCAAAACCCCGTGTTTTCAGGCTATTGGCGGCGCAGGTCAGGTATGACCACTTGCCGGCGGCAAGGCTGGCGTTCATGGCACGTGTTATGCAAGAATGCCGGTGAGGATGGTCCTCTCGGAGCAGGCAGATGACGATGTGGCGGGCAGCATGGACGGTCGCGGTTTTCGCCGTCATTGCGGTTGCCTCGACGTCGGCGAGGGCGGTGACGCCATTGCTGGCCGATAATCTCTGCGCCACCGAGGCTTTCGCCAACGAGCGCGTTTACGGCATTCCGTCCGCTTTGCTGCATTCCATTTCCATCATCGAATCCGGCCGATACGATTCCGACAGCCGGGCAACTATTGCCTGGCCATGGACGGTGACTGCCGAGGGGCAGGGGCGCTATCTGCCGAGCAAGGCCGAAGCCATCGCCGAGGTCAAGCGGCTGAAGGCGCGCGGCGTCCAGAACATCGACGTCGGCTGCATGCAGGTCAATCTGCACTATCACCCCGACGCCTTCTCCAGTCTGGAACAGGCCTTCGATCCCGCCGCCAACGTGGCCTATGCCGCCCGCTTCCTGAAAGGGCTGTTCGGGGCGACCGGCCATTGGCCGACGGCGGCGTCGTACTACCATTCCCAGACGCCCAGTCTGGCGGCCGCCTATCGCGAGCGGTTGATGAAAATCTGGAATGGGGCCGGTGGCTCCACCCAGATCGCCTCGGCCCCGCGCGGCGTCAAGCCGGTACCCCACGCTCCGACGCTTCAGCAGGTTCCGGGCTCTCCCCATGTGGAGGACATGCGCAAGGCTTGGCGTGAGCAGGCCCAGGCCGGTCGCGACGAGGCGACCCGCATCGCCGATGCCTATCGCAAGGCCAGGGTCGCGGAATACCAGTTGCGCCGCGTCCACTTCCAGGAAGCGCGGACGGCCCTCGCCACCACCACGCGGCACTACTGAGCCCTATGGCTTGACGGCGTCCAACAGCGCGGTGACCGCGGCCACGAACATGGTTTCGGTCAGCCGGCGGGTGTTGGTGTTGTAGCGCGAGCAATGATAGCTGTCGGTCAGCACCAGCCCGGACGGAAGGTGGTGCACCGCGCCGTGGGCGAAGGGGAAGGCGGCCTTGCGTAGCCCCAGAGTCGATAGGACCTGATCGTGCGATTGGCGCCCCAGGCTGAGGATTCCCTTCAGGGCCGGCATGGCGGCGATCTCGGCGGCCAGGAACGGCCGGCAGGCGGCGAATTCAGCCGGCAGCGGCTTGTTGGCGGGCGGCACGCAACGCGCCGCGTTGGTGACCCGGCAGCCGACCAGGGTGAAGCCATCGTCGGCACTGGCGCCATAGCTGCCGCTGGCCAACCCCAGCTTCGACAAGGTGGCGTAAAGCAGGTCTCCGGCGTAGTCGCCGGTGAAGGGGCGGCCGGTGCGGTTGGCCCCTTTCAGCCCGGGCGCTAGCCCGACCACCAGGAATGCGGCGTCCAGCCCCCCGAAGGACGGAACCGGCGCATGATGCCAGCCGGGATAGGCCCGGTGATTGGCCGCCCGGAACTCGACCAAACGAGGACAGGCGGCGCAATCGGGAGCGGGAGCGATGGGAACCGAAGTCATATCGACGAGCCGCTAGGCGAGGAGTTGCGGGCAAAGCCCGGCGCGCCTTGTGGCGCGAAAGCCAAGGCGGACGGAAGTCCGCCGCCCGACGATTGAGGGACAAACAACAACCTTGGTCACTCGGTTCCGCCCTGTGGTGCCGGGCGGTCGTCGCGATAGGATTGGGCACGGGCTATCTGGGATTCCAGGTCGAGCAACTCGACGAAGGTGTCGGCCTGGCGCCGCAACTCGTCGGCCACCATGGGCGGCTGGGACCGGATGGTGCTGACCACGGTGACGCGCACGCCCTTGCGCTGCACCGCCTCGACCAGCCGGCGGAAATCGCCGTCGCCGGAGAACAGCACTACGTGGTCCAGGTACTGAGCCATCTCCATCACGTCGATGGCCAGTTCGATATCCATGTTGCCCTTGATCTTGCGCCGGCCGGTGGCGTCGGTGAATTCCTTGGTCGGCTTGGTGACCATGGTGTAACCGTTGTAGTCCAGCCAATCAACCAGCGGCCGGATGGGGGAGTACTCCTGGTCTTCCATCAGGGCTGTATAGTAAAAAGCACGAATCAGCCGCCCCTTTGAGGCGAACAGCTGAAGCAATTTCTTGTAGTCGATGTCGAAGCCCAGCGCGCGGGCGGCGGAATACAGGTTGGAGCCGTCAATGAACAGGCCGACTCGTTCGGCGGCGTAGAACTGCATGGCTAATCTCGCTTCAAGAATGCATGGCGGGCGCCGAGGTTGGCGACCGGTAATCCGCCTAAGGTAAGAGGCAACCTTCGTCGCCGCAAGAGGCCGCCTCTTGCTTTCCACCGGCAACGCCATATATAAGCTGTCTTCTTTCCCAGACTGCCTCAGACAAGGATCATCGATGGCGCGCGTTACGGTAGAAGATTGTGTCCTGAGGGTTCCGAACCGCTTCGAGCTGGTTCTGGTGGCCGGCCAGCGTGCCCGCGACATCTCCGCTGGCGGCAAGCTGACAGTGGACCGCGACAACGACAAGAACCCGGTGGTGGCGCTGCGCGAGATCGCCGAGGACACCGTTCCGACCGACGCTTTGCAGAACGCCCTGATCCAGGGCCTGCAGAAGCATGTGGAGGTGGACGAGCCGGAAGAGGACGAGATGGAGGGGTTCATCCCCAACGGCGACCTCGCCTTCGAGACCGTCGCCAACGAGGATGAGATGGTCGAAGACGGCATGTCCATCAGCGAGGACGGCGTCGATTTCGATCCCGACGCGGCTGGCGACGTCGCCATCGGCGAAGATTGATCGGCTGGCTTCCGTTTCGCCCGTCTTCCATAAAAGAAGGCGGGCGAAAGTCGTTTCTTCTTTTCCTTCGGCCTTTCGCCGTACACACTCATGGGATAGCGGCCCTGGAGCCGCTGGAATAGGGTGATTCCGGCATGATGCGCCAATTCGAACTGGTCGAGCGCGTCAAGTCCTACGATCCCAGCGCGGACGAGGATGCCATCAACCGTGCCTATGTCTTCGCCATGAAGATGCACGGCTCGCAGTTGCGGGCCTCGGGCGATCCCTATTTTTCCCATCCCATCGAGGTTGCCGGCATCCTGACCAAATACCGGTTGGATTCGGCCTCGATCATCACCGCCCTGCTGCACGACACCATCGAGGACACCCCGGCGACGCTGGACGACATCGAGCGGATGTTCGGGCGCGAGATCGGGCGTCTGGTGGACGGCGTCACCAAGCTGAACCGCATCGAGCTGCAATCGGACCACGCCAAGCAGGCGGAGAACCTGCGCAAGCTGGTGCTGGCCATGAGCGAGGACATCCGCGTCCTGCTGGTCAAGCTGGCCGACCGCATGCACAACATGCGGACCCTTCACTACATCAAGAATCCCGACAAGCGTCGGCGCATCGCCATGGAGACCATGGAGATCTACGCGCCCCTGGCCGAGCGTATCGGCATGCAGGGGATCAAGATGGAGTTGGAGGACCTGGCCTTCGCCGAGCTGCACCCGGATGCTCGCGGCTCCATCGTGGCCCGCCTCAGCTTCCTGCGCGAACAGGGGGGCGACCTGATCGGCCGCATCCTGGAGGAGCTGCGCAAGATTCTGAGCGAGGCCGGCATCGGCGCCACCGTCTCGGGGCGCGAAAAGACGGCGTATTCCATCTGGCAGAAGATGCAGCGCAAGAATGTCGGCTTCGAGCAACTGTCCGACATCATGGCGTTCCGGGTGGCGGTGAACGGCGTCGAGGACTGCTACCGGGCGCTGGGGGTGATCCACTCCAAGTATCCCATGGTGCCGAACCGCTTCAAGGACTACATCTCGACCCCCAAGCCCAACGGCTACCGCTCGCTGCACACCGGGGTGTTCGGTCCCGAGCGTCATCGCATCGAGATTCAGATCCGCACCACCGAGATGCACGAGGTCGCGGAGCTGGGGGTGGCGGCCCATTGGAAATACAAGCATGACGACGGCAACCTCACCGACGGGCGTCAGTACCGCTGGCTGCGCGAGCTGCTCGACATCTTGGAGCACGCCTCCAATCCCGAGGAGTTCCTGGAGCACACCAAGCTCGAGATGTTCTCGGACCAGGTGTTCTGCTTCACGCCCAAGGGCGACCTGATCTCGCTGCCGCGCGGCGCGTGCCCGGTGGACTTCGCCTATGCCGTCCATTCCCAGGTGGGTGACACCTGCGTCGGCGCCAAGGTCAACGGCCGCATCATGCCGCTTCGGACCCAGCTCCAGAACGGCGATCAGGTCGATATCATCACCTCCAAGGCGCAGACTCCCAACCCCACCTGGGAGCGCTTCGTCGTCACCGGCAAGGCTCGCGCCCGCATCCGCCGCTATATCCGCACCCAGCAGCGGGCCCAGTACACCGAGCTGGGACGCGCCATCCTGGTGCGCGCCTTCCGGCAGGAGAGCTACGACTACACCGAGAAGGCGGCGGAAGGTGTCCTGCGCATCTTCAAGGCGCCCTCCGTCGATGACCTGCTGGCCATGGTGGGCGAGGGGACGCTGACCGCCCGCGAGGTGGTCTCCTCCATCTTCCCCGAGTTGAAGGCATCGCGGCCCGACAACGTGGTGGCGCTGAAGGCGCGCGGCAAGACGGCGTCGGACAAGAAGGACAAGGGCGGCGCGGTTCCCATCAAGGGGCTGATCCCCGGCATGGCCATGCACTTCGCTGGGTGCTGCCATCCGCTTCCGGGCGACCGCATCGTCGGCATCGTCGCCACCGGCAAGGGGGTGACCATCCACACCATCGACTGCGAGAATCTGGAGCAGTTCGCCGAACAGCCGGAACGCTGGCTGGATCTGGCCTGGGACGACGCCGACAGCGCCGGTCACGTGGGGCGCATCGATCTGGTGGTGACCAACGAGCCCGGCGCATTCGGCGCCATTTCCACGGTGATCGCCAAGAACATGGGCAACATCACCAATCTGAAGATCACCAACCGCACCACCGACTTCTTCGAGATGATCATCGACATCGAGGTGCGCGACGTGAAGCACCTCACCAACGTCATCGCCGCCTTGCGGGCGACGCCGGCCATCAATTCGGTCGACCGCGCGAGGAATTAATTGGTTTTTGTCCCTCAGTCGCCGGGCGCGCGCCTCCGCGCGCTTGGCTTTCGCGCCACGAGGCGCGCCGGGCCTTGCCCGCAACTCCCAGCCAATAATAGATTTATTGGCTGGTCGGATTTTGGAGCTTGAAGAGATGACCCGGCGCCTTCGCCTCGGCGTGAACATCGATCACGTCGCCACCATCCGCAATGCTCGCGGCGGCCATCATCCCGATCCGGTGCGGGCCGCTCATATGGCAGCCGCCGCCGGTGCCGATGGCATCACCGCCCATCTGCGCGAGGATCGCCGCCATATTTCCGACCGCGACATGGAGCGTCTGGCCAACGAGATCACCCTGCCGCTCAATTTCGAGATGGCCGCCACCGAGGAGATGGTGGCCATCGCGCTGCGTCACCGTCCCCATGCCGCATGCATCGTCCCCGAGAAGCGGGAAGAGCGCACCACCGAGGGGGGCCTCGACGTCGCCGGCCATGTGGAGACGCTGCGGCCGCTGGTGGGGCGGCTGGTGGAAGCCGGCATCCGCGTGTCCATGTTCATCGAGGCCGATCCGCGCCAGCTGGACGCTTCCAAGGCGCTGGGCGCGCCGGTGGTGGAGCTGCATACCGGCGCTTATTGCGACGCCGAGGGCGAGGCCCGCGACCGCGAATTCGCCCGCATCCTCGCCGCTGCCGCCCATGCCGAGTCCATCGGGCTGGAATGCCATGCCGGCCACGGCCTGTCCTACGACACCGTCAAGCCGGTGGCGGCCATCCCCACCATCGCCGAGCTGAATATCGGCCACTTCCTGGTGGGCGAAGCGATCTTCGTCGGCTTCGAGGCCTCGATCCGCCATATGCGGGCCTTGATGGACGAGGCGTGCCAGCGGTGATTCTCGGCATCGGCAACGACCTGATCGACATCCGCCGGATCGAAAAGACCCTAGCGCGCTTCGGCGAGCGCTTCGTCGACCGTGTCTTCACCCCGGTCGAGCGCGCCAAGGCCGAGCGCCGCACCGAGGCCCTGCGCGCTTCCACCTACGCCAAGCGCTACGCCGCCAAGGAAGCCGCTGCCAAGGCCTTGGGCACCGGTTTCCGCGCCGGCGTGTTCTGGCGCGACATCGGCGTGGTCAACACGTCCCTCGGTCAGCCGACCCTGGAGCTGACCGGCGGCGCGGCGGCGCGGCTGGAGCAATTGCTGCCGGCGGGCATGAAAGCCCGCATCGACCTGACCATGACCGACGAGTACCCCATGGCCGAGGCGGTGGTGATCATCTCGGCGATTCCGGCCTGACTCCGTCGGTATTGACAGGCGCGTCGGGGGCTGGCTTGATCTGCGCAGCCATGGGGCTTCGCTCCGTGGGCTGTATCTATTTAATTCAAATGGTTGGGTGGCGAACTTCATGTCAAAAGGCAAGTCTGGCGGAATGATGGAGACGGTCCGGACGATCGTCTATGCCATGCTGATCGCCGGTGCGGTGCGCACGGTGGCTTTCGAGCCCTTCAACATTCCGTCGGGATCCATGATCCCCAGTCTGCTGATCGGCGACTACCTGTTCGTCTCCAAATACGCCTACGGCTATTCGCGCCATTCCATGCCGTTCAGCATCGGCCCCGGCGGCGGCCGGATTTTCGAGCGGGTGCCGGAGCGCGGTGACGTCATCGTCTTCAAGAAGCCGCCCGAGGCCAAGATCGACTACATCAAGCGCGTGGTCGGCCTGCCGGGGGACCGCATCCAGGTCACGGGCGGCATCCTGCACATCAACGGCACGCCGGTCGACCGTCAGCGCATCGAGGATTTCATCGAGCACGACCGCGACGGCAACATCTTCCGCGCGCCGCAATACATCGAGACCCTGCCCAACGGCAAGAAGCACCGCATCATCGAATCCCATGGCGACAACGGTCCGGCCGACAACACCCCGGAATACAAGGTGCCGGCCGGCCACTACTTCATGATGGGCGACAACCGCGACAACTCGGCGGATTCGCGCTTCCTGTCCGAGGTGGGCTATGTGCCGGCTGAGAATCTGGTGGGCCGCGCCGAGGTTTTGTTCTTCTCGGGCGACGGCAGCGCCGCTCTGTGGGAAGTGTGGCGGTGGCCTTGGGCGATCCGCTATTCCCGCCTGTTCCAGGGAATCGAGTAGGTGACGGGGGCAGCCTCCGAGCTTTCCAAGATCCTGGGGCATCGCTTCGCCCGCCCGGAGCTGCTGGTCCAAGCCCTGACCCATCCCAGCGTGATGCAGGGGCGCCGCCAAAAGCAGTCGGCGCCCTATGAGCGGTTGGAATTTCTCGGCGACCGGGTGCTGGGCTTGGTGGTGGCCGACATGCTGTTCCAGGCCTTTCCCGACGAGGCGGAAGGCGCCCTGGCGCGGCGCTTCACCGCCCTGGTCCGCAAGGAAGCGGTGGCGCGGGTCGGCCTTGCCATCGGTCTCGACGCCCGGCTGGCCATGTCCAAGGGCGACGAGGATGCCGGTGGCCGCGCCAATCAGAGTATGCTGGCCGATGCCTGCGAGGCGGTGATCGGGGCGCTGTACGCCGATGGCGGCTTCGAGGTGGCGGCCCGCTTCGTTCGCAGCCGCTGGCGCGATCTGATGGACGAGACCCTGGCGCCGCCCAAGGACGCCAAGACCGCGCTGCAGGAATGGGCCCAGGGGCTGGGCAAGGCTTTGCCGGCCTATACCACCCTGGGGACCGAGGGACCGCCACACGAGCCGGTCTTTTTGATCGGTGTCGAAGTCGAGGGCGCGGGCTCCGCCAGTGGGCGCGGCTCGTCCAAACGCGTAGCGGAACAGGCGGCTGCCGCCGCCTTGCTTGAAAAGGTCACGTCATGAGCGAGCAATGCTCGATTCCCGATTCCGATCAGCGCTGCGGCTTCATCGCCGTGGTGGGGGCGCCCAATGCCGGCAAGTCCACCCTGGTCAACGCCATGGTGGGGACCAAGGTCTCCATCGTGTCGCCCAAGGTCCAGACCACCCGGTTTCGCGTTCTGGGCATCGTCATGGCCGGCACCGCCCAGATCATCCTGGTGGACACGCCCGGCATCTTCCAACCCCGCAAGCGGCTGGAGCGGGCCATGGTCGCCGCCGCCTGGAGCGGGGCCAGCGACGCCGACCACATCTGTCTGCTGGTGGACGCCCATCGCGGCTATGACGACGACGCCCGCGCCATTGTCGCCAAGCTGAAGGAAGTGGGGCGCAAGGCCATCCTGGTGCTGAACAAGGTCGATCTGGTCAAGCGCGACAAACTGCTGGGCCTGACCGCCGAACTGGATGCCGAGGGGCTGTTCACCGACGTGTTCATGATCAGCGCCCTCAACGGTTCCGGCGTGGCCGATCTGCTGGCCCATCTGGAGAAGCTGGTGGCGCCGGGCCACTGGATGTTCCCCGAGGATCAGGTGTCGGACCTGCCGCAGCGCCTGTTGGCCGCCGAGATCACCCGCGAGAAGGTCTTCCTGGCGCTGTATCAGGAACTGCCCTATTCGGTTCATGTGGAGACCGAAAGCTGGGAAGAGCGCGACGACGGCTCGGCCCGTATCGATCAGGTCATCTATGTGGAACGCGACAGCCAGAAGCCCATCGTGCTGGGCAAGGGCGGCAAGCAGATCAAGGCCATCGGTGCCGCCGCCCGCACCGAGCTGGAAGAATTGCTGGAGCGCCGCGTCCACCTGTTCATCCACGTCAAGGTCCGGGATGACTGGTCGGAGAAGCGCGGCCATTACAGCGAAATCGGCCTGGATTTCGATGCGTAGTGTTTAGAAGACACGAATGAACACGAATGAACACGAATACGCCCGAGACCGTCATCACCGGACGTGTTCCGGTGATCCACGCGGTTCAACCCGCACCGTGCCGGTTGGATGGGCGTGGATACCCGCGACAAGCGCACGACTGTTCGGTTTAAATTCAAGCCGCCTTGTTTGGGGGATTCCATCGTCATTCACCACCAAGACACCAAGGACACTAAGGGGCCTTCTGGGGGGCACCGTTCTGCCTTCCGTCCGCGCAGCGGACAGTCTTTTCCAAAGCGGTGAAGAAACGCAAAGCGACGCGGCGGCTCCGCTCTCTTGGTGTCTTGGTGGTGAAAAATCCGTATCCATCCGGGATGGCGTGGCCGGAAAGCCGCGCCGTCCAATGGATGGAGGCCGGTTCACGAAATTTAAACCGGACAGCCGTGCGACAAGCGCGGGCATGACGATTGATGGAATTCGTGTTCATTCATGTTCATTCGTGTCCCTTCTTTCTGAAACTGCCCACCCATGACCATCCGCGCCCTCGGCATCGCCTTGATCTGGGCCGGGGTGGCGATGCTGGCGGGGCTGTTGCTGCGGCGCTTCGTGGGGGGGGCCTGGAGCCTGGAGGACGAGGACGTGCCGCCGGTCAACGCCTGGCACAAGGGCGTGGCGATCTTGGCCTTGGTGGCAACCATCGGCGGCATCGGGCTGGTGATCTGGAGCGTCGCCTGAGATGGAGTGGGAGGACGAGGCGGTGGTGCTGTCCGTCCGCCGTCACGGCGAGCATGGCGGCATCGCCAGTCTGCTGACCCGTTCCCACGGCCGCCATGCCGGTCTGGTCCACGGCGCCCAGTCCAAGACCCATCGCGGTATCGCCCAGCCGGGCAATCACGTGCGCGCCTGGTGGCGGGGCCGCTTGGCCGAGCAACTGGGGACGCTGCGCCTGGAAGTTCTGCAGGCCCATGCCGGGGCGGCGCTGGACGATCCGGCGCGGCTGGCGGCGTTGTCGGCGGCCTGCGCCTTGGCCGAACTGGTGCTGCCCGAGCGCCAACCTCATCCCGGCGCCTTCGCGGCCTTGGAAGCGCTGTTGACCGCGCTGGCGGCGGACTCCTGGCCCAGCGTCTATGTCCATTGGGAGTTGGCGCTGCTGCGTGATCTCGGCTTCGGTCTCGACCTGTCCGTCTGTGCCGCCACCGGGCAGACCTCGGATCTGGGCTTCGTCAGCCCCAAGACCGGCCGCGCCGTGTCACGGGTGGCGGCGGGGCCGTGGAAGGACAAGCTGCTGGTGCTGCCGCGCTTCCTGGTGGAGGGCGGCGAGGGCGATGCGGCCGATATCCGCCATGGGCTGATGCTGACCGGGTTCTTCCTCGATCGCCATGTGCTGGCGGCCCATAACCTGGCCATGCCCTCGGCCCGCATACGACTGGTTGACCGCTTCCGCGCTTAGGGTACTATATATGGCTGTTTTTATCCGAGGATTCCGATGACCAAGCCTGCCATCCCCACCGGCGAGATCCGCGAGACACCGCTGGCCGAGGCCCTGGGCGAGCGGTACCTCGCCTATGCCATGTCCACCATCGTGTCGCGGTCGCTGCCCGATGTGCGCGACGGGCTGAAGCCGGTGCATCGGCGGCTGTTGTTCGCCATGCGCCAGCTCAAGCTCGACCCCGATGGTGGTTTCAAGAAATGTGCCCGCGTGGTCGGCGACGTCATCGGTAAATACCATCCCCATGGCGACGTGGCGGTCTACGATACCCTGGTGCGGTTGGCCCAGGACTTCGCGGTGCGCTATCCGCTGGTGGAAGGCCAAGGCAATTTCGGCAATATCGACGGCGATAACGCCGCCGCCATGCGGTACACCGAGGCCAAGCTGACGGCGGTGGCCGCCGCGCTGATGGATGGCCTCGACGAGGACAGCGTCGATTTCCGCCCCACTTATGACGGCACCGAGGAAGAGCCGGTGGTGATGCCGTCGGCCTTTCCCAATCTGCTGGCCAACGGCTCGGCCGGCATCGCGGTGGGTATGGCCACCAGCATTCCGCCCCATAATGTGGGCGAGATCTGCGACGCGCTGGGCCACCTGATCACCAATCCCGATTGCCCTATCGACGAGCTTATCGAGCGTATGCCCGGGCCGGATTTCCCCACCGGCGGCGTGCTGGTGGAAACCCGCGAGGCCATCGCCGAAGCTTACCGCACCGGCAAGGGCGGCTTCCGGGTGCGGGCCAAATGGGCGGTGGAGAAGCTGTCGCACGGTCTCTACCAGATCGTCATCACCGAGATTCCCTATCAGGTCCAGAAGTCCAAGCTGATCGAGAAGATCGCCGAACTGCTGGCCGAGAAGAAGCTGCCGCTGCTGGCCGATATCCGCGACGAATCCGCCGAGGATATCCGGGTGGTGCTGGAGCCGCGCAACCGCACCGTCGAGGCCGAACTGGTGATGGAGCAGTTGTTCCGCCAGACCGACCTGGAGACGCGGGCCTCGCTCAACATGAACGTGCTCGACGCCCAGTCGGTGCCCCGGGTGATGAACCTGAAGGAGGTGCTGCGCGCCTTCCTGGATCATCGCATGGAGGTGCTGGAGCGCCGCTCACGCTTCCGCCTCGACAAGATCCATAAACGTCTGGAGATCCTGGAAGGCTTTCTCAAGGTCTTCGCCGACCTCGACGAGGTCATCAAGATCATCCGCTACGGCGACGAGCCCAAGGCCGACCTGATCCGCCGCTTCAAGCTCTCCGAGGTTCAGGCCGAGGCCATCCTCAACATGCGGCTGCGCAGCCTGAACAAGCTGCAAGAGCTGGAGATCAAGACCGAGCACGCCGCCCTGGCGGCGGAGAAGGCCGATATCGAGGCGCTGCTGGCCGATACCGGGCGACGCTGGCGGACCATCGCCGCTCAGACCGCCGAGATCGGCAAGGCGTTCGGCGGCGGCACTCCGCTCGGCAAGCGCCGCACCGAATTGGGCGACGCCCCTTCGGCGGTGGTGGTGCCCATCGAGGCTTATGTGGAGCGCGAAGCCATCACCATGATCCTGTCGGACAAGGGCTGGGTCCGGGCGATCAAAGGTCATGCCGACAACCCGGAGGCGCTGAAGTTCAAGGAAGGCGACCAGCTTCGCTTCCTGCTGAAGACCTGGACCACCGACAAGATCCTGATCTTCGCCACCGACGGCCGCTTCTACACCATCGGCGGCGACAAACTGCCGTCGGGACGCGGCCATGGCGAGCCGTTGCGCCTGATGATCGACCTCGCCAACGACGTGGACGTCTCCACCGTCATGGTCCACAAGCCGGGGCGCAAACTGCTGGTCGCCAGCGACGGCGGGCGCGGCTTCGTGGTCGAGGAGAACGAGGTGCTGGCCCAGACCCGCGCCGGCAAGATGATCCTCAACGTGGCCGACGGCGAGAAGGCGGTGTTCTGCCTGCCTTATGAGGGCGACGCCGTGGCGATCATGGGCGAGAACCGCAAGCTGCTGGTGTTCATGGCCGAGGAAATCCCCGACATGAGCCGGGGCAGGGGCGTCATCCTCCAGAAATACCGCGATGGCGGCACCGCCGACATCAAGGTCTTCACCCTGGCCCAGGGGCTGACCTGGACTCTCGGCGAGCGCACCCGCACCGAGGCCGACCTCACCCCCTGGCTGGGCAAGCGCGCCTCCATCGGCCGCCTGCCGCCGACAGGGTTCCCGCGGAACAACAAGTTCGGGTGAAACCCGCTTAGCTCGGAAACAAACACTTATTCGTTTCCCCCCGTCCCGGTTGCCGCTACACTGGCGGCAACGAGGGGCGCAAAGCCCCCGTCTTCCATCTCAACAGGGACGGGAACGCCATCATGATCAGGACTGTAGGGACCGGCGCTTGGCTGGGTGCCGCGCTGTTGGCGCTGGGGGCGGCGATGCCGGCCCAGGCCGGGCAAACGGTAAAGGTTGGAATTCTCACCGACATGTCGGGGACTTATTCCGACATGGGGGGAGCGGGCTCGGTCGCCGCCGCCCAACTGGCCATCGACGAGTGTCTGGCCGCCGAATGCAAGGGCATGACCATCGAGTTGCTGTCGGCCGACCATCAGAACAAGCCCGACATCGGAACCCAGAAGGCGCGGGAATGGGCCGACGTCAACAAGGTCAACGCCATTGCCGACCTGACCAATTCGGCGGTGGCGCTTGGGGTTCAGAAGCTGGCGGTGGAGCATAACTTCGTCGCCATGTTCTCGGGGCCGGCGACCACCAAGCTGACCAACGAGGATTGCACCCCCAACGGCTTTCACTGGATGTTCGACACCTATGCCCTGGCGGCTGGGTCGGCTCAGGCCATCACCAAGATGGGCGGCAAGTCGTGGTATTTCGTGACCGTCGATTATGCCTTCGGCCATTCGCTGGAGGCGGATTCGGCGGCCATGGTGACCTCGTTGGGCGGAACCGTGGTCGGCAGCGTCCGCCATCCGCTCGGCGCGTCCGACATGTCGTCGTTCCTGCTGTCGGCGCAAAGCTCGCAGGCCCAGGTAATCGCCCTGGCCAACGGCGGCGGCGACGCCATCAACGCCATCAAGACGGCGCGGGAATTCGGCATCGTCCAGTCGGGCAAGCAGGTGGTGCCGCTGCTGATCTTCCTCAGCGACATCCGCAGCCTGGGACTGGACGTCGCCCAGGGCCTGACCTTCACCGAGGGCTTCTACTGGGACCAGGACGACGCGGCGCGAGCCTTCTCCGCCCGGTTCCAGAAGGCGTTCCAGGGCCGCAAGCCCACCATGGTGCAGGCCGGGACCTATTCCAGCGTCCTGCATTACCTGCGGGCGGTGGCGGCGGCCAAGACCACCGAGGCCTCGGTGGTGGCCGCCAAGATGCGGCAGCTTCCCATCACCGACGCGGTCATGCGCCACCCCGCCATTCGTCCCGACGGCCGCGTCATCCACGACATGCTGCTGGTCAAGGTCAAGACTCCGGCGGAGTCCAAGGGTGAATGGGATTTCTACACCATCCAGGCCACCATTCCGGCGGCCGAGGCGTTCCGGCCGCTGGCGAGTTCGTCCTGTCCGCTGGTCAAGAACTGAAGCGGGCGACCGTTACGTCGGAGTCATGGGGGGCAGGTCGATCAGCTTCGATTCTGCCCCCCCTAATTCCGCCAATCCCCCCGCTTCCATAAGCCGTTGAGGCCATTGCTCAGCGAGCGGCGTTCATTTCGCCGCAGCAGGGTTCCGAACAGCCGTCCGCCCCAATTGACCGAGCGCTTTTCCTCTTCCCAGGCCTTGCGGCTTTCCTTGATCAGGATCATGCCGTCGGGGGTGGGGCTGAGGGTCAGCTTGCGCTGGTGGTAGGGTTCCAGTTCGGCGTGGAAGCCCACCGTCATGATGGTGGCGGTGGGGAATTCGTCGCTGAGCAACTGCATCAGGCGGCGCTCGCCTTCGGGATCGAGGGCGTCGGTGGCTTCCTGGAGGAACACCCATTTCGGCCGGTGCAGCAGCAGCCGCGCGAAGCCCAGGCGCTGTTGCTCGCCGGCGGTGAGTACTTGCTCCCAGGTGTCGGACAGGCCCATCCGCTCGGCGAGGTGGCCGAGGCCGACCCGCTCCAGCGCTCCGGTCAGGGCCTCGTCGGCGAAGCATTCGGTGGCGGAGGGATAGGCCATTACCCCCCGCAACGTGCCGATGGGCATATAGGGGCGCTGGGGCATGAAGAACAGGGTGGCGTCACAGGGCAGGCCGACGGTGCCTTTGCCCCAGGGCCACAGCCCCGCCACCACCTTGAACAGCTTGACGGCGGCGCCGGGATCGCCGCCGATCAGCACATGCTCGCCGGCGACGATCTCGGCGCTGAAGCCGTCGATCACCACCGCGCCGTCGGCATTGGCGATGGTCAGGTCGTGGAAACAGAGCGTCGGCATGGTCGACTTCTGCACCACGATGGTGTGGGCGTCGGGGCGCGACGTGTCCTCCTTGAGGGTGAACAGCGCGTCGTGCAGGGCCAGCACCCGCTCGACCGAGGCGCTCCACTCCGCCACCCGCTGCATGTTGTCCACCGGCCAGGACAGGGCCTGCGACAATTGCTGGAAGGCCTGGGCGGTCTGCATCAACTGGCCCAGCGTGGTCATCCCGGCGATGTAGCGCGGCGCGGCGATCAGGACGGGAAAGGCGGTGGACAGCACCGAATAGCCCGAGGTGAACAGGAACAGCCGGGTGAGTCCGGTGGTCTGGCGATTCCAGGCCCCCTCGATGCCGCGGAACAGTTCGGAGAACCGGCGCCGCTCGCCGACCTCGCCATGCAGCAGGGCGATGGCCTCCGAATTCTCGCGGGCGCGGACCAGACCGAAGCGGAAATTGGCCTCGGCGGTCTGGCGCCGGTCGGTGGCGCGCACCAGGGGACGGCCGACCAGCAGCGCCAGCGACGAGGCGGCCGAGGCGTAGATCAATGCCACCCATACCATATGGCCGGGGATGGGGATGTCGATGCCGCCGATAGTGATGCTGAGGTCGCCCGACAAAAGCCACAGGATATGGACGAAGCTGGCCAGCAGCAGCCCGCAATAGACCAGGGAATGGGCCAGGTCGATGGCGGCCTCGGTGGTGTTGCGGATGTCCTCGGCGATGCGGCCGTCGGGATTGTCGTGATCACCGGGCATATGCATGAGCTGATAGTGATGGCCGGTGGCCATCCAGTTGTCCTGCAGCCGGCGGGTCAGCCAGCGCCGCCATCCCAGTTGGATGCGTCGCTTCACCGCGAGATGGGTGGCGGAGATGGTCATGCTGGCGATCAGGATGGCGAGGATCTGGACGATCAGGCCGAAGAAGCGGTCCATGGACTTCTGTTCGAGGGCGTCGAACAGTTCGGCGCTCCACAGATTGATGGTGATGGGAATGATCACCTGGGCGACGGTCAGGATCAGCAGCAGGGCGACCAGACCGCGCACCGTCCATTTCTCGTTGGACTGCCAATAACCCCCGGCAAGGCTGACGAAACGGCGCAGAAAACTGGGGGCCAGCGGGTTGACAGACCCGCCGTCCATGGGCGTGATTGGAATATTCCCGTCCGTTGTCATCCCGCTTCCCCGGCGGTTCTCTTGCCCGCACCCCCTAATAAACCCTGTTTTTCCTTGGGAGTGAAGGGGCTCGTCTCGGCTATCGTGCACCCTTCGCCTTTCCCGACGGTTAATCGGGGTTGCGCGGCGGTGGCGGCGGGACAATCTTGTCCCGACATAACGGGATCGGTGTCATGAATTTGGCTTTGCGCCTCTGTCGTCTGTTCTGTGTCGTTGTGATCGTCGGGGGGGCTTGGCCGCGATCCGCCACGGCCTCCGAGGCGCCGCTCGCCGTGCTGGCTGTCGATGCCTTCAATGGCGTGGTGATCTCCGACCAGGGCGGCGGACGGCCGCATCATCCGGCGTCGCTGACCAAGATGATGACCGCCTATGTGACCTTCCGGGCGGTGGAGGCGGGGCAGATCCAGTTGGATGCCCCCATCACGGTGTCGGAGACCGCCGCCGCCCAAGGGGGATCGCTCCTGGGGTTGCACCGGGGCGACGTCATCACCGTGGGAGCGGCGCTGAGGGGGATGATCGTGCGCTCCGGCAACGACGCCGCCGTGGCCATCGCCGAATATGTGGCGGGGACCGAGGCCGCCTTCGCCGGACGCATGACCGCCGAGGCGCGACGGCTGGGCATGACCGCGACGACCTTTCGCAACGCCACCGGCATGACGGCGGCGGGCCATGTCACCACGCCGCGCGACATGGCGGTCCTGGCCCTGGCCATCGAGCGGGACTTTCCGCGCTTCAAGCCGATCTTCGCCAGCCGCGACACCAGTTGGAAGGGCCGCACCCTTCCCAGCGTCAACGGATTTCTGTCCAATTTCGCCGGCGCGGAAGGGATGAAGACCGGCTTCACCTGCCCGGCCGGCTACAATCTGGTGGCGGTGGCCCATCGCGGCGACCGGCGGGCGGTGACGGTGGTGATGGGGGCCGGCAGCTCGGACGAGCGGCGGGCCACGGTTCAGTCGGCCATGGACAAGGCGTTGCGGGGGATTGTTCCGACCGGTGGGCGGATGCTTGCCGCCCTGCCCAATTCCACGGAGCCGCCTCCCGATCTGTCGGCCATGGCTTGCGGCGGGCGCGTCGGCGGCATCGGGGCGCAGTTGGCGGCCCGCCGTCCCGTGCCGGCCGGCTGGGCGCTGGAGGTGGCGTTCGGACGTGATCTGGCCAAGGTTCGCCATGAACTGGCCCTTGCCCGCCGCGATCTGGGCAAGCGGCTGGGTGGCGGCAGCGAGTTGGTGGTGATCCGGCCGCGCGACGGCACCGTGCGTTACCGGGGGCTGATCGTGGGACTGGCCGAGCAGCGGGCCATCGGCACCTGTCTCGCCGAGCGGGCCAAGTTCGGCGAGGACCGCTGCCTGGTCTTGACCCCCAGCATGGTTGACGGCGCCTTGGACGACGAGCGCCGCTTCCGGATGCTGTCCGCTCAGTGAAGGGATGCGCTTGGTTCGGGGCGGGTGTATACTCCGGGTAGAACGTGGCGGGAAATACGCTTTTGTCGAGGTGCTGCTCAAGTGGTTCGGCAATGATGGGGGTGGGCGTAACGGGGCCGATTGGAAGTTTGCAATCTAGTGTGCCTGCCTGATTATTTAATCGAGGCTTCTGTGCTAGACTCCAACCAATCGGCTAAGGAGGCCATGATGAAGACGAAACTGTTTGCTGCTTTGTGTTTCGCGGTTGGGCTGCTGCTGACCCAGACGCCGTTTGGCGCGTTGGCCGCCGATCCGCCGATTTCGTTGCTGATGCAGGTCAGCGGTACCGTGGAGCATAGCCGCGACGGCACCGCTTGGAAGCCCGTGGCCCGCAACAAGTACCTGTTCGCCGGCGACATGATCCGCACCGGTGCCGATGGGTCGGGCAAGCTGGTGGACCAAGCCACCAACATGGCGCAGACCATCGCCCCCGGCAGTCAGGTCGAAGTGGCTGGAACCGCTCTCAAGGTGGTCAGCGGCAAACTGTCCGCTCCCGAGGCGGCATCGGGCGATCTGGTGGCCGGTCTTGGCAACCGCTTCGCCGAGGCTCAGCGCTATACCACGGTGCGCCGCGGTGTGCAGAAGGACGGTGGGGCCATCAAGTTGCGGGTGGTGCAGCAGATCACCCTCAGCGCCTCCTATCCCGAGCTGGCTTGGCAGAGCTTCGGCAAGCAGCATGGCTTCGTGCTGACCATCGACGGCACCGCCCATACGGTTGCCGGGGTCGAAGGCGATCTGGTGCGCTTCAAGGTGCCGGAACTGGCCCCCGGCAAGCACAACTTCACCGTCGCGGTGACGGAAGGCGGCAACAAGATTGCCGAGGCCGACAAGGAAGGCAGCATCATCTGGCTGTCGGCGGCCGAGGACAAGGCGCTGGCCGATTCCATCGGCAAGATCCGCGCCATCAATGCCAAGGACGACTTCTCGGTCGCCAATCTGCTGGACGAGAAGGGCGTGACCGTGGCGGCCATGGACCTCTACCGCAAATACTTCGACGAGAACAAGGACGACAACGAGATGCGTCCTCTGTTGATCCGTGCCTACAACGAGTTGAAGCTGGTCGATCTGAAGCAGAAGGAAGCATTGCTGTACAACGACAAGCTCAACGCGAACTAATTCGGATTTGGGCGTCCGCTGCAAGGCGGACGCCCTTCGCCTTTTGGGGGGCGGAACGATATGAGAAATGTTTCACGTCGCTATGATATTGTTCTGACGATTCTATTTTTTTTGATCGCCATTCCCGCCCAGCATTTTGAATGGTTCGCCCTGCTGGAGGACCAGACCCTTTCGTTTCGTCATCAACTCCGGCTGGCCTATGGTGACGCCAAGGCGTTGGCGCCCGCGTCGGACGTGGTTCTGGTCAACGTCGACGAGCCGTTCTTCAAGGCCTATAAAAGCTTCCCCCTCCGTCGCACCGATATCGGCGCCATCGTGACCAATCTCAAGGCGCTGGGCGCGAAGGTCATCGCTGTCGATATGCTGATGGATTTCCCGTCCTCGTACAACGAGGACCCCGCGCTGGCCAAGGCCTTGAGCGATGCCGGCAATACCGTGCTGGTGGCCCAGGGTGAATTCCACGACGGCAATTTCGTCAAGATCAACTACCCGACCGAGATGCTGGATAAGGCTTCGGCCAGCGCCTACACCAATATTCAGTCCAACAGCAAGCTGGTCACCACGCTGTCGCGACTCAAGGTCTATCCGGAGATGACGGGAGAGAAGGGGGGGTGGCCCTTCGCGGTCCGGGCGGCGGCCATGTTCCTTGGGGTCACCCCTAAGCTCGACGGGAACACCCTGGTTCTGGGCACCAAGCGGGTTCCGCTCGATCACCAGAACCGGCTTTACATCGATTTTCCCCCTCTGCCGAGCGGCAACCGCTTCCTCAGTCAGTCAGCGGGGATCAGCGCCCTGGAGTTCCTGGATATTTCCGGGCTCGACGACAACGATCGCGCCGAACTGGAATTTTGGGTCAAGGACAAGATCGTGGTCCTGGGCGACACCTCCGAGGTGTCGCACGACTGGTTCGACACGCCGGTGGGCATGGTCTACGGGGTCGAGATCATCGCCGACAGCGTCGGCAGCATTCTCAAGGGCGCGCCGCTGCGCGCGGTCGGTCCGGGGACGGCCACCACCTCGGCCATGCTGATGATGATGATCATGGTGGTGCTGTCGCTGTCCTTGACCCGGCCGCTGCTGCGCGGCTTGTGCGTGCTGGTGGTCGGCGGCGGCTTCATCACCTTGTCCTCCCTGCTTTACATCAAGGTCGGCTTGGTGCTGCCCACCTCCTACGTGATCCTGGCGACCATGATGAGCTATCTGCTGATCGAGTTCCGTCAGTATCTGGTCGAGCGCAATCAGAAGCAGCAGATCGCCAAGACCTTCGGCCAGTACATTCCGCCGGAACTGGTGGAGGAAATGAACAAGAGCGGCCAGCCGTTCACGGTGGGCGGTGAAAGCCGCGAGATGACCGTGCTGTTCTCCGATGTGCGCGGCTTCACCACCATCTCGGAGGGGTTCACGCCGCAGGAACTGACGGTGCTGATGAATATTTTCCTCAGCCGCATGACCGACATCATTCAGGCCCATCGTGGTACCATCGACAAGTATATGGGCGATGCCATCATGGCGTTCTGGGGGGCGCCCTTGGATGATCCCGATCATGCCAAGCATGCCATCACGGCGGCGCTGGAGATGGTCAAGACCATGGACGGCAGTCTGCGCGAGGAGTTCATCGCGCGGGGATGGAAGCCCATCAAGTTCGGCATCGGCCTCAACACCGGAAGCATGACGGTCGGCAACATGGGGTCCGACTTCCGCATGGCCTATACCGCCATGGGCGATGCCGTCAATCTGGGGTCGCGCATCGAAAGCCTGACCAAGCAGTACGGCGTCGCCTTGATGATCAGCGAGTATACCCAGGCGGCGGTTCCGGGGCTGATCAGCCGGGAGCTCGACATGGTCAGGGTCAAGGGCAAGGACACGCCGGTCCGCCTGTTCGAGCCGCTGGGCTTCGAGGGCGCCGCCGATACCGAGACCTTGGCGCGGGTTGCCCATCATCACGGTGCGCTGCAGTTGTTCCGCGAGCAGAAATGGGATGGAGCCGCCGCGACCTTCGCCATGTTGTCGGCGGAAGAGCCCGAGCGCATGATCTACAAGGTCTATCTGGACCGTATCGCCCATTTCCGGGAAGAGCCGCCCGGTCCCGATTGGGACGGCGTCTATACCCATAAGGAGAAGTAAGGGCGTGGCGGGTTTCGGGGGGAAGGCGCGCTTTTGGGAGATGCTTCGATGATTGCAGGACGCGCCGTCACGGCTTTCGGTTCCGCTTTGCTGGCAGGGTGGCTCCTGGCCGTCCCGGCCTTCGCGGGAGCGGTCGAGGACGACATCGCCAAGGCTCGCCAAGCCATGCAGGCCGGCAAGTCCGATGAGGTGATGCGGCTCGATGGGGAAATTTCCAAGCTGCGCGATGTGCTGCCGGCCTGGGTGGCCGAGAAGCAACAGGCGGCGTCGGCGGTGCCGGCGGCCAAGCAGCGCGCCGCCATGCTGTGGAATCGCGCCCATCAGCAGGCCATCGTCTCGGCCGGCGGCGGCGATCTCGCCAAGGCCATCGACGAAGCCAATCAGGCCTTCGGGATCGCCAAGGACAATCTGGGCGAGACCCATTTCGCCACCATCATCAGCGCCACCGATCTGGCGGCGTTGCAGCAGATGGCCGGGCAGGTGGAGGCGGCGGAGGCCAGCTATCAGCTGGTGATCAAGCTGTCGCAGTCCGTGCTGGGCGATGCGCATCCCGAGACCTTGAAGGTGAGCCAAGCGCTGGCCGGTCTCTATCAGTCCCAGGCTAAGTTCGATCAAGCCACCAAGATCTACCAGGCCGCCGCCAAGGCCGCTGCCGCCGGCCTGGGGGCGGAGCATCCCCAGACCCTGGCCTTGCAATTGGCGGTGATTCGCTCCCAGATCAATGCCGGCCATATCAAGGAGGCGACAGCCCTTCTCGACGCCACCTGTGTCGCCTCGCGCAAGGTGTATGGCGAGGCTCATGGCGAATTCTCGCGGTGTTTGGCCGAGCAGGGCGCCTTGAAACGCCAGCAGGGCGAGTACAACGTCGCCGCCGGTCTTTACGATCAGGCTCTGGCGATCCAGAAGCTTGCTTTGGCGCCGAGCGATCCGCTGGGGCTGTCCACCCGGATCGACGCCGGCGCGGTCTACCACCGTCAGGGACGGCTGGCCGAGGCTCAGCAGGAACTGGAGGGAGCCGTCCGCGATGCCGGCGCCGCCAACGACACCTCCGCCCAGCTCAGCGCCAAGGGCGACCTCGCCGATGTGCTGGATGATCGCGGCGACTATGCCGCCGCCGAGGCCATGGCCAAGGACGTGCTGGAGCAGCAGACCGTGCGGCTGGGCGCCGGCCATCCCAATACCCTGGCGGCGCTGTCGTCGCTGGCCAGCATCTATCGCAAGCAAGGACGGCTGATCGAGGCGGAGAAGACCTTCCAGGAGGCTTGGGACCGTTACCACAAGGTTCTCGGCGACGATCATCGCTCCACCGTCATCGCCGCCAACAATCTGGGCGAGATCCTGGAGAAGGAAGGCATCTACGAGCGGGCCGAGCCCTATCTGCGCGGTGCTTTGCAAGGCAGCCGGGCGGCGTTCGGCGAGACTCATCCCGCGACCATGACCGCCATGAACAATCTGGCGCTGCTCTACGAGAGCCAGGGCGTGTTCGACAAGGCCGAGCCGCTGTATCAAAGCGTCATCACCGTGTTCAGCAAGACCATCGGTCCCCGGCATCCGGACACCATCGCCAGCACCAACAATCTGGCCTATCTCTATATGCTCAAGGGCGAGTACGAGCGGGCGGCGGTGATGTTCAAGCAGGTCCACGAGGCCTGGGTGAAGGCCTATGGACCGAGGCACCAGAACACCCTGAAGGCGCTCAATAATCTGGCGCGGGCCTATCACAAGATGGGCAAATTCAAGGAGGCGGAACAGGCCTTCGACCAGGCCCTGGCGGCGCGCCGCGCCGTGCTGGGGGAACGGCATATCGACACGCTGCGGTCCATGCACGACCTGGCGGCGCTGTACCGCTCCACCAAACGCCTCGACGAGGCGGAGGCGCTGCTGAAAAAGACCCTGGCCGCCGACGAGAGCGTTCTGGGGCCGGTCCATCCCTATACCTTCGAAACGCTCAACACCCTGGCGGGGGTCCAGGAGGACAAGGGCGACATCAAGGCCGCGGCCGAGACCCGCAAGACCACCTTCGTCCGCCGGACCGAGTTCCTCAACCGGGTTCTCTATGTCACCGGCGACAACGCCCGCGAAGGTTATGTCCGCCTGCATCAGCCGGAACTGGCCGCCTATGTGGCGGTGCTGACCAAATTGGACGAGACCGTCGCCGGCAAGGCGCTGATGGAGGTCAGCCTCAACCGCAAGGGATTGCTGCTGAAGGTCGCGTCGGAAATCCAGCAGGTCACCCGTCTGTCGCGTGACCCCGAGCTGACCAAGCTGACCGAACAGTTGACCGAGGTCCGCAAGCATCTGGCGGCGCTGACCCTGTCGGGGCCGACCGAGGAGACCAAGGACAATCACGCTGAGGTCCTCAACGGCCTGGAAGAGCAAATCAACACCCTGCAGGGCGCCTTGGGCCGCTCCAGCGTCCGCTTCCAGCAATCGGTCGCCGCCATTTCCCTGGACGAATTGGTCAAGGCTTTGCCGGCCAACGCGGCGCTGGTGGACTACTTCATCTATGGCGAGGATGGCCAACAGAAGCTGGTCGCCGCGGTTTTGCGCAAGGACGGCGACACTCCGGTCTATGGGCTGGTTAAGTTCGACAGCGTCAGCGCCATCGACAACGCCATCCTCAAATACCGGACCGATATCCAGAACGAGGAAATCGAAATCGACGACCTGCTGGATTCGGGCGAGGCCGTCGACAAGCTGGTGTGGGAGCCGTTGAACCGGGTTCTCAAGGATCGCACCAACGTCTACCTGGTGCCCGACGGCACCCTGAACATCCTGCCCATCAGCGCCTTGGTGGAAAAGAACCGCAAATACCTGATCGAGCGGATCGACCTGCACGTCCTGACGTCGAGCCGGGACCTGCTGCCGTCGCACATTCCGGCGGCCAAGGGCGGTTACATGATCAATGCCGGTCCCGACTACAACACCGACGAGGTGGTGGGCAAGGCGGTGCTGGAGAAGGCCCGCTCGCGCTCGGCCGGTTCCGACGTCCAGTCGGCGGTGCGCGGCATGTCGGGCATGCGCGGTCTCCGCTTCGACCCGCTGCCCGGCGCCGAGAAGGAAGGCCAACTGATCCAGAAGACGGTGGAGGGGCAGGGCAAGCCCACCGCCATCTATTCCAAGGCCAACGCCCAGGAAAAGGTGCTGCGGGAGATGCAGCAGCCGCCGGAGATACTCCATATCGCCACCCACGGATTCTTCCTCAAGGCGGACGACACCCTGCGTAAGCGCCTGCTCAAGCTTCAGCGTTCCAGCGATTTCCAGTTTCCGCCGCCCGGCGACAACCCGCTGCTGCGTGCCGGTCTGGCCTTCGCCGGCATCAACTCCAACGCCCAGGTACTGGGCGACATCGACACCGACAACGATGGCGTCCTGACGGCGCTGGAGGTGTTGGGCCTCGATCTCACCGGGACGCGTCTAGCCATCCTGTCGGCGTGCGAAACCGGCCTGGGCGAGATCCACGAGGGCGAGGGCGTCTACGGTCTGCGGCGGGCTTTCCAGGAGGCCGGCGCCCAGTCCGTGGTCTCTTCGCTGTGGGAAGTCAGCGACGCCGGAACCCAGACGTTGATGGCGGCTCTTTACAAAAGGTTGCTGGCAGGCAAGACTCCACACGACGCATTGCGTGAGGCTCAATTGGAAATGCTTAGAAACTCGCAGTGGAGCATGCCGTACATCTGGTCCGCCTTCTTCATGGTGGGTGGATGATGTCTTCCTCGGGGCGCCAGTCCAGTTCCGTTTCAAGAGCCACGGCAATGACCGGCAGCCGCATGCGCGTGGTGCCGGTGTCGCCGGGGATCAGTTGGGTCGAGGTGCCCGAGGCCGATCTCCGGGTGCTGTGCGGCTGCCCGGCCGACAGCGTCAAGCATCTGATCAAGCGCGGACTGATCATTCCCACCGAGCGGGCCGGCGTCACCTTCGAAACCGGCCCCAACGTCATCTTGCTGTCCGATGTGTCGTTGCAGAACGGCGCCTTCTGCAATCTCTCGGAATTTCCCATCCTCCAGATGCTGTATCGCCAGGGGATGATCATTCCCGGCCACCCCAACTGCACGGGGCGCAAGCCCTTGATCATGGGGCTCGCCCAGCAGGTCGAGGCGCAGCTGGACTATGTCATGCGCGGCAATTACGGATTGCTGTCGGAAGAGGAGATGCTGGCGGCCGGGGTGCCGCCCGACATGGCGCAGGAATGGATGCGCATGAAGCTGCGGTTCGCCTTCGGCGCCATCCGGCCGCCGCGTGACCTGCTCGACACCTGCGTCATCGGCGACGGTCCGGCCATCCTGCCCGGAGGCGTCACGGTGCGGCGGCTGGAACTGAACGTCTTCGAGTTCGACTATGACGGCGAGACCGCCATCGTCGATCTCAACCTGGGAATGGGCCGGACCTATGAGACACCCTATCACCTGGGGTATCACGATCTGGAGCGCGGTTACTTCTCCATCGTTCATTCCGGCGAGGGCGATGGCTGGGACCCCGAGCGCGCCGCCATGTCCTCCATCATCATGTTCCAGGGCAAGGTCTATCTGATCGACGCCGGCCCCAACATCCATGGGGCGTTGCAGGCGTTGGGGATCGGCGTGCAGGAGGTGGAGGGCATCTTCCACACCCATTGCCACGACGATCATTTCTGCGGCCTCACCACCCTGTTCCGCGCCGATCACCGCATCAAATATTTCGCGGTGCCGTCGGTGCGGGCCTCGGTGGCCAAGAAGCTGTCGGCGCTCACCTCCATCGCCGAGGATTCCTTCGGCGAGTATTTCGAGATCTGCGATCTCGACCTCGGCGTCTGGAGCAACATCGACGGCCTCGAAGTCATGCCGGTCTTTTCGCCGCATCCGGTGGAGACGACGGTGTTCCGCTTCCGCACCCCGTGGGAGGAGGGCTTTCGCTCCTACGCCCACATGGCCGACATCGTGTCGCTGGACGTGCTGGGGCAGATGGTCGACGACGACGAGACCCACCACGGCATCAGCAGCGCGTTGATGATGCAGGTCCGCGACGAGTATCTGGTCCCGGCCGACATCAAGAAGCTCGACATCGGGGGAGGGCTGATTCACGGTTGCGCCGAGGATTTTCGCGAGGACGCCTCGGGAAAGATCATCTTGGCCCATACCGCGCTGCCGTTGACGCGGGTTCAGAAAAGCATCGGTTCCGGCGCGCCGTTCGGAACGGTGGACGACCTGATTCCCTCCCATCAGGAGTACCGCCTGCGGGCCGCTCACGGCTATCTGGCGGCCTATTTCCTGGGAGTCCCGGAACACCAGATCCGGATTCTGCTCAATCACCCGGTGGTGACGTTCAACCCCGAAAGCATCCTGCTGCGTGAAGGCAGCATCTGCGACGACGTCTACCTGATTCTCACCGGACTGGTGGAGACCATCGAAGCCGACAGCGACCACAACGCCACCCTGTCGGCCGGCGCCATGGTGGGCGAATCCTATGCCTTGTCGGGCGAGCCGTCGTTGGAGACCTTCCGTGCCCTCAGCTTCGTGCGGGCGTTGCGGATTCCTTCGACACTGTATCGCAATTTCGTTGATCGCAACCAGATGAGCGAGCGCATTTGGCGCCTGTCGTATCTGCGCAATTTCTTCAATCACACATGGTTGTTCGGCGAAAGCATGTCCAACCTGACCGAAGTCGCCATCGCCGAGGCGTCGGAGCCCTGTTACCTCGCCACCGGCGAGGAGATCGACACCACTGGGCAGGATTTCGTCTACATGGTGCGTGACGGCATGCTGGAACGTCACATCAACGGGGCGGTGGTGGAATACTGCGGCATCGGCGAGCCCCTCAACGAGTCCGAGGTGTTGTTCGGTATCCCGTCGGTGGGAAAACTGGTTGCCGGTCTGCGGACCGAACTGTTGCTGGTGCCCGGCCCGGTGGTGCGCGCTATTCCGGTGGCACGGTGGAAACTGCTGGAATTGCATCAGCGGCGGATGAGGACTTTTTCCTCCATCAAGTCGGACGTGGTGTCATCCTGACCGGCATCCGTTTTCGAACGACCCTGCGCCTTTTCGCGTGTTGCGGCCTTGTCGCGGTGGCGTCCTGTGCCTCAGCCGTCAATCCGCAGGATTCCGACGTACAAATCCTCACCAATCCCGATCATGCGCATTGCGAGATGACCGGTCGCGAGGGCTACCACGCCGTCATCGACACCCCGGCGATGGTGACGGTTCCCCATTCCGCCGCGCCGGTCCAGGTGGCCTGCTCCGCGCCGGGCCATCGCCGCACCGTCAACAGCCTCAGCGCCACCAGCAGCGGATGGATCTGGGGCAATTCCGCCTTGCTCATGGTGACCGGCGGAGCGGCGGTGCTGGGGCTGGTGGTTGACGAGGCCCTGGGCTCCAACTGGACCTATCCGAGCGACGCCAAATTCGACCTCGACGCCGAGCGACAGCGGCCGGTGCGGGTGCAAACCCGCGATGGCAGCCAGAATCTTGACCTCAAGGCGCGGTAGTAGGGGGCTTGGCCGGCAGGGTGAAGAAGAAGGTCGCCCCCTGTCCGGGTTCGGACTCCATCCAGATGCGGCCGCCATGGCGCTCGACGATACGCTTGCAGACGGCCAACCCGATTCCGGTTCCGCTGTAGGTCCCGGGGGCGTGCAGGCGCTGGAAGATGACGAAGATGCGGTCCCGGTACTGGGACTCGATGCCGATGCCGTTGTCGTGCACGCTGAAGATCCACTCGGCCCTTTCCATCTTGGATTCGACGGCGATGACGGGAGGGACGTCCGGCTTGCGGTATTTGATGGCGTTGCCGATTAGATTCTGAAACAGGCTGACCATTTGGCTTCGGTCGCAATCCAGCACCGGCATGGTGCCGACGGTCATGGTCGCCTTGGTTTCGGCGATGGTGAGTTCGAGGTTGCCGTTCGCTTCGGCCACCACATGGGACAGGTCGCAGGCGCTGAGTGCGTTGCCCTGGGTGCTGATCCGCGAATAGGCTAGCAGGTCCAGAATAAGGTCATGCATGCGCTTGGCGCCATCCACCGCGAAATGGATGTAGTCCTTGGCTTCGGCGTCGAGGCTGTCCTTGTAACGATGTTCCAGCAATTGCACGAAGCTGGTGACCGTGCGCAGCGGTTCCTGCAGGTCATGGGACGCCACATAGGCGAAGTGTTCGAGGTCGGCGTTGGACGCCGCCAGCAAGTGGGCCCGCTGTTCACTCTCGGCCTTCGCCACCTCCAGATGCCGGGTCCGCTCCTCCACCTGGAGTTCCAGCACCTGACTCTGCCTTTCCAGCCGGGCGGCGAGGATGGCGCGCGACTGTTCCCGTAGATCCGACAGCGCGGCGAGCCGGTACAGCGAGGCGGCCAGAACGGCGACGGCAAGGGAGAGCCAACTCATCTCGCTCCAAAAGGCGGCGAAGGCGGTCTTTTCGCTCATGCCGACGGTCACCACCACGGGATAGCGCTCCAAGGTGCGGTAGCCAACGATCTTGGCGTTGCCGTCGGCCACCGAAACGAAGCGAGCGATGCCGGCCGGAGACCGTGGGAGGAACTGCCGGAACAGTGGGCTGGCGGCCACCGAACGTCCGAAAGAACCGTATTGATCGGGAAGGCGTGCCAGAAAAACCCCATCCTGACGGATGATCGAAATGCCGCCGGCATCTTCGATTTGAAGGCGTTCCAACGCCTTGACCATGAAGATCGGGTCGATTCCAAGCGCGACTACGCCTTTGAAGCGGCCCTTCGCATCGACCGCCACTCGCGACAGGGGAATAACCTGATGGCCGTCGAGGCGATCGACGATGGGATCGCCAATGACCAGGCGGTTGTGGTCAGGATGGTCGCGGTGAAAGCGAAAATGCTGGCGGTCCGAAATGTCGAGGGGAAGGCCGACCGGATCGGCGGCCGACAGGCCCGGACCGGCGGTCTTGCCGTCGGGGCCGACCACAAGCAGGTTACGTGCCTCGGGGAAGCCGGCGAGGCGCGCTTGAAGCCACTGCATCTGGGGAGGGTTGGGCCAACTGGCGGGGTCGATTCGCTCAACCGCCTCCAGCAGCAGGTTATCGACGCTGCGAAGCGTGGTGTCCGTCTGATATTCCATGGTGCGGGTCAAGGCCAACACCATGGCTTCGGCAGCCTTGTCCGCCGTCTGCCATGTGTAGAAGCCATGCCATGCGGCCAAGGCCACCATGGCTATGATGAGAGCCGAGGCTGCCTTGCGAGAGGTGGCGGGAGGAGGCAGACGGTCCGATGTCACGTCCATGTCCGCTTGCTCATGTTCTGACCACACTCCAGTCACCAAGTTACTACCAAAGTATCTGAATAGCAGGAGGGCGCAAAAGAAATTTATGCAAAATCTCATACGTTAGTATTGGTTGTCCTTATCCTGATCTTAAGGTCCGAACCGCCGCATCGCGTTCGAACAAGTAAAGCAGGACTCGCAGCGATTCGCCACGGGGGCTTTGCAGATCGGGGTCGCGGCTGAGAACAAGACCGGCGTCGTCGCGCGCCGCCGCCAGAAGCTCGCCATGGATGGCCAAGTCGGCCAGACGAAATTCTGGGAGGCCGCTCTGGCGGGTGCCCAGCATCTCGCCGCCGCCGCGCAGGCGCAGGTCTTCCTCGGCGATGGCGAAGCCGTCCTCGGTAGCGCGCATGATTTCGAGGCGCGCCTTGGCCACTTCGCCCAGCGGATGGCCATACAGCAGCAGGCAACGGGAGTCCTTGTCGCCACGTCCGACTCGGCCGCGCAACTGGTGCAGTTGGGCCAGACCGAAACGCTCGGCGTGCTCGATCACCATCACCGTCGCCGCCGGCACGTCGACGCCCACCTCGATCACCGTGGTGGCCACCAGCACATCCAGCGCCCCGGCGGCGAACCGTTCCATCACCGCGTCCTTGGCGGTGGGCTTCATGCGGCCATGGACCAGCCCGACCCGGTCGCCGAACAGCTCGGTCAGGTGGCGGTGGCGCTCCTCGGCGGCGGCGAGATCGGACGTCTCCGATTCCTCCACCAGCGGGCAGACCCAATACACCCGCGCCCCTCCGGCGATGGCGCGCCCCACCGCCGCCGCCATTTCGTCGAGCCGGGCCAGCGGTACCACCCGCGTGTCCACCGGCTTGCGTCCCGGCGGCTTCTCGTCGAGCCGCGACACGTCCATGTCGCCATAGGCGGTCAGCAGCAGGGTTCGGGGAATGGGGGTGGCGGTCATCACCAGCATGTCCACGGCGGTTCCCTTGGCGGCTAGTTCCAGCCGCTGATGCACGCCGAAGCGATGCTGCTCGTCGATCACCGCCAGCGCCAGATCCTTGAAGGCGACATCTTCCTGGAACAGGGCGTGGGTGCCCAGAAGGATGTCGACCTCGCCCGCCGCCAGGGCCGCCAGAATACGCTCGCGGGCCTTGCCCTTGTCGCGTCCGGTCAGCAGCGCCAGCCGGAGGCCCGCCGCCTCGGCCAGGGGTGCGATGGTGGCGAAGTGCTGGCGGGCCAGAATCTCGGTCGGCGCCATCATGGCCGCCTGGGCGCCGTGTTCGACCGCGCTGAGCATGGCCAGCAGCGCCACCACCGTCTTGCCGCTGCCCACATCGCCCTGAAGCAGACGCAGCATGCGGATCGGCGCCGCCATGTCGGCGTCGATTTCGCCCAGGGAACGGGCCTGCGCTCCGGTCAGGCGGAAGGGCAGGGCGGCGAGGACCTTTTGCCGCAGCCGACCGTCTCCCGTCAGCGGGCGGCCCTTGAGGCGGCGCATCTGAGCCCGCACCATGGCCAGGGCCAACTGGTTGGCCAGCAGCTCGTCGAAGGCAAGACGACGCCGCGCGGGGGTGTCCTGGCCGGCGGCGTATTCGTCGGCGGGGGCGTGAACCGCTTCAAGCGCCTGGTGCCAGCTGGGCCAGTGCTGCCGCGCCAGCCAGGCCGGGTCCTGCCATTCCGGCAGGTCGGGGACCTTGGCCAGCGCCGCCTTGACCGATTTGGTCACCAGGCGTCCGGTCAGGCCGGCGGTCAGCGGATAGACCGGTTCCACCGTCATGACCTCGTCCCGCTGGCTCAGGGGCACGATATGGTCGGGATGGGTGATCTGAATCTCGTTGTTGAAATGCTCGACCATGCCGCTGACCACCCGGGTTTCGCCCACCGGCAATTGCTGGCGCAGCCAGTCCTCACGGCCGTGGAAGAACACCAGATGGAGAAAGCCGGTCTCGTCGGCCAGCCGGACCCGGTAAGGGCGCTTGGGGCTGTCGGAGGGAAAATGGGCGTCCACCCGCAACACCAGGGTCGCCACCTTGCCGTCGGGGGCCTCGGCCACCTTGGGGGCGAAGCGGCGGTCGATCACGCCCGATGGCAGGTGCCACAGCAGGTCCACCACCTTGCCGCCGGCCAGCTTTTCGTAGAGCGGCGCCAGACGCGGGCCCACTCCGGGCAGCGAGGTGACCGGCGCGAACAAGGGGAACAGGCTTTGAGGACGCATGGGAAGGCTGACAGGAAGGAAACGAGGGGCTATATCCTAAGCCTCTCTGAAACCGAAGCAATGCCAGACACACATGGATAATGCCCGACTGAAGCGTTTGATGCATCGGGCCCACTACATGGGCTCCAATGAAAACGACATCCTGTTCGGCGGCTTCGCCGAGCGGTATCTCGCCACCCTGTCGCCGGAGCAGGCCGAACGGTTCGAGACCTTGCTGGCGGAGAACGACACCGACCTGTTCAACTGGATCACACGCAAGCAGCCGGTGCTGCCGGAATTCGACCATGACGTGATGGCGATGATTCAGAATTACGTTCAAAATGAAGCCGCACGCCGTTGAAAGATATCGGTAAACTTATCAGGGATCCGGGGCGGATTACCGTTGCCGGGGCGCCCGAGGGTCGCGATGCCCTGCTGGTCGCCGATCTGGCCAGATCCGGCGCCGCTACCGATATCCTGCTGGTGGCGCGCGATGACGGCCGCATGGCGCGCCTTGCCGAGGCCCTGGCTTTCTTCGCGCCCGAGCTTACCGTGCTGGAGTTTCCCGGCTGGGACTGCGTGCCCTACGACCGGGTCTCGCCCAATGTGGACGTGGTGGCGCGACGCATCGACACGCTGGCTAAGCTGGCGGAAGGTGCGGGTGCCGGCCCCCGTTTGGTGCTGACCACCGTGTCCGCCCTGGCGCAGCGGGTGCCGCCGCGCGAGGCCCTAACCCGGGCGACGCTCACCGCCAAGGCGGGCAGCCGGGTCTCCATTCCGGCCCTGCTGTCGTTCCTGGAACACAGCGGCTATGTGCGTGCCGACACGGTCATGGAGCCGGGCGAGTTCGCGGTGCGTGGCGGCATCGTCGACCTGTTTCCTCCCGGCGCCGCCGAACCCATGCGTCTCGACTTTTTCGGCGACGAGATCGAGGCGGTGCGCTCGTTCGATCCTATGAGCCAACGCACCACCGGCAAGGTGGAGGGCTTCGCCTGCCGCCCGGTGAGCGAGGTGGCGCTGGACGAGGCCGCCATCGGCCGTTTCCGCACTGCCTATCGCGAGATGTTCGGGATCGTGCAGGGAACCGATCCGCTTTACGAGAGCATCAGCGAGGGCATCAAGTTCACCGGCATGGAGCACTGGCTGCCGCTGTTCCATGACGGCCTCGACACCCTGTTCGCCTATGTCCCCGACGCGGTGGCGATCCTGGATCACCAGAGCGACGAGGCGTTGACCGCCCGGCACGCCGTGATTCTGGAATATTATGAGGCGCGTCAGGTCCATGACGGCTCCGGTCTGGCCGAATCCGGCATGGTCTACCATCCGGTGCCGCCGCCCCGGCTCTATCTGGAGCGTGACGAGTGGGAGCGGTTGCTGGCGCCGCGGCCGGTTCTGCTGCTGTCGCCGTTCGATGCGGTAGACGGCGTCAACCGAGTGGTTGACGCTGGAGGGAAGCTGGGACGCGACTTCGCCGACATGCGGGCGCGGCCGGGCGTCAATCTGTACGACTGCGTCCGCGAGCATGTGGAGGCCGAGACCAAGGCCGGCCGCAAGGTGGTGGTGGCGGCCTGGACCGCCGGGTCGCGCGATCGTCTTGCCGGCCTGCTGAAGGATCACGGCGTCAAGGGCATCGAGGCGGTGGACTCCTGGACCGAGGCGGCGGCGCTGGACAAGGGCAAGCCGGCGTTGGTGGTGCTGGGCCTCGACCACGGCTTTGTCTCCCGGGACCTCGCCCTGATCACCGAGCAGGACATTCTCGGCGACCGGCTGGCGCGGCCGGCGCGCAAGAAGAAGAAGGGCGCCCAGTTCATCGCCGAGGCCTCCGCTCTGTCGGAAGGTGATCTGGTGGTGCATGTGGAGCACGGCATCGGCCGCTATGACGGCCTGGTGGCGTTGGACGTGTCGGGGGCGCCCCATGATTGCCTGCGGGTACTCTATGACGGCGGCGACAAGCTGTTCGTGCCGGTGGAGAACATCGACGTCCTGACCCGTTTCGGCTCGGAGCAGTCGGGCGTGTCGCTGGACAAGCTGGGCGGCACCGCCTGGCAGGCGCGCAAGGCCAAGCTGAAGAAGCGCATCCGCGACATCGCCGATTCCCTGATCGGCATCGCGGCGCAGCGCCAGTTGCGCCAGGGCGAGACGCTGGTGCCGGCGGAAGGCCTGTATGACGAGTTCTGTGCCCGTTTCCCCTGGGCCGAGACCGAAGACCAACAGCGGGCCATCGAGGATTGCGTCGCCGACCTGGCCTCGGGCAAGCCCATGGACCGCCTGATCTGCGGCGACGTGGGCTTCGGCAAGACCGAAGTGGCGTTGCGCGCGACCTTCGTCGCCGCGCTTCAGGGGCTTCAGGTGGCGGTGGTGGTGCCGACCACCCTGTTGGCCCGCCAGCACTTCCGCACCTTCACCGAACGCTTCAAGGGGCTGCCGGTCAAGGTGGAGCAACTGTCGCGGCTGGTGACCGCCAAGCACGCTTCCGAGGTCAAGGCCGGCATCAACGACGGCTCCGTCGACATCGTGGTCGGCACCCATGCCCTGTTGGCCAAGGGTACCGCCTTCAAGCGCCTGGGGCTGCTGATCATCGACGAGGAGCAGCATTTCGGCGTCGCCCATAAGGAGCGGCTGAAGCAGCTCAAGGCCGACGTTCATGTCCTGACCCTGTCCGCCACCCCGATTCCGCGCACCCTTCAGATGGCGCTGTCGGGAGTCAAGGAGATGAGCATCATCGCCACCCCGCCGGTGGACCGGCTGGCGGTGCGCACCTTCGTGCTGCCCTACGATCCGGTGGTGCTGCGCGAAGCCATCCTGCGCGAGCGTTATCGCGGCGGTCAGGTGTTCTATGTCTGCCCGCGTCTGGCCGATATCGACCGGGTGGCCGAGCGGCTGGCCAAACTGGTGCCCGAGGTCAAGACGGCGGTGGCCCATGGCCGGCTGGCCCCCGCCGACCTGGAAGAGGTGATGGTGGCGTTCGGCGACAAGCAGTACGACGTGCTGTTGTCCACCAACATCATCGAATCCGGCCTCGATATGCCCAGCGTCAACACCCTGATCATTCATCGCGCCGACATGTTCGGTCTGGGCCAGCTGTATCAGCTGCGCGGCCGGGTCGGGCGCGGCAAGACCCGGGGCTACGCCTATTTCACCCTGCCCAACGACAAGCTTCTGTCCAAGGCGGCGGAAAAGCGCCTCCAGGTGATGCAGGCGCTGGATTCGCTGGGGGCGGGCTTCCAACTGGCCAGCCACGATCTCGACATCCGAGGTGCCGGCAACCTGCTGGGCGAGGAGCAGTCGGGCCATATCCGCGAAGTGGGCATCGAGCTGTATCAGCAATTGCTGGAAGAGGCGGTGGCGGCGGCCAAGGGGGGGGCTGGCGTGGAGGCCCAGGAGGAGTGGTCGCCCCAGATCGCCATGGGCACGCCGGTGCTGATCCCCGAGGCTTATGTGGCCGATCTCTCGGTGCGCCTGGGGCTGTATCGCCGCATCGCCGCCCTGGATGCCCAACCCGAGATCGAGGCCCTGGCGGCCGAGATGATCGACCGTTTCGGCAAGCTTCCGGCCGAGGTGGAGAACCTGCTGGAAGTGGTCGCCATCAAGGCGCTGTGCAAGCAGGCCGGCATCGAGAAGGTCGATTCCGGCCCCAAGGGCGCCGTCGTCACCTTCCGGGGCAACACCTTCGCCAATCCGGTCGGGCTGGTGCAGTTCATCAGCCGCGCCGCCGGCACCTGCAAGCTGCGTCCCGACCACAAACTGGTCTTCCTGCGCGCCTGGGAAGAGCCCCGTCAGAGGGTTGCGGGTTTGCGAAACGTGATTGGCAAAATGGCGGAATTGGCATTGGCGTAAAAAAGGAGTATAGCCGCTCCCCTGAGATTTTAGGATCTGCCATGAAGTATCCCAAGCCTCCCAGCGTCATTTCGCTCGACAACATCCTGCCCGACGAACCCTTGCTGATGATGGGCGCCGGCCCGGTTCCCATCCCCCACAAGGTGGCCTACGCCAATTCGGTGGTCATCAATCATCTCGGCGACACCATGAACAAGGTGATCGACCAGGTGAAGGTGATGTCGCGCTACGTCTTCCAGACCTCGTCCAGTCACGTCATGGGCGTGTCGGGGCCGGCCTCGGCCGCCATGGAAATGGCCATCGTCAATCTGGTCGAGCCGGGCACCAAGGTGCTGAGCGTCTGCAACGGGCTGTTCAGCCGGCGTCTGGCCGAGATGGCGATCCGGGTCGGCGGCGAGGTCACACGGTATGATGTCCCCGACAAGCAGAGCGCTCGTCCCGAGGCGATCGAGGCGTTGCTGAAAAGCGGCGGCTTCCAGGTCTTGACCGTGGTCCAGGGCGAAACCTCCAACACGGTGTGGAACCGCGAACTGGTGGAGATCTGTCGCCTGGGCAAGCAATACGGCTGCCTCAACGTGGTCGATGCCGTCTGCACCCTGTCCACCATGGAAATGGAAATGGACGAGTGGGCGGTGGACGTCATCATCACCGGCGGCCAGAAGGGCCTGTCCTCCATTCCCGGCGTGTCGTTGATCGCCTTTTCCGAGGACGCTTGGTCGCGCATCCAGAAGCGCAACGCCCCCATGACCCATTGGTGTCTGGACGCCCGCCTCGCCGACCAGTTCTGGGACAAGAAGGCCTATCACTACACCGCGCCGGTATCGGGCATCCTGGCCCTGCACGAGGCGCTTCGCCTCGTCTGCGACGAGACCCTGCCGGCCCGCTTCCGTCGTCACGCCATCTGCTCGGCGGCGCTGCAGGGCGGGATCGAGGCCATGGGCCTGGAGTTGCTGATTCCGGCCGAGGCGCGCCTGCCTTCGGTGGTCGGCATCACCGTGCCCGAGGGCGTCTCGGCCGACCGGGTGCGTCACGTCATGTCCGAGGTCCACAAGGTGGAAATCTCCGGCGCCTTCGGCCTCAATATCCTGCGCATCGGCCAGATGGGTGAACAGAGCCGCACCCACAACCTGTTCCGCACGCTCCACGCCCTGGGCACCTCCATGCGGGCGACGGGTGGCAAGGTCGATCTGCCGGCCGGCATGGCCGAGCTGGAGCGGGTGCTGGCGTCGAGGGGGTAGGGGACCGGGGGCGACATGGGGAGCGTGGTCAGGCGAGCCGTCATCGTCATCGCCGTGCTGGCTTTGGCCTTGCCGGGGCTAGCCCATGCCCATGCCGCGTTTGGCGGGGAAGGTTCCGCCTTTCAGGTGGTGGTGTATCCCGGCGATGTCAGTTCCGTCCTCTATGTGGCCGACACCGATTCCAATGCGCCGATTGCCGGTGCGTCAATCGAGGTTGACGCGGGAGGCTGGCGAGGATCGGCGCGGGCGACCGCGACTGCCGGCATCTATGAACTGGCCTGGAAGCCGCCTCCTCACGGCGCCGATCTCGTCATATCCATCCTCGCTTCCGGCAAGGATGACCTGATTCTGATTCGGGTGACGGGCGGCGACGCGGAAATCATGTCCGGTGTCAGCTGGGTGCTGATCGCGGCGGGTTTGGTGTTGGTGCTGGCCGGCTTCGCCATTCGGCGGCGAGAGCCCGTGGTGGTCCTGGTGTTTGGCTTGTTGGGTGCCATTGGTCCGGTCTTCGCCCATGGCGGCGACGACCACGGCGAAGCGGCGACGGTGCCGGTGGGGGGGCCGACCGTCATGGACAAGCCGACCCAATTCCAGGTGGAACTGCGTACCGAACGGGTCGAGCCGCGTGAACTGGCGGATGGCCGGCGTGCCATCGCCGTTCCCCGGGACGCCGTTCATGAGATTTCTGGTCATCAGGCGGTGTTCGTGCGGGTTACGCCCGAAGTTTTCGAGGCGCGACAGGTTACGGTGGAGCGGGTGGTCGGTTCGCTGGCCGTCCTGGCCGACGGCGTCCGAGCGGGCGAGCGGGTGGCGATTCAGGGCGGCGATCAGCTCCAGGCGCTAGCGATCGTGCCACTGACCCCACCGGTCGCCGATGGTGCCTGGTATGGAGGCCAGTTCAGCGAGACACCCGAAGGTATCCGCATCGAGATCGCGGTGCGCGACGGTGCGGTTCGCGCCTGGGTCCGCGATGCGGCCGACAAGCCTTTGCCGGCCAGCGGAATCGCGACCATGCGGATCGGCGGCAAGACGGTGGAGGCCCGGCTCGACAGCGATGGCGACGCCATCACGGCCCAAGCGCCGGTGGCATCCTCCGACCGGCTCGCCGTGATTCTGCGCCTCCAGGCCGGTGGCAAGGCGGTGGCCGCCCGCTTCGCCCAGGAGGCCCTGGTGAAGCCGGCGTTGTCGCCGGAGACCGAGGCCGGCAAGGCGGCGTTCGAGCGCGTTTGCGCCCAATGTCACGGCGCGACCCTTCGCGGCTCGGACAAGGGGCCGCCCTTGCTGCACCGGCTCTACGCTCCCGGATCGGGGCATGGCGACAGCGCCATCCTGGCCGCCATGGCCAACGGGGCGCTGGCCCATATGTGGAAATTCGGCGAGATGCCGAAGCCCGAAGGGCTGGCGGTGGGCGAGGACAGAAGGGTGCTGGCCTATATTCGCGCCATGCAGACGGCTAACGGCCTGGGGGATGGAACCGGCCTTGCCTCGGATCTGTGCGTCGTTGGGACGCCGGGGCGTTAACTGAACGCCGCTTCCGCTTCGGACTCGCGGACGATGTCGATCAGCCGCAGCAGGATATCGGGCTCCTGGGCGCCGGCCAGGGCGTAATTGCCGTCGATGATCAGGCAGGGCACGCCGTTGACGCCAAGGCGATGGGCGCGGGCATTGTCGTTCAGCACCGCCGTCGCATCGAGGTCCGACTGCAGATAGTCCATCAGCGGTCCACGGTCGAGTCCCACGCCGACGCCGATATCGGCGAGGACGGTTTTGTCGCCGATATCCAGTCCCTGAATGAAATAGGCGCGGTAAAGCGCTTCGACCACGTCGCTTTCGCGGCCCGATGTGATGGCATGGCGGATCAGGCGGTGCGATTTCAAGGTGTTGGGAGTCCGGGTGATGCCGTCGAAGTTGAATGCGATCCCTTCCGCCAGACCGGCGGCCGTCACGGCGGCGTGGACCCGCTGAACCCGCGCCGCGCCCCCGAATTTGCGGTCGAGATAGGTCTGGCGGTCGATGCCCTCGGGCGGGAGGTCGGGATTGAGGAGAAACGGTCGCCACTGAACCGTGACCCGCGTGTCGGAACGCTGGGCCAGGGCGCGCTCGAACCGGCGCTTGCCGACATAGCACCACGGACACACGGTATCGAAGACATATTCGATCTGCACGTTGTAAACCTAATCGAGCTTGGCCTGGGCGCGGGCCAGAAGGCTGTCCATGGTGTCGTCGGGCCGGGCGTCGGTACAGGCGACCTGGACCCAGACCTTGATCGGCTGGTACACCTCGCGCACCGCGAAATCGGTGTAGGACAGGACGCCGGCGATCCGGTGCATCACTACTTCGGCCTCCACCAAGGGGGTGTCGGGAAGGATGACACAGAATTCGTTCTTGGCGTAGAGCGCGGTCAAGTCCTCGGCGCGCAGCAGGCCGGTGATCCACTGGCCCAATTGCTGCGCCAGATGCTCGGCGGCGTCATCGCCGAAATGGTCGCGCACGCCCTCGATATTGGGAATGGAAAAGAACACCAGCGCCAGATGGCGGTGATGAGTCTTGGCCACGGCCAGACGCTCCGCCAGATACTTTTCCATGAAGGGACGGCCATAGACCCCGGTCAAGGGATCGCGGGTGGGCTCCTTCAGGCTTTCGAACAGGGCGGCACGAATGGCCCAGCGTAGCTGCTGACGACGCACCATGGTCAGAACCGAGGCCCTCAGGATGCCGGGATCGACGGGGCGCGACAGCACCCGGCTGACGCCGCGGCGGTAGGCGTCACCGGGAGGGACGCCCTTGTCCACCACCATGATCATGGGAAGGTTGAACAGTCTCGGATTGTTGCGGACCTGCGACGAGAAGGCCAGGAACGGATCAAGCTCCCCGTCGGTGGTAACGATGGCGGCATCGAAATTGCGGTGCTCCAGCAACCCTTCGGCATCGTAAAGATTGGCGCTGCTGATGACCTCGGCCGCATCGCCTAGGACGGCGCCAACGCCGTCGCGATCCCGTCCCACCACCAGAACGGTCGGCCGGCTTCCTTGCGGAGCGGCGGCGCGTTGTCGGGCGGCCACGCCAAAGGCCGCGGCCGCATCGGCGCGCTGACGCAACTCGGCATGCATGGTCGCCAGGCGGACTAGGGGGCGCAGGCGCGCGAACAGTTCGATATCGTCATAGCCCCACGACACCACGTCTTCCAGCCCGGCGGCAAGCGCGTCCGCCGTCAGGTCGGCCAGCACCTTATGGGCGATGACGACCATGGGGATGTCGGCACAATCGGCATCTTGCTTCAACGAAGATCCAAGCGCGACCGGAGCGACATCAACCGTGCCGATGAGAATAAGGTCGGGATGCTCGGTCCGGGCATAGGCTGTGGCTTGTTCTGCCGTCGTCGCGACAGTGGCGTGATAGCCGTTGTGGGACAGCCAATGGCCAGCCTATTCCACCCGCGCCGATCAGGCGATCAAGTCTCCATGACGTAGGTTCCCGGGGCCTTGGTTCCGGCGGGGAAGCGATCACTTCCCAGTCGGGCCGGGGCAGCGTGTTCCTTGCCCGAGTGCCCGGCCAACCAATCCCGCCAATGATCCCACCATGAATCGGGCTTGGCCTCAGCCCCGGCAAGCCACTCGTCCGGTTCCATCGGAGTCCGAGGGTTGACGAAGTACTTGGCCTTGGGCGTGCCGGGAGGAGTGATCACCGACTGGACATGGCCGCTTGAATGGAGAACGAACTCGAAATTGCCGCCGTACAGTTGGGCCGACTTGTAGACACCTTTCCAGACGCTGATGTGATCGGTGATGCCTGCGACCACATAGGTGTCACAGTCGATCTTCGACAGATCGATCGGCGTCTCCAGGATGCTTAAGGCTCCCGGCTTTCTCAGCAGGTCTTCGGAAAAAACGTCCAACAACTGGGCATGCATCCGGGTGGTCAGCCGGGTGGGATCGTTGTTCCAGTAGAGGATATCCAGGGCCGGAGGCTGCTTGCCCAGCAGGTAGTTGTTGACCCAATAATTCCAGACCAGGTCGCGGGGGCGCATCCAGGTGAAGACCTTGGCCATTTCCTCACCGGTCAGAATACCCTTGGCCTCGGACCGGCGCTTGGCGGCCTTGATGGCTTTTGGGGTGGCGAACAGGCCCAGCGAACGCCCTTCGTTGCTGTCGACGATGGAGACCACCGTCGTGGCGGAGTTGATGCCGCCGATCTTCTTGGCAGCCATGTATCCCAGCAAGGCCGCCAGGGGGACCGCACCGGTGCAGATGGTGAAGACGTTGATTTTCGGGCTGCCGGTAATGTCGCGAATGGCGTCGATGGCCTCGAGCATGGCCGACACATAGGTGTTGAATCCCCAATGGCGATGTTCCGCCGTGGGATTTCGCCAACTGATCATAAAGGGCTGGAAGCCCTTTTTCACCAGATACTCGACGAGGCTGCGGTCTGGCGCCATGTCCATCATGTAGAACTTGTTGACCACTGGCGGCACCATCATGATCGGGATGGAGAACACCGTCTTGGTGACTGGGGTGTATTGGAGTAGTTCCAGCACCTCGTTGCGGAACACCACCGATCCCGGCGTCGCCGCAAGGTTTTCACCCACCCGGAAGGCGCTCTTGTCCACCTGGGCCGGTGTGCCGCCGTTGGCGGCCAGGTCCTGGAGCATGTTGCGCATGCCGTTCAGCAGGCTGCCGCCGGCGGTTTCCACCGCTTCCTTGAGTGCGGTAGGGTTGCCGATCAGGGTGTTGTCGGGCGACATGGCGTCGGTGAACAGCGAGGCGACATAGCGGATGCGTTCGGTGGTATCGGAATCGGCACCGGCCCTGTCGATGATTCTGTTCACCGCGGTGGACCATGCCAGATAGCCATGCAGCGCCATACGATGGAACGGGTTGTCCCGCCAAGCGCCGTCGAGAAAGCGCCGGTCGCCCTTGGCGGGCTCGATTTCGGCCTTGCCCGTCATGACTTGGCCCATCTCCTGGAGATAGCGGGCGGTCTCTTCCAGCACGATATGGGGCTTGGCGATCAGATGGTTGCCGAGTTCCTCCAGGGTTGCCATGACCTCGCGCGGTCCGATGCCGCCGATGAAGGGAGAGGCCAGTTTGACCTTGCCGTCCCGCGTCTTGGGGGCGGCCTGGGGCGCTTGGTCCGCTTGCGACGCCATGGCCCGCAGCAATGCCGCGGCCTTTTCGGAGGCGGCGGCGGGCAGAGTGGCGACCTGTTCTGTCAACTGTCCGGTGATGGCCAGCAACTTGCCGGTGCCTTCGGCTAGATCGGTGGAGGGTGACGTTAAAAATTCAATCAGCGCGGTAGTCTGTTCCGAGACTTGGGTGGGAAAGGTTTCGGTCCAGAGTTCGGTGATCGGCACACTTTTGACAGCGCCGGCCGCTGAGGCATGTTTTACGTGCATTAGCTATCTCCTGCATAGAGCTATGCGATGTGAGTGGCGGCAATTTATGTTTAATTAGGTATGATATTCTACTATTTAACCACCCTTTAAAATAGACTAGCTGCAGTGTACGCAACTGTAGTCGCGTGGTATTTGTACTGAGTATATGTTTGGTTGCCGGGTGGCGCCCTGATTGCCAAGCTTTGCCGCCGGGTTGTGGGACTCGCATGAATGTCCGGCGACGAGGCTCTTTCGACTGGAAAGCGAGGCGAATCTTTACCTGAGAGCTTCACCCTTTCGGCTGGGCGATGTACCATACGGTGAGGAGGGCTTCGATGAGCCAAACTGACAAGAGTGTTCGGACTGGCGGCGACGCGCCGATGACGTCCGTGGACATGGAGAGCATCGACGCGCATGAGGGGGGATCACCGTTGGCGCCGGCGGTGCTGGGGCGTGGCATCGGCCTCAGACTGCTGACGGCCATCTTTCTATTCAGTTCGGCGGTGACCCTGCTCACCACGCTGTTCGAGCTTTATGTGGACTATCGCGGCCAGGTTCAGGATATCCGGGATCGTTTTGCCGAAATCGAGGCGGGGTATCTGGGAAGCCTGGGCGGGAGCCTCTGGAGCCTGGATGTGGACCAGATCCAGTTGCAGATCGAGGGCATCAAACGGTTGCCCGACATGCAATATCTTGAAGTGCGCGAGATCGGCCGGAACATAAAGCGACGCGTCCTGGTGTCCATCGGCGAGCGTGGTGTCGGCCCGGTGCTGACCCAAGAATATCCGATCGTCTACGCCGAGAACAAAGACAAAGGTGCCGAACAGACCATCGGTATTCTTTATGTCGAGGCAACACTTTCCGGCGTTTACAGCCGTTTGGTCGATAAGGCGGTGGTCATTCTGATCAGCCAGGGCATCAAAACCTTCCTGGTCTCCATGTTCATCCTCTACATCGTCTACCGGCTGGTTACCCGCCACCTGGTCTCCATCGCGCAATATGTCGGCAGCTTCAATCTCAGTTCCTCGCCGGCTTTGGCCCTGATCCGGCGGCGTCCGAGCCAGGAGGACGAGCTTGACCGCATGGTGGGGGCCTTCAACGACATGTCCTCGGGCCTTCGGGAGCTGTACCGCGAGCTTCACGAGGTCAACGCGGAACTGGAGGAAGACATCGCCGCTCGCCGCAAGGCGGAGGAGGAAGTTACCCGACTGAACGCCGAGTTGGAGCAAAGGGTCCGTCAGCGTACCGCCGATCTCGAAGCCAGCAACAAGGAACTCGACGCCTTCACCTACTCCGTGTCCCACGACTTGCGGGCGCCGTTGCGCCGGATCGAGGGGTTCGGCCAAATTCTCGACAACGAATACACCGCCAAGCTGGATGAGCGCTTCCACCACTATCTCGAGCGGATTCGCGCCGGCGCCCATGACATGTCCGAGATGATCGACAGCTTTCTCAAACTGTCGCGCTCGACCCGCAGCGAAATTACCATCGAGCGGGTTAACCTGTCCGATCTTGCCGCCAAGGTGGTCGCCCGCTTGAGGGAGAAGGAGCCGCAGCGCTCGGTCGCGGTGATCATCGCCCCCGACATGATCACCGAGGGCGACCGGCGGCTGCTCGAATCCGTGATGGAGAACCTGCTGGGCAACGCCTGGAAGTACTCCCGCCATAACAAGGCGGCGGAAATCTCGTTTTCCACCGAGCAGGCTGGGGATCGCACGGTCTACGTGGTGCGCGACAATGGCGCCGGTTTCGACATGAACTATCTCGACCGCCTGTTCATGCCGTTCTGCCGCCTGCATCGTTCGGAGGAGTTTGAAGGCACCGGAATCGGCCTGGCCACGGTTCTACGCATTCTGGCCCGCCACGGCGGGCGAATTTGGGGTGAGGGGGCGATCGGCAAGGGCGCGACCTTCCGCTTCACCCTATGGGAAGGAGGGGAGCCCGATGGCAAACCATAAGATCCTTCTGGTCGAGGACAATCCCGACGACGTGGAGTTGGCGCTGCACGCCTGTCAGAGCAATCGAATCGACGCGGACATCATCGTCGCCCGCGATGGCGAGGAGGCGCTGGAATACCTGTTCTGCACCGGACGTCATGCCGGCCGGACGTGCAAGGACATTCCGAGCGTGATGGTTCTCGACCTTAAGCTGCCGGGAATTGGCGGTCTCGAGGTCTTGCGCTCCTTGCGCCAGCATCCTGAGACCCGGCGGATTCCGGTCGTCATCCTGACCTCCTCGGAAGACGAGGCGCATGTGGTCGGCGGCTACGAACTGGGCGTCAACAGCTATATCCGCAAGCCGGCGGAATTCGCCGCCTTCACCCAAATCATGAGTCAGTTGCAGCGGTACTGGCTTGTCACCAATACCGCACCGCCTGTGTAAGGAGAGAATGTTAATGACGAAGGTGTCGCAGGTCCTCCTGGTCGAGGACAATGAGGACGACGTTGAACTTGCACTTCATGCCTTTAGCGGCAGCCGGGTGACGCCGGAGATCAAAGTGGTTCATGACGGCGAGGAGGCGCTCGAGTTTCTGTGGCATACCGGGCGTTATGCGGATCAGGAGGCCCGTGATTTACCGTCTTTGATTCTGCTTGATCTTCAATTGCCGGGAATCGGCGGATTGGAGGTGCTGCGGCGTCTGCGCGAACGTCCCGAAACCCGACGGGTTCCCGTGGTCATCCTGACCACCTCGGATGCCGAGGCCGACATCATCGGCGGCTATGACCGTGGGGTTAACAGCTATATCCGTAAGCCGGTCGGTTTTGCCTCGTTCTCGGAAATGGTCCAGCAACTGGAACATTATTGGTTGATCACAAATCTGGCGCCGCCGTCGTAAGGAGCCTCGGAATGGGCAAACCGTTGCAAGTGCTCCTGGTCGAGGATTCCCCCGACGACGCCGAGCTGTTGGAATTGGAATTGCGGCGCGGCGGCTTCATCCCGACCATCCGGCGGGTGGAAACCGGTGACGAGATGCGCGCGGCCTTGGCCTCGTCCTCGGCCTGGGATGTGGTGCTGAGCGACTACCATCTGCCGACTTTCAGTGCCGAGGCGTCGCTGGCGACGCTGCAGGAAAGCGGTCGGGACCTCCCTTTCATCATCATGTCCGGGGTGGTGCGGGCCGAGGATGCGGTCAACCTGTTGAAGCGCGGAGCCCACGACTTTCTCGACAAGGCCAGCCTGGCGCGCCTGGTGCCGGCCATCGAGCGCGAAATCCGCGACGCGCACGAGCGTGCCCAACGCCGTCAGGCGGAGGAGCGGGTCAGGGTGTTGTCGTTGGCCACCGAGCAGAGCCCGGTTTCGGTGGTGATCACCGACCGCGAAGGGGTGATCGGCTACGTCAATCCGAAATTCGAGAAGGCCACCGGTTATTCCGCCGTGGAAGCGGTCGGCCGTCCTATCGACTTCATCCATCGCAAGGACGGGGGCGAAGAAACCTACCGCGCCATGTGGGCCACCATCCGCAGCGGCCAGGAATGGCGTGGCGAGTTCTGCAACCAACGGCGCGACGGCCAGCTATTCTGGGAATACGCCACGGTGTCGCCGTTGGAGGACGCCAACGGCGTCATCACCAATTTTGTCGCGGTGAAGGAGGACATCACTGCCCGGCGCAGCTATGAGGAACGTCTGCTGCGTCAGGCCAATTACGACGAATTGACCGGATTGCCCAACCGGCTGCTGATGCTGGACCGTCTGGAACAGGGCATTGCCGTGGCCCATCGGCGCAATGCCTTCGCCGCCTTGCTCTATATCGACCTCGACCGCTTCAAGAACGTCAACGATTCCCTGGGGCACGCTGCCGGCGACCATCTGCTGAAGGAAGCGGCGATCCGTCTGGGGGAATGTGTGCGAGAGGGCGACACCCTGGCGCGCATGGGGGGCGACGAATTCGTCATCATCCTGCCGGGCGTCGATGATGGCATCGCGGTGCAGAAGGTGGCCGACCGTGTCATCGACACCTTCTCGCCACCGTTTTCCCTGGTCGGCCAGGACCACTTCGTGACCGCCAGCATCGGCATCAGCCTGTTTCCCAATGACGCTTCCGATGGCCAGGTGCTGCTGCGCAATGCCGAACTGTCCATGTACAAGGCCAAGGAACAGGGGCGGGGCCGCTACCAGTTCTTCACCCGTGAACTCAATGAGCGCATGCAGGAGCGCCTGCTGCTGGAAAGCCAGTTGCGCGGCGCCGCCGGTCGTGGCGAGCTCCGGCTCGACTATCAACCGCTCTATGATCTTCGCACCAGTTCGCCGGTGGGCATGGAGGCCCTGGTTCGCTGGCGGCGCCCCCCCGACACCTTGCTTCAGCCCGGCAGCTTCATCGCCTTGGCCGAGGAAGTCGGGTTGATCGGTGAGATTGGCGACTGGGTGGTGGCCACCGCCTGCCGGGAGGCATTTGGGCTGTTCAGCGGCAGGCGTGACGGCATGCGGGTGGCGGTCAACGTCTCGCCGCGCCAGCTTCAGGGCGGTGCGTTCGGCGAATGGGTGAAGCGGCAATTGGTGGAGACCGGACTGGCGCCGGACCAGTTGGAGTTGGAGATCACCGAAAGTGTGCTGATGGACGACAGTCCCGAGACCGGACAGACCCTGCGTCAGCTCTGCGATCTCGGCGTGCGCTTGTCCATCGACGATTTCGGCACCGGCTATTCGTCGTTGGGCTATCTGCAACGCTACCCCTTCGACACCCTTAAGATCGACCGCTCCTTCGTGGTTGGGGCCGTGGTCGACCGGAACACTGCCCGGCTGGTGGAGACCATCGTCACCATGGCCCACGGTCTGGGGTTGGAAACCGTGGCCGAGGGGGTCGAAACCGTCGAGCAATTGGACTTCCTGCGGGGATGCGATTGCGATCTGGTCCAGGGGTTCCTGCTGGGCCGTCCCATGACGCCGGGGGACCTCGCCGGCCGGCTGGAGTGAGGGGAATATCTTGACAGGGCGAGGCGAGCCCATTCGAATGCTCGCCGCTTCCATACGAAGGGGATTCCGCCTTGGCCGCCAAGATCAAGATTGGCAATTATGGCTATACCTGTCAGCCGCGCTGGGGCTTCGGCAGGCCCACCCATCCGCGCCTGACCGAGATTGTCGAGCGCGGCCGCGCCGACTATGCCCGGCAGATCGATCGCTTCGTCGATCTGCGCGAGATGCTGGCTGCCATTCCACTGGAAGCCGCCGAGGATGCGCCGACCCCAAGATGGCTGAACCCCTGGTTCACCGCCCTGGACGGCATCGCCCTGACCGGCATGCTGGTCAGGCATGATCCCCGGCTGCTGATCGAAATCGGGTCGGGCAATTCCACCAAGTTCGCCCGGCATGCCATCACCGAGCGGCGGCTGCGGACCAAGATCGTCTCCATCGATCCCCAGCCGCGCGCCGAGGTCGATGCCTTGTGCGACGAGGTGATCCGGGCGCCGGCCGAATTCGTCGATCCGACGGTGTTCTCGCGGCTGAAATCCGGCGACATCCTGTTCATCGACAGCTCCCATCGCAGCCTGGAGAACTCCGACGTCACCGCCCTGTTCCTGGAGGTGCTGCCGGACCTGCCGCCCGGGGTGATCGTCCATGTCCACGACGTCTATCTGCCCTACGACTATCCGGCCCATGCCGAGGGGCTGATGTATAACGAGCAGTATCTGCTGGCGGCCCTGCTGCTGGGCGAGGCCAAATGGCTGGAACCGCTCTTTCCCAATTACTTCGTGGTGCAGGACCCGGCGCTGTCGGCCAAGCTGACTCCCATCTGGCAGGCCTTGGGCACCAATGCCTTTCCGGCGCCGAGCAATTCGTTCTGGCTTAGCATCAAGAAGCACCGCTAATCAATTGTTCCAACTGTAATATCATCTGGAGGATGCCCGGTGGCGTGGCGCTGCCACGCCTGCTCGAATCCTGCTTCCAGGTGACGGGCGAAGCGGGCCGGGTCGAAGGGTGACGCGGTGGGCAGCAAGGCGGCGAGGCGGGCCTTGGTCTCCGCCAGCCGCGCCGGATCGCGCCCCAGGCCGACCGCCAGATCGCACAGGGCCTCGGGACCGGCGGCGACCAGATCGGGCAGGCCGACCGCATGCAGCAGGGAGGCCGCTACCCGCGACGCCAGCCGCTCTCCGGCGGCGGTCACCAGCGGAACCCCCATGCGCAGCGCGTCGGCGGCGGTGGTGTGGGCGCCGCAGATCAGCGCGTCGAGGAACAGGTCGGCGGCGGGAATGCGCTTCAAGTGCTGGTCGCGCGGCAGCTGTGGCGCCCAGATCAGACGGGTGGGATCGACCCCCGCCTTGCCGGCCTCGTGTTCCAGCCGTTGCCGTGCCGCGTCCGGCGGAGCCAACTGCCACAGCACCGATCCCGGCACCGCGTCGAGAACCCGCATCCACAGGGCGAAGCTGGCGCGGTCGAGCTTGCGGTGGCCGTTGAACGAGCAGAAGACCACTCCGTCCTGGGGCAGGCCCAACTGCGCGCGTGGTGGCGGCGGCCCGGCCGGACTCCAGGCTTGGTTGGCCTGATAACAGCCGGGCAGAGTGATCAGCCGCTCGGAGAAATGCTCGCGATGGGCCGGCGGCACCAGCACATGGTCGACGATGGCGTAGTGCAGCCACGACGTTCCCGAACTGGCGGCCAGACCCAGCCAAACCATCTGGATCGGCGCCGGCCGCAAGGCGGCGATGCCGGGGCGGGCATGGCGGGTGAACACCGACATGTCCACCAGGATGTGGACGCCGTCGGCGGCGATTTTCGCGGCGGCGGCGCGGTCGCCCATGGTCGCCAGATCGACGAAGGCGTCGCACTCCTCGGCCAGCCGCTCCCGCCAGGGCGAGCCGTCGTCGGGGCCGACCGAATAGGCGACAGGGCGCACCCTCGCCCGGTCGTGATGCCCGAACAGGTCTCCCGCCAGATGCATGGTGGCGTGCTCGCGGTAATCGGGCGACAGATAGCCCACCACCAGCGGCGGCGGCGTCTTGGCCTGGGGCCTCACCATGGGCCGGGGCGGGCCGGGGACGCGGAAACTGGCCTCGGCGGTGGCGATACGCCGGATCTCCGCCCCGCTGAAGGGATAGAAAATGGCGTCCTGGGTCGCCACCGCCAACTGACGGCGGTCGGCCGCGGCGCTCAGCCCGGCGCGTATCTCGGCGAACAGGGCCTCTTCCTCGTCCCAATCGGCGGTCTCGCGATAAGCCCGCAGCAGATGCCCCTTGGCCGGCGCCAGGGTGGGATCCATGGTCAGCGCCTGCTTCAGCCGCGCGATGGCCTCATCCTGACGACCCAGCCGCAGCAGGACCTGTCCCAGCATGGCGTGCAGTTCCGCGACGCGGGGATGGTGGCGGATCGCCGCTTCAAGGGCGGGCAGGGCGGTTTCCGGGGCTCCTCCGACCAGCAGTAAGCCAAGGTTGACGTGACCGCCCACATGGCCGGGCGCCACCTGGGTCAGGCGACGGAAGGCATCGGCAGCCTCGGCGGTACGCTGGAGCAGACGCAAGGCATTGCCCAGCGCCAGCAGGCTTTCCGGGTCGCCGCCGGCGGCGAGGCGTTGGAGAATCGGCAAGGCCTCGTCGGGCCGGTCGAGTGCCAGCAGTCCCTTGGCCTTGCTGAACAGCGACGGCTGATGATCGGGCTGCTGGACCAGGATGCGATCAAGATGGGGCAGCGCCTCGGCATGGCGTCCCGCCATCAGCAGGAACAGCGCCAGATTATAGCGTACCGGCAGGGAGCCCGGCGCGGCGGCGGTCAGCCTGAGGAGGATCTCCACCGCCGGCTTCAGCTTGCCCGCCTGGGCCAGCTTGATCGCCTTGGTCATGTCCTGGTCGATGTTGACTGCCATATCGCTATCCTAGGGAAACACGTGCGGCGGCTTTGGCGTCATCCGCCAGATTCCGGCCTTCTTCTCGAACCAATGCTGGCGAATGGTATGGAACACCTCTCCGCTCCATCCCTGGATTCCGACCTCCATATGGTCGCCATCCAGGCGCACCAGGCAATAGCCGTTGGCATCTTCACGCAGGCGGGTGGAGCAGGCGGTGGAAGCCTGCACCAGCACCAGCGAGCCGCCGCGGTCGCCGCTGATCAATTCCACATGGGCGTGGTGGACATGGCCGGTGAGGACCAGGTCGATGTCGTGCTCCACCAGGGTTTCGTAAGGATGGCCGCTGCTGGCCGACGACGGCGGGTGGTGCAGGAACACGACCCGGGCCGCATTCGCCGGCGCATGGGCGAGGGTCGCCTCCAGATGGTCCAGATGAGCGCCTTTGAGGGCCCCCGATTTCCAGCGCAGGCTCCGCGTGCTGTCCAGCCCGATGGCGACCAGGTGGTCGTCGGTCCAGACCGGCAGGGATTCGTGGCCGGGCAGGTTGCGGTGGAACTTGTTCCTGGGACGGAAGATGCGCGCGAACGGCCGATAAAGCGGATAGAGGTCGTGATTGCCCGGCACCACCAGCGACGGAGCCGGAATATGGGACAGAAAGGCGCGGGCCTCGGCGAACTGGTGGGAGCGGGCACGCTGGGTCAGGTCGCCGGAGATGATCACCAGATCGGGGCGATGCCGTTCGAGATCGGCCAGCAAGGCGGCGACGACCTTGGTCTCGGTCCGGCCGAAATGCAGATCCGACAGGTGGGCGATGGTTCTCATAGTGTCCGGTCTCGCGCCGGAATCAGTACGTTCAGCGCCTTGGGCCGGACCTTGAACACCAGCGGCGAGTTCAGCACCGTCACCTCGCCATCCAGCGACACCATGACCCGGTGCTTGTGGCTGGTGACCCGGACCTCCTTGGCGGTGAAAGTGGTCAGGCGGCGGCTGGCCAGCCAATGGCCGAGAAAGGCCTCGACCACCAGCCACAGCAACGACAATCGCCCGCGACACTCCGCCACGTGAATCACCAGCGTGCCGGTGTCGAGCGCTTCCCGCGACAGTGGCGGCTTCTGGTCTTTCCAGGCGTTGTTGGTGATGAACAGCATGGGTGTCCTCACCGCCAGCGAGCCGTCCATCAGTTCCAGGGTGACGTCGACCATGGGGTAGCGGCGGAAGGCCCGGAGCGCCGCCAGCACCATGGCCCGCCACTTGCGCATGCCGTCGCGCTGAAGATGGTCGCGGCGCCGGACGATCCAAGGATGCATGCCCATGGAGGCCCAGATGGCGAAGGGCAGGCCGTTGACCTCCGCCAGATCAATGCGGGTGGCCTGGGCGGCGGACAGGACCCGGGCGGCTTGGGTGGGGTCGAGTGGCAGTCCGAGGTCGCGGGCGAACAGGTTCAGGCTTCCCAGCGGCAGGATGCCGAGCGGCTTGGTGCGTCCAAGGCCAGCCAGCACCGCGGTCAGGATGGTGCCGTCGCCGCCGCCCACCACCACGGCGTCCAGTTCATCGCGGCCGGCCATGGCCGACAGCGTCTGGGCAAGCTCGCGCCGGCCAACCAGATGGGTTTCGACGCTGTGGCCGGATTCGGTCAGCGCGGCGGTGATCGCGGCGATGGTGGCGTCCAGCGGCAGGGTGCGGAAACTGCCGGCCGAGCGATTGATGACGAGGGCGAGGCGCATTCCGTGACAGCAACGCGGATGCCGCCCGCTGTCAAGGGGCTATGGCGGCTAATAGATTTCCTTGTCGCCGAACACCATGACCTCGCCCCCCGGCAGCACCGCCCGGTCACGGCCGCCGCGCTTGGCTTCGTACATGCGCTGGTCAGCCAACTCGATCAATTGCGGCCAGTCGGTGGCCTTGTCGGCAATGCGTTCGGCGACGCCGATGGACGCGGTCATGGCGGCGCCGTCGGGCCGCAGGCCGAAACCGGCGGTGCGCAGGCGCTCCAGCATGATCTTGGCGCCTTCAGGCGTGGTATCGGTGAGGATGGCGACGAACTCCTCGCCGCCCCAGCGCACCAGCACGTCGCCCCGGCGCAGCCCTTCCCGCAGTTTGTCGGCCAGCGTCCGCAGGGCCTTGTCGCCTTCCTCGTGGCCAAAGGCGTCGTTGATGGATTTGAACTTGTCGAGGTCGAAGAAGGCGACCGCCATGGAGGTGTTCTTCATGGCGGCCAGACGGAATTGCAGGTCCAGCGCCTCGCCTCCCGACCGTCGTGTGTAGGCCGAGGTCAGCGGATCGATCATCGCGCGGTTGACCAGGGCGGTGATGTAATGCAACTGGCTCATGCCCGAGAACATGGCCACCCCCATCACCAGCACCATCAGCCACAGCATCGGGCCGTGCTGGTCCAGCGACAGCGTCTCGCCGCCCATCAGCAGGCCGATGATCGCGAAGGCGAAGGCCGGCAGCGAGAACACCGCCACCTCGAACGCCGTCAGCGGAAAGATCGCCAGCCCGGCCAGCACGATGTTGGGCATCAGGGCGTAGAGCTTGGTGACCAGCAGGGCGCTTCCGGTCACATGCAGATCGGCGGTGATTTCGATGGACATGATGTAGAAGACCGGCGGCACCAGCAGCATGCCCATCAGCATGGAATCGGCCTGAAGCCTGGTCTTGCTCATGGGCCACGGCCAGGACAGCAGAAAGAAGATCACGCCGGACCCGACGCGCAGGCTCGTCATCTGCGCCCATTGCGGCCAGGGAAAGACGTACCAGTCGATGACCGACCATAGCGGCACCATCACCGCGAACAGCGCGGCGACCAACTGGATTCGGGAAATGATGACCGAGGCGGCGTGGCGGCGGATATGGGCCGAGTGGCGCAGCGGCACCAGAAGATCGAAGAATTGCCCCCAGGTGATCTTGATCGGCGCGAACAAATGCCCCGCGAAAGACCGCCAGCCCTTAGGCGCGTCGGCCCCGTCCTCGATCATGTCGGATTGAATCTGCGATGAGCTACCCACGGATCGGTCCCCCCAATGAACCTGGGCGGGAGGTTAGTGAAAACCACTCGCCATTACAATGTCTATGGCAGGGGCGCGAACACTGGGGAAAAGGCGATTGAAAAAGGGCATTCAGGGTCGCATGCTCGCCTGTAAGAGTGCCCATGTCGATGACGGCAGCAAGGCTCCACCGGAAGAAACAGGGGAGATCGAAATGACCAGCAGCAATCCCTATGACATGAACTTGGGCAAGAATGCCGCGAACTACGTGCCGCTGAGCCCGCTCGGCTTTCTCGAGCGGTCGGCGTCGGTCTATCCCAACCGCACGTCGGTGATTCACGGCGACCTTCGCTTTACTTGGAAACAGACCTATGACCGCTGTCGGCGACTGGCCTCAGCCCTGACCAAGCGAGGAATCGGGATCGGCGACACCGTCGCCTTCATGGCGGCGAACACGCCGGCGGCGTTCGAGGCGACCTTCGGGGTTCCCATGACCGGGGCGGTCCTGTGCGCGCTCAATATCCGCCTCGACGCCGAGACCATCGCTTTCATGTTGCAGCACGGCGAGGCCAAGGTTCTGGTCACCGACCGCGAGTTCTCGCCGGTCATCAAGAAGGCTTTGATGCAGCTTTCCAAGCGGCCTTTGGTGATCGACATCGACGATCCCCTGGGGCTGGGCGGGGAATTGCTGGGCGAATGCGACTACGAGGCCTTCATCGACGGCGGCGATCCCGAGTTCCCATGGCGCTGGCCCGCCGACGAGTGGGAAGCCATCGCTCTCAACTACACCTCGGGAACCACCGGCAACCCCAAGGGGGTCGTCTATCATCACCGTGGCGCCTACATCAACGCGCTGGGCAACGCGGTGAACTGGGGAATGTCCGGGCATCCGGTCTATCTGTGGACCCTGCCCATGTTCCACTGCAACGGCTGGTGCTTCCCCTGGACCATCACCGCCCTGGCCGGGACCCATGTCTGCCTGCGCCGGGTCGAGGCCGCCAGCATGTTCTCGGCCATCGAGGCCTATGAGGTCACCCATATGTGTGGCGCTCCCATCGTCATGGGGATGCCAAGTTACAATATCCATTAAGATCAATAACTTAGCTAAAATATATTTTTCGTTTACACACAGGTCTTACACACAGTTTCCTGACCTCCGGCAGTTTTCACTTCAGCGACCGGCGACGCTTGGCCGCAGAAATCAGGACGTTAATATCGATCCCCTGTTCTTCGGCAAGCCGAAGAACTTTTTCAGCTAGATCTATAAGGTCCGCGACGTTTAGATCACCCTGTTTATCGGCGTGCCGAAGGACCTTTGCCATTTCGAGGAGGTCGGCGCGTTTTGAATCCGGCGGAACGTTCACGTCACTTTTCCCTCTAACCGCTCTGGTTAGAGCGGTGGTAAGAATATCGACACTCACGGTTAAAATCCACTCGTCTTCCCCCGAAAGACTTATCGCTGGGACTGACGGTGCGGGGCTAAATCAATAACGCCAATAACACCACCTCAATGGCGGTATCAACACCGCCATTGAGGTGGTCCCCTCGCCATCCATCAGTTTGAGAACGAGGTGTTGACGGCATGAATCTGCGTGTGATTCAAGGAGTCCGCGTTTCTGCAAGCGTGGAGTCCGGCCGTGGGATCGTCGAATGGTGTTGCCGTCTGGGCAGAGGGGATCAGAG
>NZ_CAINTR010000056.1 GCF_903853455.1 uncultured Magnetospirillum sp.
GATCATCAGCACCCCTTCCATCACGTTGTAGCTTCCCGAATAGGCGGTGGTGGCCTGTTTGACGCCGTTGACGAACAGCGACAGGTTGGCGCCGTCGGCCTTGACCGAGACGGTGTAGTTCTGGCCGGCCACGGCAGGCGCATTGCCGATGGCGTAGATCCAGCCGTTGTTGGCGGCGTTGATCATGACCACGCCAAAGCGGTTGGCCCAGGAGCCGTTCCAGTTGGTGCAGTTGTAGCCGATCAGGAAATGGTAGTTGGTCTGGGTGCTGGGGCGCGACAGCAGGTACTCGTATCCGCCGGAGGGGACGAAGCTGCTGATGGCGATCTCGGCGGTGAAGACGACTGCCCGCAGCGCCTCGTTGCCGCCGGTGCCGCCCGTTGTGGTGACGTTGGCGTCGTTGATCTGACCACCGGCCAGACCGGCGGCCGTGCCGGCATTCTGGCCCGAACTGGCAAGGCCGCAGCCAGAGCGGCGGTAGGATTGCAGGAAGGCATTGCGGCTGGGGGCCACCGGCGTGTTGACCTTGGCCAGCGCGGTGGCGGCGGATGTGCTGGCGGTGCTCGCCGCCGAATTGGCCGAGGTGACGCCGGCATCGACATATTGCTTGGTGGCCGGCTGCAGGGCGGCGGCGGGATCGGCCGCGAGCGTCAGCGGCCCGGCCAGGGCGGCGCCATTGAGCGCGGCGGTGACCTGGGCGGTGGTGGGGATCGACGGGGGGATGGCGGCCGACCCCACGGCGGTCACCTGTCCCTTGGCGTTGGTGGTGATGACCGGGACGCTGCTGGCGCTGCCCACCGTGCCGGGATTGGCGTTGACGGTGGGCAGGGTCGCCGTGATGGTGACATTCTGGCTGCCGTCGAACGAGGCGCTGCCGGAAATGTCGCCGGAGATGCCCAGCGTCACGGCGGAGGCCAGCTTGGCGGCTTGCGCGGCGACGATGCTGTAGATGGTGGCCAGGGCATTCCAGGTGGTGCCGGTGAACTTCTCCCAGAAGCCGTTGGCGCTGTTCCAGCGCACCGCTCCGGTCGGCAGATTGGCCGCGCTGGTGGTGGCGGGGTCCAGCCCCTTGGCGAGATCGCCGGCGATGGCGTTGATCTCGCCCGTCACGTTGACATAGGTGTCGGTGGTCTGCGGCTTGGAGAAATCCGAGCTGGACATGCGCAGGTACTCCGTTGGTGACGATGGTCAAGGGGCGCCGCCCCTTGAGATCCCTGGCAAAGGCTCGGCCTTTGCAATCCGGTCAGTAGCCCTTGGCGGCCCAGGACACCGCACCGGAGACGCGGTTGCCCGAGGCGTCGAACAGCAGCACCTGGAAACTGGCGGGATAGGGCTGGCCGGAAAATTGGGTGACGGCGGTGCGGGGCGACGTCCCCTGGGCGGTCACGGTGATGCTGGTGACATCGACGAAGGCGACGTTGAACGGCACGGCGGTGCCGCCCGCGTCGCCGGCATTGGCGATGATGGTTCCGGCGTCGTTCTTGAGCTTGACGTCGAGTTTGATCTCCAAGGCGCTCATCACCAGCAGCGAAGCGCTGTCCGGCGAGGAGGCGGTGACGCGCACCTTCAGCCAGCGGAAATTGGTGAGGTAGACCTGGGCGGCGTCGGGATAATCGATCCACGGCCCGGCCGGGCCGGTGTCGCTGCTGCTGATGGTGACCGACCAGGACGGGCTGCCGGCCAGCGCCACGGTGGTAGGGGTGACGGTGACGTTGGTGGCGGCGAGCGTGGCACCATAATCGATGACCTCCTCGTAGGACCCGGAGGCCAGCGCCGGCTGGGCGAAGATCGGGAACCCGGCGCCGATCTGGTCGCTGGGACCGGACCAGGCATGGCCGGTGAAGTGCTGCGCCCAGGAGGATTCCGTGTCGACCGGCATCGTCACCGTGCCCTCGTCGAGGACGGCGTTGACCAGGGTGCCGCCGAAGCCGCTGAACAGGTCCGAATGCAGGACGTAATCGGGCGGCGCGTTGACGGTGGCGGTGATGCCGCCTGGGGTGCCGATGGTGCCGGCGCTGTCTATGCCGGCGACCCAGTAATCGTAGGTGCCGGCCGCTGTCTCGAACACGGTGGTGAACAGCCCGGCCTTGGTGCCGATCACCAGTGCGGTGGCGAAATCCGGCCCCTTGCTGAGCTGATAGGTGGCGATGGGCAGCGTCCGCGTGGCGTCGCTCCAACTGAGCAGCACGTTGTTGTCGATCACCTGGGTGGTGACCGCCGGAGCGGTCGGCGGGGTGACGGTCAATTGGGCCAGGGCTGCGGGTCCGGTATTGCCGGCGATGTCGACGGCGGCCACCCAGAACGAGACGGTGCCGGAGAAATCGACCCGGCTCTGGTACTGGGTGGTGTAGGCCAGCGCGATCTGTATCGCCCCTGCCTGGGTAGTCCCCCTGGCGATGACGTAATGGTCGATCGGGAACATCGCCGTGGGGGTGTTCCAGGTCAGCACGTAGTTCTGGCCATTGATCCCGGCGGCCAGAAGCGGCTGGCTCGGCACCGTCACCCCCAGCGTGGCGACACAGGCGTCGGCCGATTCGCCCAGCAGCTTGTTGCGGGCCTTGATCATCCAGCGGTAGCCCGCCGCCAGCAGCGGCGGCACCATCGCCGATGTGCCGGCGAAAAACCCCAGCGAGGTGGCGCTCGCCCAGTCGGTGCCTTCGCGGATCTCGTAGTCGTATAGCATGGGATCGGCGATGTCGGTCCACGACATTTGGACCCCGTTGGCGGTGACGGTGGCCGTGAGCCCGGTGACATCGGCCGGCGGCATCATCGGCGGCGGCGCCACCGTCACGGTGAGGCTGGCCGGGGCCGAAGCGAAGCCCATCGACGACACGGCGACCACCGTCAGGGTATAGACGGCGCCCGGATCGACGGTGTCGATGTCCAGGCTGGTCTGGCTCTGGGTGACGGTGGTCGTTCCGCCGTTGACCCGGCTCCAGGTGACGGTGAAGCGATTGGCCGAACCGCTCCACGAGAAGGTCAGGCGCAGGCCGGCAACGCCGATGTCGATGACGTAGCGGGACACC
>NZ_CAINTR010000057.1 GCF_903853455.1 uncultured Magnetospirillum sp.
CCGAACCGCCTCTTCCACCGCGATCTCGTCGAACGGGTTCATGCTGAACTTCACGTTCTGGGTCTCGACCCCACTCTGGTCGGCCTTAACCCGGATCTTAACGTTGTAATCGACGACCCGCTTGACCGCGACGAGAACTTTCATTTGGCTTTCAACCCTCTGATCCGGCCCACGATAACTAAATCGGTATTGCCAGGCGGAATTAGGTGCTGCATCGCACCATATGACGGTGACAGGCCGATGTCAACGACACCGGCCCCGCGTTCAGCGGTTGGCTCCCGGCGCCCAAAGCACGTCCGCCGCCCCGTTCCCGTTGGCGGCGCGGGCCAGGACGAACAGCAGGTCGGACAGGCGATTGACATAGATGATCGCCTCGGGCGTGACCGGCTCGGCGACGGCCAGCGCCACCATCAGCCGCTCGGCGCGGCGGACCACGGTGCGGGCATGATGGAGATGGGCTGCCAGGGGGGTTCCGGCCGGCAGGATGAAGGAGTTGAGCGGCGCCAGCGCGGCGTTGGCGGCGTCGATCTCCTGTTCCAGATAATCGACCTGGGCCTGGACCACCCGCAGCCGCGCTCCCGCCGCCTCGGACTCCGCCGCCGGCGTGCACAGATCGGCCCCCAGGTCGAACAGATCGTTCTGGATGCGGGCCAGCAGCGCCTGGACCGGCCCCTCGGCGTGGAGGCGGGCCAGGCCCAGCACCGCATTGGCCTCGTCGACGGCACCATAGGCCTCGACGCGGACGGCATGCTTGTCCACGCGGGTTCCGTCCCCCAGGGAAGTCTTGCCCTTGTCGCCCGTCCGGGTATAGATGCGCGTCAGCCTGACCATGTTGTCTCCCTCCTTGGCGACAACAAGGTTTATGACACGAGCGGCGGGGAAAGCTCTATACTCACCTTCGATGCCCCAGGGTCTTGCCGGAACAGCACCTCATGCGTCTTTCTCCTCTCCTCAGCGCCTATATCGCGCGGCAGTTCGCGGCGGCCTTCGCCACCGTCCTGACGGTCATCCTGGGGATCATCCTGCTGTTCGACCTGATCGAGCTGATTCGCCGGGCGGCCGGGCGGCCGGAACTGGGCATGGGGCTGATCCTGGTCATGGCCCTGCTGAAGCTGCCGCAGATGCTGCACACCGTCCTGCCCTTCGCGGTGATGATCGGCGCCATGGTCAGCTTCTGGCGCCTGACCCGCAGCCACGAACTGGTGGTGGCGCGTTCGGCGGGAATTTCCGCCTGGCAGTTCATCGCGCCGGTGCTGGCGGTGGCCATGCTGTTCGGGGTGTTCGAAGTGACCGCCTTCAACCCGGTGGCGGCGGCCATGTACGCCCGCTACGAGCGGCTTCAGGACGAGATGATCAACAGCCGCACCACCGCCTTCGACCTGTCCGAGGTGGGGCTGTGGCTGCGCGAGCCCCATGACGACGGCGAGATGGTGGTCCATTCGCAGGATGTGCGCCAGGAAGGCCTGACCCTCTTCCTCAAGGACGCGCAGTTCTTCGTCTACGACCGGCCCGACCACTTTTTTCGCCGCATCAGCGCCGAGACCGCCACCCTGATCGACGGCGTGTTCGACGTGCGCCGCGCCTGGGTGATGGAGGGCGGCAAGCCGTCCGTCTTCGTCGAGACCATGCGCATCCCCACCCAGTTGACGCTGGAACGCATCCACGACAACTTCTCGTCGCCCGAGACCCTGTCGTTCTGGCAGTTGCCGGGCTTCATCCACTTCTTCGAGCGGGCCGGCTTCACCGCCAGCAAGCACCGGCTGTACCTTCAGTCGCTGCTGGCCTCGCCGCTGTTGTATTGCGGCATGGTGCTGCTGGCCTCGGTGTTCTCGCTCAAGCCCAACAACCGCTCGGGTGGCCTGACCTCGCGGGTGGCCGGCGGCGTCGCCACCGGCTTCACCGTCTACTTCTTCTCCAAGGTGGTCTACGCCCTGGGCCTGTCCGCCACCCTGCCGCAGTCCCTGGCGGCCTGGACGCCGGCGGTGTTCGCCAGCCTGATCGGCGTGGGCGGCCTGTTCCACCTGGAAGACGGCTGACCGTGCTGGGGGTCGTCCTCCGGCATCCCTGGGCCTGGACCCTGGCGGTCCTGGCGCCGCTGGTGCTGTTTCCCCAGATCGACGTGGCCACCTCGGCGCTGTTCTTCGAGCCCGAGCACCATGTCTTCGTGTTGCGCAGCCATCCCCTGGGCGAGTTCGTGCGCAAGACCCTGCCCATCCTCCTGTTCACCCTGGCCGGCGTGACGGCGGTGCTGGGGGCAACGGCCAAGTGGCGCGGCCAGTCCGTCGCCGGAATCACCCCCCGAATCGCCGCCTTCGTGGTGGCGTCGCTGGCCCTGGGGCCGGGGCTGATGGTCAACACCCTGCTCAAGGACAATTGGGGCCGGCCACGCCCTTCGACCATCGACGCGTTCTTTGGGCCGAACCACTATGTCCCGCCCCTGCTGCCGTCAAATCAGTGTTCGGACAACTGTTCGTTCCCATCCGGCCACGCGGCGCTGGGCTTCTGGCTGGTGGCCTTCGCCTTCCTCGCCCCCCCCCGCTGGCGCCGCCAAGCCGTTCTGGCGGCCCTGGCTTTCGGCGCCCTCGTCGGGCTGGTCAGAATCGCGCAGGGCGGGCATTTCCTGTCGGACGTTGCCTTCTCTGGAGTAATCGTGGTCGGCGTGACCCGCTGGCTGTATGTTCGGATGGTCGCGCCATACGAGATATTGACACAGAAAAATAATCGCGCGGATTCGGCTGAAGCCCTGTAAGGCCCTAGCGGCAGAGCCTTTCTTCGGGTAATGATATTAGCTCAGACTGACCTTAGGCGGACGTGGCCGGGGCGGCATGCCTCCGCGTGGGTGCGGGGGAGTTTAGTTTACTTATCGACGAGAACGACACATGGCATGGAACCGAGATAATCATGGCAGCCGCTCACGGGATCGCGGGCGGCGAGACGACTTCGGCGAGCCGGCGTACGAGCCGCCGCGCAGCACCACTCGCACCGTCGTCCCCAGCTCCTTCGACCGTCAGATGGTCAGTCAGGCTAACGTCAGCGCCACTGTGAAGTGGTTCAATGCCGCCAAGGGCTTCGGGTTCGTCGCCCCGGCCGATGGCTCGCCGGACGCTTTCCTGCACATCTCGGCGCTGGAGCGTGCCGGGCTGACCCAGGTTGCCGAGGGGACCACCCTCCTCGTCGACCTTGGCGCCGGCCAGCGCGGCCCGCAGGTCGTGATGGTGCACGAAGTCGATGCCTCGACCGCCGCCCCCAAGGCGCCGCGGCGCGAGGAGCGCGGCCCGACCCAGACCGTCGAAGGCGTGGTCAAGTTCTTCTCTGCCGAGAAGGGCTTTGGCTTCGTCGCCTGCGACGAGGGCGGCAAGGACGTGTTCGTGCACGTGAAGGCCCTGGAGCGCTCGGGTCTGAGCGTTCTCGAATCCGGCCAGCGCGTGCGCGTGACCACCACGCAGGGCCTCAAGGGCCCGCAGGCGGACACGGTCGCGATCATCGCCTGATTGGGTTGGCCGGCCTTCTGACAGCAGAAGGCCGGCCTTTCCTTTTGGGGTCGGACTTTCGAGCCTTCGAAAGCCGATGGCTTTGTCCTTAGGGATGCGCCCGCCGATACCGGAGGGCGTGGTTTTGCTCGCGCAAACGCCCGGGAGGCAATCCTCCCAAATTCCCCCTCTCCTCCCCCCTTCTACCGCGTCGCATCATTTTCGCTTGACCCCATACTGGCATTCTGGTACCACAATACACATTACTGCTTTGTCTCCCTGAGATTGGGCGGGACGCGGTGCAAACCACGTCCCGCCACTTTTTTGCCCGCCGTCCGAGACCGCCCCGTCAGAGTGGTTTTCGACGAAATGTTGCAGTGCACAAAATCCTGTCGCTTCTCCCCCGCCTTTTAGGGCACACTGTCGTCATGAGGTGTGGGGCAGCCCCGCCGCAGACCAGGACGAAAGACCGAGGCCGGCATGTTGGGACCAGCGGAATTACGGGAAATCTACGACGCCCTCCACGGAATGGGACTGGAGCCCGTGCGCATGCCCGAGGGTCGCAGCCCCTATCTGTCCCCGGCCTTTGCCGCCAGCATGGCGGTGACCCGCGCCCTGAGCGGCAAGGCGGTCACGCCAGCCAAGGACGACGAAAAGCCGGCCTCCGACAAGGAATAATTACCAAATCCCGCTGAGAGCAACTCATCGGGATTTGGTTAGGAGCAACGCGACGCGCGGCCCATGCCGCGGAAGGCAAGGGCGCTCGCGCCCGCCCGCCGCTGAGGGCGCCGCTGATCGGTTCCGATCAGCGGGATACGGTATAAGTCGCCGGAACGGCTATCCCGCTAACACGCGCAGGATGGTCACCCCGCCGCCCTCGGTCACGCCGTAGACCAGCCGCCACGGTAAGCCGGGCAGCGGCAATTCGCGGGTTCCCGCCGCGCTTCCCGGACGGCCGCGCTCGGGAAACTCCATCAGGCAATCCACCGCATCGACGACGATCCGCCCCACCCGCTTGGCGGATTCGGGGGCGAGGCCGGCCCGGATGGCGGCGAGGTCGTCGAGGGCGGCGTCGGACCACCGCAGGACGGTCATCGCTCAGCAGCTCCGAGGCCGCTTGCGTTCGTCCTCGGCCCCCCAACTGAGCAGCCAAAGCCGCATCTCCTCATCGCCCAGGGCCATGCCCGGCGCGGCGGCGGCCTGCCCCTGGCGGGCGGCGGACATCACCGCCTCGGCGGCCAGACGCGCCCGATCCTCGGCGTCGAGAAACGACCGCACCGCGTGATCCATGGCTCCAGCCGCGTCGAAGCCCTTTTCGGCGGCGAAACGCTCCAAGCGCTCGGCCAAAGCGTCGTCGAGAACCAGGGTTACGGTCTTCGGCATGGATCTTCCCCTTCAAACCACGAGAAATGTAGGCGATTCTACCGATTAAGGCCAGTCCCTCCCCTTGCCGCCCCCTCGCATTCGGCCTAGGCTTATTGTCAGGGATATCCGGGACAAGGGGGATGGGACCATGTTTGAAGCGGCGGAACTGGGGCGCAAGATTTCGCGCGAGGACTTCGACGCCATGGCGCCGGGGCTGCGCACCGAGTTGCTGGCCTTGCAGCAGCAACTGCGGCTGGCCGATTTTCCCGTCATCGTGCTGTTCGCCGGCGTGGACGGGGCCGGCAAGAACGAGACCGTCAACCTGATCAATGAATGGATGGACCCGCGCTGGATCGTCACCCGCGCCTACGGCAAGTCCTCGGACGAGGAAAGCGAGCGGCCGGAATACTGGCGCTATTGGCGCGACTTGCCGCCCAAGGGCAAGGTCGGGCTGTTCCTGTCGTCATGGTACCACCACCCCTTGATCGACCGCGTTTCCGGCCACACCACCGTGGCCGAACTGGATGAGAACCTGGAACGCATCGTCCATTTCGAGAAGACCCTGGCCGACGAAGGCGCGCTGATCCTGAAATTCTGGATGCATTTGTCGGAAAAGGCCCAGAAGAAGCGCCTGAAAGCGCTGGAGAAAGACCCGCTGACCGCCTGGCAGGTGACCTCCCAGGATTGGGAACACTGGGAGATGTACGACAAATTCGTCTCGGCGGCCGAGCGGATGATCCGGCATACCAGCAAGGGCCACGCCCCCTGGCAGATCGTCGAGGGCGCCGATTCCCGCTATCGCTCGGCGGTGGTGCTGCAGACCATCAAGGACGCCATCACCAAGCATCTGTCCAACCGCGAGGCGGTCAAGAAGATCAACGCCGAGATCAAGGGCAAGGCCGCCAAGGTCAAGAAGGCCGGGCCGACGGCGCTGACCGCCCAGCCCTCGATCCTGTCCTCGCTGGACATGACCCAGACCCTGGAAGGCGCCGAGTACAACCAAGCCCTCCAGGAGCAGCGCGCCCGGCTGGCCGACCTCTATCACCGCGCCAAGGAGCAGGGCGTCTCCACCGCCCTGGTGTTCGAAGGCTGGGACGCCGCCGGCAAGGGCGGCACCATCCGCCGCCTCACCAACGCCCTCAACGCGCGGGACTATCAGGTGATCCCCATCGCCGCTCCCACCGAGGAGGAGCGAGCCCAGCACTATCTGTGGCGGTTCTGGCGCCACGTCGCCCGCGCCGGCCGCGTCACCGTGTTCGACCGCTCGTGGTACGGCCGCGTCCTGGTGGAGCGGGTGGAAGGCTTCTGCACCGAGGAGGCCTGGCGCCGCGCCTATGGCGAGATCAACGACTTCGAGGAGCAGTTGACCGAGCACGGCATCGTCATGTGCAAGTTCTGGCTCCACATCACCTCGGAGGAGCAACTGGCCCGCTTCACCGCCCGCGGCGAGATCGAGTACAAGAAGTGGAAGCTGACCGACGAGGATTGGCGAAATCGCGAGCAGTGGGACGTCTACGAGCAGGCGGTCAACGACATGGTCGAGCGGACCTCCACCAGCAACGCCCCCTGGACCCTGATCGAGGCCAATTCCAAATCCCTCGCCCGGGTCAAGGTCATGCGGACCGTGGCCGACGCGCTGGAAGCCGCCCTGGGCAAAGCCAAGAAGTCCAAGAAGAGGAAATAGCGCCCCTCCCGCCACGCAACGGCGGATGATCGAATATCGCCGTGCCCGGACTTGTTCCGGGCACGGCGATGTTACGGCAGATATGGGGAAAGCCCCGGCGGGGCCTCTCGCCAAGCAGACGACGGCATCAACGCCCCCCGTAGAGACGAGGGGCGTTGGCACACCAGACCGCTATACGACCTTCTTCAGGTCGCCGCGCAGGACACGGCCGCTGTGGACCGCCTTGGCCAGGACGACGATCATGTCGACCACATCCTCGAAATCGTCCATGCGGTCGGTGTTGACGGTCAGGTCGAATTCGTTGGCGTCGGACAGGCGGGAATGGAACACGTCCCATACGAACTTGCCGCGGCGGTGGTTGGTCTCCTTGGCCTTGACCAGATTCTCCGCCTCGCTGCCATGACCGCTGCCGGCCATGCGCTTGGCGCATATTTCCGGCGACCCGGCGATGCGCACGCGCAGGGCGCATTCCTCGGCCAGGATGACATGGGCGCCACGGCCGACGATCACGCCGCCCAGACGGCCCAGGCTCATCACCACCTTGACCAGGGTGTCGCGATAGGCGTCGGGGCTGATGTCCTTGCCCGAGAACATGCGGTACAGCCACATGTCCTTGGCGCGGCCGAAGCCTTCGTCCAGCAGCCGGATGATGGCCGGATCGTCCTGCAGCCGCCCCGCCACTTCGCGCAGCAGATCCTCGTCATAAAGGGGGAGATCGAGGCGCTGACAGAGGCGGGTGGCGATGACGTCGCCGCCGGAGCCGAAATCACGCGACAAGGTGATGACCGGTTGTCGCGGTCGAGCATGTTCACCCTGACGAGGTACCGTCGCCACCTCGGCCATTGCGGAGATCACGGTAAGGATATTGGTCGTCATGGCGCCCTCCTGCCGGAATGCGTACCCATCATACCGCCATGATACCCCCGCCGGAGCCGCCCCACCATCCCCAAGGAAGGCGGCCCAAGCCATGCAAAAATGACGCTGGGGCAACCTCAGGTTGGGTGGCTAGATGCGGTAGCCGAAGCGGACGCCGCCCCAGTGACGGCCTTGGACGGTGATGGGGGCCGAGACGTCCTTCATCATGATGAACTTGCCGCCGCCCATGTCGCGCCGATAGGTCTGGAGCAGGAAGGGCTTGGTGTTGCGGCCGGCGGCGAGGCCGGTGCGGTCGTTGAAGATCCTGCGGTTGCGGCAATTGGCGTTGTTCCACACCGGGTCCGGTCCCTGTGGCTGCGACACCTTCTTGATATGGGTGGCGATGTAGCCGTTGCGGTCGCAGGTGACGCAGAAGGCCACCCGCTCGTCGAAGGTCAGGTTGGCCTCCTGGAACTGGGGCAGCACCGAATCGGTGAAGGCGGCGAAGCGGGTGCTGTGCTGCTGCGGATTGGTGTTGGCGATGGGCTGGTAGGCCTCGTCGAACAGATCCGCCAGGGAGATACGGCCCTTGGCTACCGCGTCCTCGAACGCGGCACTGATCGCCTTGGCGGTGGCCTGGATGGTCTCGATGAACGGCGTGTCGGCGGTGCGGAACCCCGAGGCGGCGATATAGCTCATCAGCTCTTCCGAATTGCCCAGCAGCGAGGCGATGCGCTCGTCGGCCTTGATCAGGCTGTCGCTGGTCATGGCGATGCCTTCGAAGAACTTGTCGATCTCGCCGATGACCCCGTTGCATTGGGCCAGGGATTCCGACGCCGCCTGCGAAATGTTGGAGACCTTGCCTTCGACGGTGCCGATAGCGGCGCCGAACACCGAAACCGCCTGATTGATGACGCCGACGCCCGACCCGACCGAATCGGCCATCCTCAGGGTGTCGGTGGAGGTCTCGATCAGTTCGGTGACCGAGCCCGACAGCCGGTGCACGGTGTCGTCGATACCGCTGGTGACGTCGCCGGTCTGACGCGCCAGGGTCTTCACCTCGTTGGCCACCACGGCGAAGCCCTTGCCGGCCTCTCCCGCCCGGGCGGCTTCGATGGTGGCGTTCAGCGCCAGCAGGTTGGTCTGACGCGCGATCTTCTGGATGCTGCGCGACATGGTGGAGACCTCGCCCAGCGCGCCCTCCAGCCCTTCCAACTGTTGTTCGATGCCCTGGACCGCGCCGACCAGACGATTGACCCCCGACAGGGCCGCGTCGATGGTCCGCAGCGATTCCGTGGATTGTCGGCCGGCCTCGATGGTCACGGTCCGGGTCTCCTGCCCGGCGACGTCGATCTGGCCGATGGCCACGGCCATGGCGTGGGCGACGGATTTCAGGTGGGAGAACAACTCCTCCTGATGCTTCACGAAACGCGTCAGCCCGTCCATGGTGCCGGCGATGTCCGCAACCTCCAGACTGAGGCTGTCGATCTTCTTCAGAACCTCGGTCGCAAAGGAATCAGCCCCCGCCATCGCCGGGGAAACCCCGCCGCCTTGACCTGCCATAGTTGTCTCCCCGATGGCCTTATCGCCAATCGCGGCGCTTCTTTTCGAGCGCCTTTCTTGATCCCAGGATTCAATAAACCCTATCGTCCGGGCGGACGTCAATGGGAATGAGATGCCTATGGTATAAGGTCTAACTTACCGTTTCGGGTAGGGTATCCGCCTGCCCGTCCCCACCCGGCTCACCTGCCGGTTTAGCCGCCTTAATGTCACGATTTTTCGCCGGATTGGAGAACCGGAAGCGACCGGCGAGCACGCATCCCTTCATACCGGGATCGCAGGGGCGATTGGCGACCTTGGTGCAGAGGCCCCCTTGATCATGGACGCAACTCCAGCCGCTCATGGCTCGGCCTCCCATGGCTGTTCATACCAACATGCGTTGATCGAACCCGATCAACGCCGCCCTCAAGCGGCGGGCGGGCCACCTCCGTGGCCCTTGCCTCCCGCGCCACGAGGCGCGCGGCCCCTTGGGCCCAACCAAGCCGCCATGAGTCCCACTCATCGCGGCTTGGTATCAGCCTTAGAATAAGCATTTCCGACGCGAAAACCTACGACATCCATTCGGCTAGCCCCCGCCGCGCTGAAAAGCTCGGTCGTAGGCCGCCAGAAACGCCGCCTGCTCCGCCGCCGTGCCGCCGCTGAAGGCGAAGCTCACCCGCAGTCGTGGCAGGCTGAGCACGCCGGACAGGGCCAGCGGCGCCAAGGCTTCCACCGTGATGGTGACGGTGCCGCCCGCCGCCGCCACGACGACGTGCTCGCCGATCCAGCGGTAGTCCAGGCCGCGCAGGGCATAGGGCAAATGGCGGCGGAACTCGTCCAGCCCCAGCGAGGCGACACGCTCGGTCGTCGGGATCATCCGCCGCCGATCGGCGGCCAGATGCTGACCACGTCGCCCTCGGCCACCGGCGTGGCGGCGCGGGAATCCACGGGGATGAAGGCGCCGTTCACCAGCACCAGATGGCAATCCTTGTCGGGCAGGCCGAACCCGGCGATCAGCGTGGCCACGGTGGCACCCTCTCCGACCGCGACGCTGGTGGCGTTGGCGACCGAGCCGGGCGGCAGACGCGCCCCCAGCAGGGCGAACAGCTTGAGAGTGACCGTCGCCATGAGCTACTCCGCAGCCACACCCTGGGTGCAGGCGACATAGGCCTCGGCCAGACGGCTGGGGTCCCGGCGCAGCCGCTCCAGCCAGGAGCCCAGCTTGACCTTGGTCTGGATCAGGCCGCGAATGACGCCGATCTCGTTGGTCATGCCCACCGTGTTGGCTCCCACCAGCCGTTCGTCGAAAATTTCCAGCCGCAGATAGCGGAACCGCGCCTCGTCCACCACGCGGATCTGCTCGCCGCCCGCCTTGCCGGCCCACAGGCCGAACGAGCACGAGATCAGGCCCAGCGTCTCCAGGGTGTTCATGGACAGGCTGCCCATGTATGGCGTCGGCTTGCCCGCCATGTTGAGCGCCGCGACGCGGCCATGCTCCACCGCCGTGGGCTGGATGGCGTGGACCTCGGTCAGGCCGGTGCACTGGTTCAGCCCCTGGGCCACGTCGCCGGCGGCGTAGATGCCGGCCACGTTGGTTTGCAGGAAGGGATCGACCACGACGCCCTCGTCGACGGCGACGCCGCTGCCGGCCAGGAAGCCGGTGTTGGTCCTCACCCCGGTGCCGACGATCACCAGATCCGCCTCGGCGCTCTCGCCCGAATCCAGGGTGACCCGCAGCCCCGACGCTTCCTGCGTGATCAACTTGGGCCGGCCGGCGGTCAGCACCCGCACGCCCTTGGCGCGGCACCAGCGCATGATCATGCCGCCGGCGGTTTCGTCCATCATGGACCGCACCATGCGCCCGGACGAGCCGCAACTGACGGTGAGCTGGGCGCCGCGCTGCACCAGCGACTGCAAGATGATGCAGGAGATGAAACCGGCCCCCAGCAACAGCACTCGCGTCCCCGGCTTGAGCTGGGCGCTGACCTCGCGCATGTCCTCCAGGGTCCAGCAGGCGTGCACGCCGGGCAGATCGAGGCCGGGCACGTCGGGCCGGGCCGGCGACGAGCCGGTGGCGATCAGCAGGCGGTCGTAGGACAGGGCGCCGCCCTCGGCCAGGGACAGCGTCCGGGTGGCGGGATCGACCGCCTTCACCCGGTCATGGAGCAGATCGACGCCCAGCGAGTCGTAATAGCCGTCGCGCTGGCGCAACCAGGTTCCCGGCTCCTGGATCTTGCCGGCCATGGCGTAGGGAATGGCCATGCGGGCATAGGGCGGCCCGGCCTCGCCGCAGATCAGGGTGACCCGCGCGGCGGGATCGTGTTGGCGCAAGGTCTCGGCCGCCACCACTCCCGCCGGTCCCGCTCCGATGATGACGTGACGCATGGCGGTCACGCCAGCTCAAGCCGCTTCAGCGTCTCCGCCGTCGGCACGCCATCGGGGGTCCAGCCGCGCAGCTGGTAGTATTCCGGCAGCATCTTGTCCAGGCCGGAGGTCAAGCCCTTGGCGGGGCCGGTCTTGGCCGCGTCCTTGAGCAGACGCTTGGGCAGGGTGTCGTCCTGGGCGGTCATGCCGGCGGCGAGGTTGAACTGCCGCTCGATGGTCCAGATGCGTTCGCCCACCTCCAGCAGATGTTCCGGCGTCCATTCGCCCTCGCAGGCGGCATCCAGCTGCGGCGCCAGATTCTCCAGCCCCCAGGCGAAGGTGGTGAAGATGCACAGGCCGGAGGCGTCGAAGGCGGCGGTGGCGTCCTGGAAGGCCTTGACCAGAGCCGCCTTGCCATCGGTGACCAGGGGATCGGTCTTGAACGGGATGCCCAGCACCTCGGAGGCCACGGTGTAGGAGCGCAGATGGCAGGCGCCGCGGTTGGAGGTGGCGTAGGTCAGGCCCATGCCCTGGATGCCGCGCGGGTCGTAGGCGGGGAATTCCTGGCCCTTGACCGTCATGGACAGTTCGGGATGGCCGTATTTGGCGCAGAAGCGCCGCGAGCCCTGGCCCAGTTCCAGGCCGAAGCCCTCGCCCTTACCGACCAGCTCGGCCATCTTGACCAGCGCCTCGGCCGAGCCGAACTTGAGTTCGACGCCGCCGGTCTGTTCCTTGGTCAACGCCCCCATCTCGTACAGCTCCATGGCCGCCGCCAGGGTCGAGCCGAACGAGATCGGGTCGAAGCCATGCTCGTTGCACATGAAGTTGGCGAAGGTGCAGGCCTCCAGGTCGTCCACCCCGCAATCGGAGCCCATGGCCCAGGCGGCCTCGTACTCGACGCCGCCGGAAGCGTCGCGGTATTGCGGCCGCGACGCGATGGAGAAGTGGCCGGGATCCATGCGGGAAATGCGGCCGCAGGCGATGGTGCAGCCGAAACAGGCGCCGTTGGTGACGAGGTTGGCCTTGCCGTCGGTGGCGCGCGGCTCGTGCATGGCCTCGCCCGAGATCTTGTGGGCGCCCTCGAACTCCACCGCGCTGAAGTTACGGGTGGGCATGGCCCCCATCTCGTTGATGACGTTCATCAGCACCTGGGTGCCGTATTTGGGCAGGCCCTGGCCGGTAACGGCGTTGTCGGCCAGCACCTGCTTCTGGGCGATGGTGGCGGCGATGAAGCGCTCGGGGTCCTTGACCCGCACCCCTCGGGTGCCACGCACCGTCACCGCCTTGAGGTTCTTGGAGCCCATCACCGCGCCCACGCCGGAACGGCCGGCGGCACGGTGCAGGTCGTTGATGATGCCGGCATACAGCACGCCCCGCTCGCCGGCGGCGCCGATGGACGCCACCCGCAGCAGGGGATCCTGGTGCAGGGCCTTGAGGCCGTGCTCGGTCTCCCACACCGACTTGCCCCAGTAGTCCGAGGCGTCGCGAATCTCCACCGTCTCGTTCTCGATGGACAGATAGACCGGCTTGGGCGACTTGCCTTCGACGATGACCATGTCCCAGCCGGCGTTCTTCAACTCGTTGCCGAAGAAACCGCCGCTGTTGGAACAGGCGATGCAGTTGGTCAGCGGCCCCTTGGTCACCACCGAATAGCGCCCGCCGGTGGAGGCGGCGGTGCCGGTCAGCGGACCGGTGGTGAAGATCATCTTGTTGGCGGGCGACAGCGGATCGACCTTGGGATCGACCTCGGCGACGTAGTATTTGGTGGCCAGCCCGCGCTGTCCCAGGTACTGGCGCGCCCAGTCGCGGTTGAGGTCCTCGACCTTGACGGTTCCGGCGCTGAGGTCGACGCGGAGAAACTTGCCTGTCCAGCCCATGTCCCGGTCCTCCCGTTCAGGCTTGCGCGTGCGGCTGGGTGTCGGTCTTGACCGCCCAAAGCCGCATCTTGTCATAGCCGGTCTGCTCGGCATCCACGTAGGTGATGGCCCCGGTGGGACAGGACCGGGCGCAGGCCGGATCGCCGCCGCACAGGTCGCACTTGTCCACCTTGCCGCTGTCGGCGTTGTAGTTCACGGTGCCGAACGGGCAGGCGATGGTGCAGACCTTGCACCCGACGCATAGATTGGCGTGCACCACCTTGGCGCCGGTGCCGGCATCAAGCTGGATGGCATCGACCGGACAGGCGTGCAGGCACCAGGCCTCGGCGCACTGGGTACAGGTATAGGGCACGAAACGGCCCTGGGAATGGAGGTCGAAAATACGGATGCGCGACCGGGCCGGGTTGAAACTGCGCTCCTTCTCGAAGGAGCAGGCCATCTCGCATTGACGACAGCCGGTACACTTCTCCGGCTTCAAAAGCAAAGATCGTTGCATCCGCTTCCTCCCCTCCGGCGCGTGCGCTTCGGACGGCACGCAACGTGATCCGCGTGAGCGGAGAATCGGCGCGGACGACACGGGGCGTCCGGTCTCCGGTCACGCTGGCCTTGACGTTTTCGTCAGAGATACAGAGTAGCACAGGCACCAACTGATCGGATATCGTAGAAAGGTACAATGCAATTACAGGTTTATTTTACAAGGGCCGGAGAAAGACGCATAAAAACGACAATCCGTCGTTTCCGAGCCAAGGCCCTGGTGGATCGGGACGCCGCTTCCCATGTGGAGGATGACACATCTCCCCATGGAGGTTCCGCCATGAAATGAAAAGCCTGATTTCCGCCCTCGCCTTCGCCGCCTGCGTCGCCGCCACGCCCGCCGGGGCCGCCGATGCGGGACAAAGCCCGTCCGGCGACGATACCTACGCCCCCATGTTCGCCTATGTGCAGGCCAACCCCCATGCCCGGCAGGTGCCGAGCGCGGTGGAACAGGCCGCCGAGACGAAGGCGGCCGAGACCGACCGCGCCGAATTGGCGGCATGGAGTTCGGTCATGGGACACGGCGACATCCCGCAGGAATACCTGGACAAGGCCCATAATTAGGATTGGGGGCTCCCCTCGCCCGCTTGCGGGCGAGGGGAAGCACGTCAGTGGCTGGTGCCGCTGGAATAATTGATCTTGTTGAAGACGTTGTACTTGCCGACCGGGCGGCGCATGGGCAGACGCTTGATTTCCTCGAAGCTGGCGGTGTCGAACACGATCAACTCGCCCTCGTCCTCCATCACCGAGACCAGCACCGTCTTGCCCCAGCGGTCGAACTCGGCGTGGGCGGTGGTCTTGCCTGGCGCCGGCCGCATGGTCTTGACGATCTCCAGCGTGCGCAAGTCGATGATCTGGATGGCGTCCTTGTCCTTGCCCATGGAGACGTCGATCCAGGCATAGGGCGAGGCCTCGTGGCCGCGCATGAAGAAGCCCGGCCCCAGGGTGGGAATCCGCTTGACCGTCTTCCAGGTGGTCATGTCGATGACGCTGACCACCGCCTCCTTGAGATGCGGCGTCGCCATGACGTCGTGGCCATCCTTGGCGAAGATGATGCCCGAGCCCAGATGGGGCATGCCCGCCAGGTCGATCTGGGCGATTTCGGTTCCGCTCACCAGATTGATGACCAGCCCCTTGCCGCCGTCGCGGCTGGCGCCCATCAGGTTGCGGTTGTCGCGGTCGAAGAAGAAGTCGTCGAGATAGTCGCTGGTCTTGATCCGGCGCATGGGGAACGGCCCCTTCTCGGCGAAGCCCTCGGCCATGCCCGGCTCGCGGTTATGGACGAAGCCGTTGTAGATGGGCTCGTGATCCTCGGCATAAGGTAGCTCCCACAGTTCCTTGATGTCCTTCAGCGCCGCCACGAAGGACCGGCGCTGGGGCACGGTGTAGACCGCCGAAACCCGCGACGAATGCCCCTGGCCGTCATTGACCTCGATCACCCGGATCGGCGTCAGGTCCCGCGCATCCAGCGCCACCAGGGTGTGGGGCAGCATGTTGCCGACCATGAGGAAACGGCCGTCATGGGAGACCGCCACGTTGCGGGTGTTCACGCCGGCCCGGATCTCGGCAACGGTCTGAAGGCTGTAGAGGTCGTATTTGGTGATCCAGCCGTCGCGGGAGGCGAAATAGACGAAGCGGCCGTCGGGCGAGTACTTGGCGCCGCCATGCAGGGCGAAGCGGCTCTGGAAGCGGGCCAGGGGAACGAGGCTGTCGCCATCCAGGATGGTGACGTGATGGTCGCCGGTTTCCACCACCGTGAACAGGTTAAGCGGATCGGCCGTCCATTGCGGCGCCGCCGGCAGGCTGGCGGGGTCCACCGACAGGACGCGCGACGCCCGGATCTCCGCCATCCCCCATTGGGGAACGGCGGGCAGCGGCGTGAAGACGTAATCGGCCAGCAGCTTGATCTGCTCGGGGCTCAGCGTGGCGGCATGGGCCGGCATCTGGGTGGCGGGGCGGCCCTCGGCGATGACCTTCTCCGCCTCGCTGCGCTTGAGACGCCCCAGATTCTCCGGCAGCAAGGCCGGCCCGATGGCGCCCAGCCGGTCGCCGCCATGGCATTTGGCGCAATGCTCGGTGAACAGGGCGGCGGCATCCTCCGCCCAGGCGGGAACAGCGGCGGCAAGCAGGGCCAGGGCAAGCAGGACGGCGTTCATCTATTCCCCCGGAACGGCCGCGAGACGGCAAGGATCGGCGGCGAACCGGTCCGCCGCCAGGGCGACCACCTTGCCGATGATGATCAGGGCGGGCGGCCGGACGTCCCAGGCGCGGACATCCGCCGCCATGGAGGCCAGGACACCGTGGAGGTTGCGCTGGGTGCCGGTGGTGCCGCGCTCGACCACCGCCACCGGCGTGTCCGGCGACAGGCCGGCAGTCATCAAGCCGTCGGCCATGCGGTCCACCGAGCCGAGGCCCATATAGACCACTAGGGTGCAGGCGGGATCGGCCAGCTTGGCCCAATCCAGATCCAGGTCGCGGTCGCCCTGCATATGGCCGGTGACCAGCCGCACGCTGTGGGCCAGGTCGCGATGGGTGAGCGGAATGCCGGCGCTCGCGGCGCAGCCCGAAGCGGCGGTGATGCCGGGCACCACCTCGACCGCGATGCCGTGGGCGACGAGATGAAGAGCCTCCTCCCCGCCCCGGCCGAACACGAACGGATCGCCGCCCTTCAGGCGAACCACCCGGCGCGTCGGGGTGGCCAGCTTGACCAGAAGGTCGTTGATCTCGTCCTGGGGCAGCAGATGGTGACCGCTTTCCTTGCCGACGCAGATCCGGGTGATGCCGGTGGGAATGAGATCGAGAATTCCTTGACTGACCAGTCGGTCATAGACCACCACGTCGGCGGTCTGGAGCAGGCGCAGCGCCTTGACGGTCAGGAGATCGGGATCCCCGGGACCGGCGCCGACCAGGTGAACACAGCCCTGAACGTTCATGACCGGCCTCCACCTTAACGTTTGAAAAAGGTGGGCGGGACTTTGGGTCCCGCCCAGTCAGGTCAAAGGGGTCAGTAAATGTCGTGCTGGGTGTTCTTGACGTTGAACTTACCCGTCGGCGTGATCAGCGCTGGGTCCTTGATCACGGTCTTCAGCTTGCGGGTCTTGTCGTCGACCACCACGATGGCCGACTGCTTGGTCTTGCCGTTCCACACCGAGAACCACACCTCGCTGCCATCGGCCGAGTATTCCGGCTGGACGACGCGGGGCGAGCCTTCGCCCACATCGGCCCATTTGGCGATGGGCAGGATTTCCTTGCCCTTGTCCAGATTGTTGATGTCGAACACGGCGATGGAACCGTAGGTGTCGGCATCCGGGTTCAGCGGAGCGTCAACCCACAGATTCTTCGACTTGGGATGGGTCTTGATGAACAGCGAACCGCCGCCCAGACCCTCGAAGGTCCGAACCACTTTCCAGGCCTGGTCCTTGTGCTTGACCGGATCGGTTCCGATCAGGGTGACCTGGTCGGAGCCCAGATGCGAAGTCGCCCAGACCGGGCCGAACTTGGGATCGACGAAGTTGGCGCCGCGTCCCGGATGCGGCAGCGTCTCGGTGTCGATCAGCTTGACCAGCTTGTCGTCCTTGGTGTCGATCACCGCCACCTTGTTGGAGGCGTTGGCGGCGACCATGAAGTAACGGCCGCTGGAGTCGAAGCCGCCGTCATGCAGGAAGCGGGCGGTGCCGATGGTGGTGGTCTTCAGGTTGTTGAGATCGGAGTAATCGACCATCAGGGTCTGGCCGGTCTCCTTCACGTTCACCACGAATTCGGGGTGGTAATGGGAGGCGACGATGGAGGCGACGCGCGGCTCCGGGTGGTATTCCTGGGTATCGACGGTCATGCCGCGGGTGCCGACCACCTTGAGCGGCTCCAGCGTGTCGCCCTTCATGATCACGTATTGCGGCGGCCAATAGGTGCCGGCGATGGCGTACTTGTCCTCGAAGCCCTTGAACTTGGAGGTTTCCACCGAGCGCGCCTCGAGACCGACCTTGATCTCGGCCACGTTGTCGGGCTTTTCCATCCACAGATCGATCAGGTTGATGCGGGCGTCGCGGCCGATGACGTAGAGATAGCGGCCGGAGGCGGAGATGCGCGAAATGTGCACCGCATAGCCGGTCTTGACGATGTTGACGATCTTCTTGGTGTCGCCGTCGATCAGGGCGACCTGACCGGCGTCACGCAGGGTGACCGAGAACAGGTTGTCCAGGTTGATCTTGTTCATCTTCTTGGTGGGGCGCTTCTCGGGCGCCACCGCGACGGTCCACGACCCCTTCATCTCCTTCATGCCGTATTCAGGCGGCTGGGGCGGCTCGTTGAGCAGATAGCGGGCCATCAGGTCGATCTGGGCCTCGGACAGTTCGTTGGAGGTGCCCCAGTTGGGCATGCCGGCGGCGGAGCCGTAGGTGATCATGGCCTTGATGCCGTCGATGCCCAGCGCCCGGGTCTTGTCGGTGGTCAGCGGCTTGCCGGTGGCGCCCTTGCGCAGCACGCCGTGACAGCCGGCGCAGCGCTGGAAGAAGATGTTCTTGGCGTCGGCCCACTCGGCCTCGGTCAGGGTCGGAACCTTCTCCGCAGTGGCGACGGCGTCGGCGGCGTCGGCGTGATGGCTGATTCCCATGGAAATACCGGTCGCGATCGCGATGGCGGCGACACTGGTTACGAGGCGGACTTTCATAAGCGCTCCCTCCCTTACGACAAAACAGATGACGGTAAGGGTGACGGAGGCGACGCCTCAATTCTGTGACGTTTATCAAGTCGGCGGCGCGAATTCCGTCAGCCCTGATTTTGGCCTATATCCATTTACAGGGGGATACTTAGCCGAGCGGAGGGATTTCACGCTTCCCCCGCCCGGCATGGCATCCCCCCGAGGGTATCGCGCCGCTATGGGGGGACCGCCAAGCCCGAGAATACCAACGCATAGATGGATATCAAATACATGTTACTGCGGGAGGGTCGCGGTTTCCCCTCTCCCTCGAGGGAGAGGGGAAATGGGATCAGATATCCACGCCCACCGAGCGGCCGTTGATCATCAGCCCGCCCTCGGCGGCGGAGACCTTGACGGTGTCGCCGTCCTTGATCAAGCCTTCGAGGATCTGGCTGGCCAGCGGGTTTTGCAGGGTGCGCTGGATCACCCGCTTCAGCGGCCGGGCGCCGTAGACCGGGTCATAGCCCTTCTCGCCCAGCCAGATTGTCGCCGCCTCGTCCAGTTCCAGCGTCACCTTGCGGTCGGCCAGCAGCTTGCGCAGATGGGCCAGCTGAATCTGGACGATGCCGGTCATGTCGCCCCGTCCCAGGCGGTGGAACAGCAGGACCTCGTCCAGGCGATTGAGGAATTCCGGACGGAACGAGGCCCGCACCACCTCCATCACCTCGGCCCGCACGGCGCTGGAATCCTGCCCCTCCTCCTGGTTGGCCAGAATCTCCGAGCCCAGATTGGAGGTCAGCACGATCAGGGTGTTGCGGAAATCGACGGTGCGGCCCTGACCGTCGGTCAGGCGGCCGTCGTCCAGCACCTGGAGCAGCACGTTGAAGACATCCGGGTGGGCCTTCTCGACCTCGTCGAACAGAATCACCTGATAGGGCCGCCGCCGCACCGCCTCGGTCAGGGCGCCGCCCTCCTCGTAGCCCACATAGCCGGGCGGCGCGCCGATGAGGCGGGCCACCGAATGCTTTTCCATGTATTCCGACATGTCCATGCGGACCATGGCGGTCTCGTCGTCGAACAGAAACTCGGCCAGGGCCTTGGTCAGCTCGGTCTTGCCGACGCCGGTCGGCCCCAGGAACAGGAACGAACCGATGGGCCGGCTGGGGTCCTGCAAGCCGGCGCGCGAGCGGCGCACCGCGTTGGACACCGCCACCAGCGCCTCCTGCTGTCCGACCACCCGGCTCCGGAGGCGCGCCTCCATGCCCAGCAGCTTCTCGCGCTCGCCGGCCAGCATCTTCTCCACCGGAATGCCGGTCCAGCGCGACACCACCGAGGCGATATGCTCCTCGGTCACCGATTCGGTCAGCATGCGCTGGCCGCCCTCGGGAACGGCCTCGATCTGCTTCTCCAGCGCCGGGATGACGCCGAACTTCAACTCGCCGGCCCGCCCCCAATTGGCGGCGCGTTCGGCATTGGCCAGCTCGTTGCGGGCCTCCTCCAGCTGTTCCTTGACCTTGGTGGAGGAGGCGAGGCTGTTCTTCTCCGCCCGCCAGCGCTCGGACATGTCGAAGGACTCGCGCTCCAACTGGTTCAGCTCGACCTCCAACTTGCCGAGGCGGTCGCGCGAGGCGGCATCGTTCTCCTTGCGAAGCGCTTCGCGTTCGATCTTGAGCTGGATGATGCGGCGGTCCAACTCGTCCAGCGCTTCGGGCTTGGAATCGATCTGCATGCGCAGGCGCGCGCCGGCCTCGTCCACCAAGTCGATGGCCTTGTCGGGCAGGAAGCGGTCGGTGATGTAGCGGTTGGACAGGGTCGCCGCCGCCACCAGCGCCGCGTCGGCGATGCGCACGCCGTGGTGCAACTCGTACTTCTCCTTCAAGCCGCGCAGGATGGAGATGGTGTCCTCCACCCCCGGCTCGGAGACGAAGACCGGCTGGAACCGCCGCGCCAGGGCGGCGTCCTTCTCCACATGCTTGCGGTATTCGTTCAGCGTGGTGGCGCCGATGCAGTGCAGCTCGCCGCGCGCCAGGGCCGGCTTCAACAGGTTGGAGGCATCCATGGAGCCTTCCGCCGCGCCGGCCCCGATCAGGGTGTGCATCTCGTCGATGAACAGGATGACCTCGCCGTTGGCCGAGGTGACCTCGGTCAGCACCGCCTTCAGCCGCTCCTCGAACTCGCCGCGGAACTTGGCGCCGGCCACCAGGGCACCCAGGTCCAGCACCATCAGGCGCTTGTTCTTCAGGGTCTCGGGCACGTCGCCGTTGATGATGCGGCTGGCGAGGCCCTCGACGATGGCGGTCTTGCCGACGCCGGGCTCGCCGATCAGCACCGGGTTGTTCTTGGTGCGGCGCGAGAGGACCTGGATGGTGCGGCGAATCTCCTCGTCGCGGCCGATGACCGGATCGAGCTTGCCGTCGCGCGCCGCCTGGGTCAGGTCGCGGGCGTATTTCTTCAGGGCGTCATAGCCGTCCTCGGCCGAGGACGAGGTGGCCTTGCGGCCCTTGCGCACATCCTCGATGGCGTGGTTGAGCCCCTGGGGGGTGACGCCGGCCTCGGCCAGCGCCTTGGCCGAGGGGGTGCCGGTGGCCATGGTCAAGGCCAGCAACAGACGCTCGGCGGTAACGAAGGAATCGCCGGCCTTGTCGGCCATCTGCTGCACCTGGTCGAACAGCCGCGCCAGTTCCGGCGTCAGATGAACGCCGCCGGAGCCGGGGCCTTCCACCTTGGGCAATTTGTCCAGCGCCGCGTCCACCGCCTTCAGTGCCCGAACAGGATCGCCGCCGGCGGCGCGGATCAGATTGGCGGCGAGGCCTTCCTTGTCGGCCAGCAGGACCTGGGCCAGATGCTCGGGCGTCAGGCGTTGATGGCCGTTGCGCAAGGCCATGGTCTGCGCCGATTGGATGAAGCCCTTGCAGCGCTCGGTAAACTTCTCGAAATCCATGTCTGCCCTCGATGAGTGAGCGGCAGGAAGCCGGGCGCCGTCACGGCCGCCCCCTCCCCCGTCTTGGTGTCGCAAATTGATATGGCGTGAAAATACCGTCCCGCAAGCCGATCCCCCGCCGGCAAACGCACCCCGCCCATGCGACGATGGCAGATCCGCCAGGACCAATACTTGTTCTAAGTGTAATCCAGAATGTCATACCGGAAGCACGGCTCCAGTCATAGACTTCGCGCATTCAGATTCTCGCCGCCAAATACGCAGAATCGGTTAAATAGGGCAGACAGACTGCACCACTTTTGTATTGAGTAGATACCGCATCTTTCTGTATCCTCTGTTTCGCCATAGACTTCCCCCATCGTCAGAAGCTCCTCAGATACCTGCCCGTCAGCTACCAATAGGGGACATAAAGCATGGCCAGCTCTAGCAATTGCCGTGATTGCAGCCCATGGCCATCGCGCCCCCGTCAGCCTGCCGGCAAGGGACCGGGAGCGGACGGCCCGTTCCCCCAGTTCGCCAATCGCTTCACCATCGCCAGGGGGCAGCATCTCTATCATCAGGGCGATCCGGTCAGCGGCGGCTTCAGCACGGCCGGCGGCATGGTGGCCCTGGAACGGGTGGACGAGAACGGCGTCCTGGTCATCCTCAAGATTCTTCAGCCGGGGGCCTTCTTTCCCTGCTCCAACCTGCTGGGAGACGTCCCGCACGAGACCTCCGCCCGCGCCCTGACCGATGTGAGCGGGAGCTTCGTTCCGATCGGGCGCCTGACCGCTGCGCTGCGTGAGGATCCCAGCGTCGGCATGACGCTGCTTCGGCTGAGCTCCGCCGAAATCCGCGAGAACGAGGAGACCATCTTCCGCCTGTACAGTTCCGACCTGCCCGACCGGGTTCTGGCGGCGCTGATGACCCTGGCCGACGAGACGGGAGACAAGGACGCCAACGGCGACGTCACCCTGACCCTGCCCATTTCCTGGCGGGACATGGCCGCCATGGTCGGCACCGGCCCGGAAGTGATCTCGCGGCTGTTGCGGCGGCTCGCCAATGCGGGGCGGCTGTCCTTCCACGGGCGCAGGGTGACCCTGCACCACGCCACCGCCAACACGCCCTTGTCGAGCTAGACCGATTCCCGACCATGTCGGATCGGTCTAGCCTTGTTCGCCCCTCGCCGGGCGCTCGCTCCGCGAGCTTGGCCGCCGCCTCAATGGCGGCTGAGCATAATCCGAATTGATCGGATCATGCCCTAATCCACCGCCGGCAGGGTGACGTGGAAGGCGGAGCCCTCTCCCGGGGTTGATTCCAGCCAGATCCGACCCCCGTGGTGCTCGGCGATCTTCTTGCAGATGGCCAGCCCGATGCCGGTGCCTTCGTAATCGCCGCGCTTGTGCAGGCGCTGGAAGATCAGGAAGACGCGGTCGAAATACTGGGAATCGATACCGATGCCGTTGTCGGCGACGGCAAGGTCCCAGAACGGACCGCACCGCGTGGCGGTCACGGTGACCATGGGCGACCGCGCCTCGGCCCGATACTTGACGGCGTTGGCGATCAGATTCTGGAACAGCCGCACCAGTTCGTCGCCGTCGCCCAGCACGGCGGGCAAGGGAGACGACGACGTTTCCACCACCGCCCCGCTCTCGGCGATCTTGGCCTGCAAGGCCCGCACGACGCGCGCGAAGACGGTGTCGAGTTCCACCACCACCATGGGCCGGCTGATCCGGCCGATCCGCGAATATTCCAGCAGGTCCAGCACCAGGCGATCCATGCGGGTGGCGCCGTCCTTGGCGAAGGCGATGAACTCCCGGGCATCCTCGTCGAGCTTGTCGCCATAGCGGCGCCCCAGCAGGTCCACGTAGGAGCTGACCATGCGCAGCGGCTCGCGCAGGTCGTGGGAGGCGACATAGGCGAACTGCTCCAACTCGGTGTTGGAGCGGCTCAGTTCCTCCGCCTTCTCGCGCAGGTCCTGCTCGGCCTTCTTGCGTTCGGTGATGTCCTGGATGGTCCCCACCAGCCGGATCGGCTTGCCGTCGCCATCCCGCTCGACCCCGCCCAGCCCGTTGACCCAGCGACATTGGCCGTCGCGGGGACGGATGATCTGGTACTCCCGGTCGAAGTCATGGTCGCCGTCGCCAATTTCCCGCAAATACTGCGTCATCTCCGCCAGCATGGACGGCGCCACCAGATCCAGCCACCCCACCGCATTGCGTTGATAGGAGGAATCGATGCCGAAGATGTCGTCGAGGACGGGGGAACTGACCCACCGATCCGCGACCATGTCGTAGACGTAGTAGCCCAGCTTGGCGACCGCCTGGGCGTGGCGAAGGTTTTCCTCGCTGGTCCGCAGGCGGTCCTGCACCGCGACCTCGGCATGGCGGCGCTGGAGCAGCAGGATCAGCAAGGCGGTCAGCACCACCAGGCCAATTCCGAGCACCGCCGCCATCCGCAGGGTCTGCCGCCACCACGGCGCCAGCACCTGGTCGAGGGGCAGGCCGGCGACCATCGCCAGGTCGTAGCGGTCGATCCGCTTGAAGGCGACGATGCGCCGGATCCCGTCCACCGGCGAAACCGCGACGGTGACGCCGTCCGGGCGCCGCTCGACCAGGGCGGGAAAGGCTCGGCTGTTGTCCACCGTGGTGCCGACCACGCCGTCGAGGGCGGGATAGCGGACCAGAAGGGTGCCGTCGCCGCGCATCAGCGCGAGGAAGCCGCCGTCCTCGGCCCGCATGGACGCGAACAGGTCCAGGAAGGACTGGGGCTGAAGGGTGGCCATCTCCACCCCGGCGAAGGAGCCGTCGGATCGCGACAGCCTGCGGCTACAGGGCAGCAGCGGTTTCTTGGTGAAGCGGCCGCGGATAGGCACTCCCATATAGGGCGCCAATGACGGGTCGTCGCGGTGATGAGTGAAATAGTCGCGATCAGCCACCGAAACCGGGGCGATGTCGAAGGTGTCGCCATGAACGCGGACCATGCCGTCCTGGTCGATGGCAAGCAGCCGAGGCACGGCAGCCAGCGACGCGCCCATCTCGTGCATGGCCTGCCACAGGCCAAGATCCCGCGACAGACCATTCCAGTCCGGGTTGTGGCCGATCATGATGGAAAGGGCGATCAGCGCGGTGTCGGCGCCTTCGATCAGGCGATGGACATTCTCCACCGCCACCTCCGCCAGGGAAACGGCCCGAATCTCCGCATCGCGCAACGCCCTGTCGCGTTCGGCCAGGGCGCTGGTCACGAACCAGACGACGACCACCACGGCCAAGCCCAGCCATGCGGCCAACGGCCACCACTGACGCCATGCTATGGAATGCGACCGCTCGGAAGCCGTCACCGGACCCCCCTCCCCACTGTCGCGCGAGGGTGTTCCCTCAGGCAATACTTAACCTATGGTATTAGCGCTCACCTACCCCGTAAAGCGAATATCCGGCATACCCCACATGAAAAGGGCCCCGCCGAAGCGGAGCCCTTGACGGCGGATATGGATTGAAATGCTAACCACGCGCCCACTTGGCCAGACGCATGCGGAGCGCGTTGAGCTTGATGAAGCCCTGGGCGTCGCGCTGGTCGTAGACCGAGTCCTTCTCGAAGGTGACGAAATCGAGGCGGTAGAGGGAGCGGGGCGACTTGCGGCCGACCACGCCGACATTGCCCTTGTAGAGCTTGAGCCGCACGGTGCCGCAGACATTCTCCGACACCTTGTCGATCATGGTCTGGATGGCGACACGCTCGGGCGCGAACCAGAAGCCGTTGTAGATCAGTTCGGCGTAGCGCGGCATCAGCTCGTCCTTGAGGTGGCTTTCGCCACGGTCGAGGGTCAGGCTTTCCATGGCGCGATGCGCAACGATCAGCACGCTGCCGCCGGGAGTCTCGTAGACGCCGCGGCTCTTCATGCCGACGAAGCGGTTCTCCACCAGGTCGAGGCGGCCGATGCCGTTGGCGCCGCCCAGCTCGTTGAGCTTGGTCAGCAGAGCGGCCGGCGACAGCCGCACGCCGTCGATGGCCACCGCGTCACCCTTCTCGAACTCGATTTCCACATAGGTGGGCTTGTCAGGAGCCTTTTCCGGGCTGACCGAGCGGGTATACATGTCCTCGTTGGGCTCGACCCACGGGTCTTCCAGCGCCTTGCCCTCGTAGGAGATGTGCAGCAGGTTGGCGTCGGTGGAATAGGGCGCCTCGCCGCGCTTGTCCTTGGCGATGGGAATCTGGTGCTTCTCGGCGAAGTCCAGCAGGGCGGTGCGCGAGTTGAGGTCCCACAGCCGCCACGGCGCGATGACCTTGATGTCGGGCTTGAGCGCATAATAGCCCATCTCGAAGCGGACCTGGTCGTTGCCCTTGCCGGTGGCGCCATGGGAGACCGCGTCGGCGCCGACCAGATTGGCGATCTCGATCTGACGCTTGGAGATCAGCGGCCGGGCGATGGAGGTGCCCAGCAGGTAGACGCCCTCGTACAGCGCGTTGGCGCGGAACATGGGGAAGACGAAGTCGCGGACGAATTCCTCGCGCAGATCGTCGATGAAGATGTTCTCGTCCTTGATGCCCATCAGCTGGGCCTTCTTGCGGGCGGGCTCCAACTCCTCGCCCTGGCCGAGATCGGCGGTGAAGGTCACCACCTCGCAGGCATACTGGTCTTGCAGCCAGCGCAGGATGATGGAGGTGTCGAGACCGCCGGAATAGGCCAGAACGACCTTCTTGACTTCGCCCTTCATGGCAGACGCCTTTCCGTGATGGGGGGAGAATTTGGCGGCGCAGTATAGGCTAAGCCGCGTTGGGGGCAAGTATCTCTTCCCTGGACGCCAAGACCGAGTCACTCTATGCCGTCCGGAGGGGGGGAGCGTATGAACGAAAGCCAATCCCATCTCAAGGAAGCGGCGGCCAGGGCCGAACGCCTGTTCGAGGTCACCGGCGCCAAGGGCGGCGCCACGCCCCCGACCCGCGACCTGGAGGAACGGGTCGAGGCCGTCAAACGCGGCCTGGGCTACTGGCTGTGGCGACTGTCGGGACGGCCCGCCGCCAAACCCGAATTCCCGTTAGGCGGCAGCGGTGCCACCGCCCGCATGGCGCGAAGCCTCGACAATTACGCCCAGGACCTGGAGCGGGCGCGCGAACGCATCGAGTCGCTGGAAGCCCGGCTGGCGGAAAAGGATCGCAGCGCCGATCTGGTCGCCGCCGCCGAAGCCCGCGCCCAGGAGGCCGAAGCCCGCGCCGCCGAGGCCGCGCGGGCTCTGGGACTGGCCAATTCCCGCATCGAAATCCAGAAGGACGCCCTGGAGGTCACCAAGGCCGCCGCCAAGACCGGCACCGCCGCCGACCTCAAATTCCGCGAGGCCAAGCGCGCCTTCGCCCGCATGTACCACCCCGACAGCGAATCCGACCCGGCCAAGCAGCGGCTGTTCTCGGAATTCTGGCCGGTGCTGGAGCGGATCGACCGGGAGACGTGACCCCTGCCGCCCCCTCTCCCTGAGGGAGAGGGTCGGGGTGAGGGGGAATTGCCGGCCGAAGATTCCTACGGCATCAACTCTCCCTCACCCAGCCTTCGGCCACCCTCTCCCGCTGGGAGAGGGCTATCCTCCGTGGTGTTCGTCCTCGATCCCGGCGGCGGCGCGGGCCTTGGCGCGGGTCGCCTTTTCCCGGAGCGAGTCCGAGCGCAGTTGGCCGCAGGCGGCCAGGATGTCGCGGCCCCTGGGCATGCGGATGGGCGCCGCATAGCCGGCATCCTGGAGAATGTCGGAAAAGGCCTTGACCGACTTCATGTCGGAGGTCTCGAACTCCGAGCCCGGCCAGGGATTGAACGGAATCAGGTTGAACTTGGCCGGCAGGCCCTTGACCAGCTTCAGCAGGGCGTGGGCGTCGGCGGCGGAATCGTTGACGCCCTTCAGCATGATGTATTCGAAGGTGATCCGCCTGGCGTTGGAGGCGCCGGGATACTCCCGGCAGGCCTGCATCAGCTCCTTCAGCGGATACTTCTTGTTGATGGGCATGATGCGGTCGCGGATCTCGTCGGTGACCGCATGCAGGCTGACGGCCAGATTGACCCCCAGCCGCTCGCCGCACAGCTTCATCATGGGCACCACCCCGGAGGTGGAGAGCGTGATGCGGCGGCGCGATATGCCGATCCCCTCGCCGTCCATCAGGATTTCCAGGGCGGTGGCGACGTTCTCGAAATTATAGAGCGGCTCGCCCATGCCCATGACCACCACGTTGGACAGCATGCGCCCGGTGTCGTCGGGGGTGGGCCACTCGCCATAGGCGTCGCGCCCGGCCATGAACTGGCCGACGATCTCGGCGGCGGTGAGGTTGCGCACCAGCAACTGGGTGCCGGTATGGCAGAACTTGCAGGTCAGGGTGCAGCCCACCTGGGTCGAGATGCAGACCGAGCCGCGATCTTCGTCCAGGTCGGGGATGAAGACGGTTTCGGCCTCGTTGCCGTCATCGAACTTCAACAGCCATTTGCGGGTGCCGTCGGCGGAGATCATCTCGCGCTCGACCTTGGGGCGGCGCACCACGAAATGCTCGGCCAGCTTGGCCTGCATCACCTTGGAGATGGAGGACATGGCGGCGAAATCGGTTTCACCGCGATTGTACATCCAATGCCACAGCTGCTTGGCGCGGAACGGCTTTTCCCCGATAGCGGCCATTTCGGCGGTCAACTCGGCGCGCGACAGTCCGATCAGGGTCTTCTTGGCGGGGATCGTATCCATGATGCGAACAGATAAGGATGCCGGAGCCAAGAAGCAATGATAACTCGCGGCGGCGCCCCCTTATACAAAACGCGTTGATCGAAACCGACCAACGCCGCCCTCAAGCGGCGGGCACGCGTAGGCGTGCAATCATATGCTTGCCAGCGAAGCTGGCGGGCACGAGTGCCCTTGCCTTCCGCGGCATGGGCCGCGCGTCGCGTTGCTCCTAACCAAATCCCGATGAGTTGCTCTCATCGGGATTTGGCATCACATGACTCAGGCGGCGACCGAGCTGGTCAGAAACGACGAATTGTCCAAGGACGCCGAACTGAACCGGCTCTGATAAGCCGTGTTCTGGTAGCTGCCCACCGCCCGGATGAACTGGTCGAGCAGTTGGGCCGCGTCGGTCTGCGCCGTGGTCAGGCCATCGGTCGCGGTTGTGGAGGCGGTTGCGGTGGTCGCGGCGGTCGACGAGCTCGCGGTCGCGGCGGCCGTGGTGGTCGAGCTGGCGGTGGACTGGCCCAGCGAAGCCAGCAATTGATCGAGCAACTGGCCCGGATCGGAGCTTGCCGTGGCCGTGGTCCCAGACGAACCGGGCGGCCCGGCGTTCTGGAGACCGCTGACGAACTGGTCCTTGCTCAGGCTGTCGCCGTTGCCGTTGCTGATCTTGTCGAAGAAGGCACTGGCCTGGTCGGAGCTGACGCCCTTGGGCGCTCCGGCGACGAATTCGGCCTTGGTCACGGTGCCGTCGCCGTTGCTGTCGAGCGAGGCGAACATCTGGCTGGGATCGGGGGGCGAGGAACCTGCGGCACCGGACTGGGCACCGCCCTGAAGCGTGGCCAGCAACTGGTCCAGCAACGCCCCTGGATCGGCGGACGAGTTGGCCGTCGTCGACGCGGTCGATGCGGTCGAGGTGGCGGCGTCGTCCTGATCGGTCGATGCCACGCTCTTGAAGCCGCTGACGAACTGGTCCTTGGTCAGGCTGTCGCCGTTGCCGTTGCTGATCTTGTCGAACAGGCCGCCGGCCTGGTCGGCGGTGACGCCCTGAGGCGCTCCGGCGACGAATTCGTCCTTGCTGACGGTGCCGTCGCCGTTGGTGTCGAGCGCGTCGAACATCTTGGCGGCGCCATGGCCGCCATGGCCGTGATGATGCCCACCCTGCACCGTCCCGGTGGCGGAACCGTCCGCCGACGCCGTCGTGGCGTCAGTGCTGGTGCTGGTGGCGGAATTGTCCGACTGCGCCTGGATCAGCGCCGATTGCATGGCGCTGCCCATCTGCTGGAACGCCGTCGCCATGTCGCTGGCGCTCATGGAGCCGGATTTGCTGGTGTCGAGGGTGTCGAACAGCGTCCCGGCGTCGTTGGCGCTGACATCGGTCGGTTTCCCGGCGACGAATTCGGCGCGATTGATGGTTCCGTCGTTATTCGTATCAAGTTTTGACAGCATCTGACTCAGGCGAGTCGCGCTGCTGGAGCTATAGCTCCCAATACCTTGTAGCATTGTTGTCCTCCATCCGCTGCACGAAGCTCGCTATAATGCCTCGTATACCGTATCACTCCCGATACGAGCGACACATGCGAAAATATTTTCTTTCTCTTGCTTCTATTTTTTAAAGTTTTTACTTTGAAATGCGCTCCAGCCGCCGTAGCATTACTACGTCGGGATGGATCTGGCGGCCGTACTCACCAAGCAAGGACCGGGCCACCCCTCAAGACCGTCGGCACCGCGCTGAAACGACACGCCGAATCCGGAATGCCCGGATCGACGGTTCCTCCCCCTCAGGGAGATTCGTGCCGGTCGTCTCGGCAGAATTTGCCGAGTTCGGGTCAATTTTGCCGCATGGATCACACCGGCCCGGACGTGGAAGGAACAGATGTTAGGATCGACCAAGGCAAAGCGTTTGGCCCGGAGCCGTCATGGAGAGTCAGGCGATGAGCGCTCGGACGACGACGACCTTCTGCGCGCTGTCGCCGGCGGGGATCGCGGGGCCTTCGCCCGGCTGATGGAGCGCCATGCGCGATCGATGCTGGCCCTGGCGACCCGAGTCACCCGGAATCCCGACGACGCGGATGAAATCGTGCAAGAGGCGTTTTTGAAAGTCTGGGTGACGGCTCCCAAATGGCAAGCGAACGGGGACGCCAAATTCGCCACCTGGCTCTATCGGGTGGTGCTGAACGCCTGTCTCGACCGCGGCCGCCGGGCTCCGTTCAGCCCGCTGGAGGATGCCGGCGATCCGCCCGACCCAAGCCCGGCCGGACTGGACCGCGCCATGGCGGCCCAGCGCGACAGCATTTTGTCCGCCGCCATGGCCGATATGCCCACCAGACAGCGCGAGGCACTGACGCTATACTATTACAGCGACCTGAGCGCCCCCCAAGCCGCCGAGATCCTCGACCTGTCCGTCTCGGCCCTGGAAGCGCTGCTGGTGCGGGGCAAACGCTCGCTCAAGGCCATGCTGCAACGCCAAGGCATCGGTGGAATCGGAGATTTGACATGACCTGGAACAGCCCAGACCGCCACTCCCTCGACACCCCATCCATGGCAATCCCCCCGGAGCGGGTGGAGCGCCTGATCGGCGCGGTCCTCGCCCGGCTGGACGAGTTCCCCGGCCCGGTGGCGGCGCGCGCCCATGGCACCGGCAGTCTCGTCCGATGGCTGGCCGGCATGATCCCGGAGCCCCGCTTCGCCATGCCCATGGCGGCGGCGGCGGCACTCGGAATCGTGGTCGGCCAGCACCTCCAAGCCGCCGAGGCGGCGGTCCAGTTCGCCGACCTGTTCAGCTACACCTCCCTCTACGCCCTGGGCTTCTGATGATCTCCAAACTCCCTTTTCGCCGCTGGATCCTGCCGCTGTCCCTGGCGCTCAACGTCTTCCTGGCAACGGTGATTCTCATCCACGAGCCGCATCATCGGCGCGAGCCGCCGCCGCCGTCTCGGATCGCGGCCGAGATCGCCGCGACCCTGCCGCCGGCCGACGGCGCTATCCTGCAGGAGGTCTTCGCCGCCCACGCCGCCGAGTTCGAACGCAGCCACCAGATGCGGCACTCGGTGCCCGGGCGGATCCGGGCGGTGCTGGCGCTGCCGAAGCTCGATCTCGACGCCCTGCGGACGGTGTTCGACGACAACCGCGCCGCCAGCATCATGATGGACGACGCCCTGGCCGCCATCATCATCGAGACCGCCAGCCGCATCTCGGAGGAAGGCCGCGCCAAGCTGGCGCAGTGGGAACCGCCGCACCCTCCCGGCGCCCCTCCCGGTCCCCGGCCGTGAGTTAACCCCGCTTGGAGGCGCCGCCGCGATTGAGTTCGCGCATGGCGCCGTCGAGTCCCTCCAGGGTCAGCGGATACATGCGGCCACCCATGGCCTGAGCCAGGATGCCGGTGGAATGGGTCCACTGCCAGCGTCCCTGCGGCGCCGGGTTGAGCCAGGCGGCGCTGGGCCAGTGGTCGGTGAGGCGCTTCATCCACACATGTCCGGCCTCTTCGTTCCACTCCTCGACCGCGCCGCCGAGAGTGGTGATCTCGTACGGGCTCATGGCGGCGTCGCCGACGATGATCAGCTTCCAGTCGGACGGATAGGTGTGGATGACGTCCCAGGTGGCGGTGACGTCCTGATGGCGGCGGCGATTGTCCTTCCACAGGCCGGAATAAGGGCAGTTGTGGAAGTAGAAGTGCTCCAGGTGCTTGAACTCGGAGCGCACCGCCGAGAACAGCTCCTCGCAGGTGCGCACATGCTCGTCCATGGAGCCGCCGATATCGAGCAGCAGCAGCACCTTCACCTTGTTATGACGCTCGGGCACCATCTGGAGATCGAGCATGCCGCCCGACCGCGCGGTGGAGCGGATGGTGCCGGGCAGGTCCAACTCGGTGGCGGCGCCCTCACGGGCGAAGCGGCGCAGCCGGCGCAGCGCCATGCGGAAGTTGCGGGTGCCCAGTTCGATGCCGTCGTCCAGATTCTTGTAGGCGCGCTCGTCCCACACCTTGACGGCGCGGCGGTGGCGCGATTCCTTCTGGCCGATGCGCACGCCCTCGGGATTGTAGCCATAGGCGCCGAACGGCGAGGTGCCGGCGGTGCCGATCCATTTCGAGCCGCCCTGGTGGCGCTCGTTCTGCTCCTCCAGCCGCTTGCGCAGGGTCTCCATCAGCTTCTCGAAGCCGCCCTGGGACTGGATCTCGGCCATCTCCTCCGGCGACAGGTGCTTTTCCGCCAGCTTGCGCAGCCATTCCTCGGGAATGGCCGCCTTGATGGCCTCGGCCAGGGCGTCGCCCTCGCCCAGCACGCCCTTGAACACCCGGCCGAACACCTGGTCGAACTTGTCGAGATTACGCTCGTCCTTCACCAGGCAGGAGCGCGACAGATAGTAGAAGGTGTCCACCGACAGATCGGCCACGCCCCCCACCAGCGCCTCCAGCAGGGTGAGGTACTCCTTCAAGGTGACCGGCACCTTGGCGTCGCGCAGTTCGAGGAACAGGGTCAGGAACATCCGGCTTTTCCTAAAGCGTGTGCCGCGCCTTGGTCCAGGCGGCGTATTTCAGGTCCTCGATCAGGATATGGCCCTTCAACCAGGTCCACAGGAAGTCGCTGACCCGCTGGTCGGTCTCGGCGAAGCCCTCCTCGCGGTACTGCTTCAGCATGACCCCCACCTGGTCGGCGAAGACGTCGTGCTGGGCGCGGTGCTTCTCGATGCCGGGATAGCCGACGGCCTCCAGATGGGCTTCCTCGCGGTCGAAATGGGTGCCGATATAGTCCAGCAGGTCGTTGAACAGCTCGATGAAGCTTTCATCGGAATAATGCAGCCCGTTGATCAGGTGGATCAGGTGCTTGTGGTCGTTGTCGAGCGCCTCGTCGCCGACGCTCATGGCTTCCGTCCACTGGATGGTGGTCATAAGGAACGTTCCTTTCCGTGGTCCGCGATCGCCAGGCGATGGAGCACCCAATCGGGCTGCGGCGTGAAACCCTGCTTTTCATAGAAGGTGCGGGCGCTGTTCCAGTTCAACACATTGACGTCGACGCGGCCGCAGTCGCGCTCCTCGGCCAAGCGCTTGGCCGCCACCACCAGGGCGGTGGCCACGCCCCGGCCCCGGGCCGCCTCGCGCACGAACAAGTCGTGGATCACCAGCCCCGGCCGGGCCAGCCAACTGGAATAGCTGGGCAGCAGGGTGACGAAGCCCACCACCCCTCCGTCCACCTCGGCGAACAGGCATTCGAAGCGGCGCTGGGAGCCGAAGCCGTCGCGGCGGAACGCCGCCTCGTCACAGCGCAGCGAACCGGCCGGAGCCTGCTCGAACGCCGCCAGCTCCCGCAGCATGGCCAGCAGCTCGGCCATGTCGTCCGGAACGGTGGGCCTAACGAGAAGGGTCATTGTTTATGCCCCTCAAACGCCGGGCGGGATGCGTCCCGCATCCCTTGGCTTTCGCCGCACGAGCGGCGCCGGCCCTTGGCCGCAACTCCTCGCCTTCGGCTCGTCGGAGCATCCTGTCCCCCCGGGCTCCGCGCGCATCAGCGCCCGTCCCGCCGGCTCATGAAGGCCAACCGCTCGAACAGATGGACGTCCTGCTCGTTCTTCAGCAAGGCGCCGTGCAGCTTGGGGATCAGGGTCCTGGAATCCTTGGCCCGCAGGTCCTCCGGGCTAAGGTCCTCGGCCAGGATCAGCTTCAGCCAGTCCAGCAGTTCCGAGGTGGACGGCTTCTTCTTCAGGCCCGCCACGTCGCGGATGTCGAAGAAGGCGGTCAGCGCCTCGTGCAGCAGGTCCGGCTTGATGGTGGGGAAGTGGACCGCGACGATGCGCTCCATGGTCTCGCGGTCGGGGAAGCGGATGTAGTGGAAGAAGCAGCGGCGCAGAAAGGCGTCGGGCAGCTCCTTCTCGTTGTTCGAGGTGATGATCACCAGCGGCCGCCGCGCCGCCCGCACCACCTGCTTGGTCTCGTAGACGTGGAACTCCATGCGGTCCAGTTCCAGCAGCAGGTCGTTGGGGAACTCGATGTCCGCCTTGTCCACCTCGTCGATCAGCAGAACCGGCGGCTCCGGCGCCTCGAACGCCTCCCACAGCTTGCCCTTGACGATGTAGTTGGAGATGTCGTGGACCCGTTGGTCGCCCAGCTGGGAATCCCGCAGCCGCGCCACCGCGTCGTATTCGTACAGCCCCTGCTGGGCCTTGGTGGTGGACTTGATGTGCCACTGGATCAGGTTGCGGCCCAGCGACTTGGCCACCTCGGCCGCCAGCACGGTCTTGCCGGTGCCGGGCTCGCCCTTGATCAGCAGCGGCCGTTCCAGCCGCAACGCCGCGTTGACCGCCACCAAAAGGTCCTCGGTGGCCACATAAGTGTCGGTACCCTTGAAGCTCATGACACACTCCTCCTCCCGCCCAAGGTAATGGGTGGATCACGTCAGGGCAAGGTGCGGCAGGTCATACAAAAGGCGAACCCCGGCCATGGGAGGATGGCCGGGGTTCATGTCCGTCGTCGCGAATGTCCGAAACGCGGGATGGGGGGGAGAGTCCCGGACACCCAATGCGACGGCGGCGAACTTCGAGAGGCCCCGGAGGGAGGGCTGCGGAACCCCTCGAAATCTCTAGTCCTGTCCCTCAAGCGCCGGGCGGGTGGCTCCGCCACCCTTGGCTTTCGCGGCACGTGCCGCGGCGGCCTTCGGCCTTGCCTCCGTGCGAATGACCGATGTCATTCGCACGTCGGACTTAAAGTCAGGCGGCGTGCTTGGTCAGCGCCTGGAACGCGGCGAAGCGAGCGCTGATGGGCTCGAAGGCGGCGGTGAAGGCGGCGGTGGTCAGCTCGGCCAGCTTGCGGCTGTCGGCGATGGCGGCCTCGATGGACTCGCGGGCCAGCTTGCCCTGGAGATCGGCGAACTCGGCCGGGCTCTTCACGGCGAAGATCGCCTTGACGACGGCGTCGGCCTTCTCGACATTCTTGGCGACCACGGCCTGCTGGGCCTTGGAGATCTCCTCGAACGCCTTGACGGTGGCGGCGCCGCTCTTGGCGATGGCGTCGGCGTTGTCCTTGCCGAGGGCGACGAACTTCTCAAAACCTTCAATCTTGATGCTCATGGGAGAACCCTTTCCGAAATGGGGGACGCACATTTTTGTGCGCTGCAACATAATGCCAATCTACCCCATTTCTACCGCACTGCAACATGGAATTTTGCAGTGCAACAAAACGGTCTTGCAGAGCAGGTCTGCAAAAATGCAAACACCCCCGGAGCGGTTGCCGCTCCGGGGGTATCGCAGAAGTCGCGGATCAGCGGGTGGCGGCGAAGTCGCGCAGCACGCTCATCTCCAACTGGGCTTCGTGCAGGCGGAAATTGACCGCGTCGCCGATGGAGACGATACCCAGCAGGTCGTCCTTCTCCACCACCGGCAGGTGACGGATGCGGCGCTCGGTCATCACTTCCATCACCGATTTCACCGAATCGGCGGGCGCGCAGGTGACCACCGGGCTCGACATGATGTTGCGCACCGGCATTTCCAGCGCCGCCTTGCCGTACTGGGACAGGCCCTTGACGATGTCGCGTTCCGACAGCACGCCAATCAGCTTGCCCTTGGCGTCGCACACCACCGCCACACCCACCTTCTTGGTGGTCAGCAACGCGGCGGCGTCAGCCACCGAGTGCTCCGGCCGGACGGTGAAGACGTTGCTGCCCTTGGTCTTGAGAATGGCTTCAACGGACATCTATGGTCCCCCTTTGGACTTGTTTTTGATCAGTTTCGCAATTGCTCACAGAATGAGACCCACGGCGGAGAATTTCAACGCCCAACTGCCCCGCCGCCATGCGGAAATCAATGACCTGCCCCCAGCGTCACCCCGCTTTGCGACAATTGCTCGGCGAGGGTGGCCCGCAGAGCCTTGAGTCCCTCGGCCGTCGCCGCCTCGCAGCGGGCCACCAGCACCGCCTGGGTGTTCGACGCGCGCAGCAGCCACCAGCCGTCCTTGGTATCGACCCGGACGCCGTCGATGGCGGAGAAGGTGCCCCCCGCCGCCTCCAGCCGGTCGCGCACCTCGGCGACCACGGCGAATTTACGCTCGTCGGCGCAGTCGAAGCGCATTTCCGGGGTGTTGACCATATGGGGCAGGCGGTCGCGGCGATGGGCCAGGGTCTCGTGATCCCAGCGCGCCACGATGCCCAGCAGCCGCACCGCCGCGTACAGGGCGTCGTCGAAGCCGTAATAACGGTCGGCGAAGAAGATGTGGCCGCTCATCTCGCCGGCCAGCGGCGCCCCGATCTCGGCCATCTGGGTCTTGATCAGCGAGTGGCCGGTGCGGCCCATCACCGCGTGGCCGCCCATGCGCGTCACCTCGTCGAAGAACACCTTGGACGCCTTGACGTCGGCGATGATGGTGGCGCCGGGCCGGGTCTTCAGCAGGTCCTCGGCCAGGATCACCAGGATCTGGTCGCCCCACAGGATGCGGCCCTCGCCGTCCACCACCCCCAGGCGGTCGCCGTCGCCGTCGAAGGCGATACCCAGCGCCGCGCCCTCGGCCAGCACCCGGTCTTGCAGCGCCACCAGATTGTGCGGCTCGGTGGGATCGGGGTGGTGATTGGGGAAGCGCCCGTCGATTTCGCCGAACAGCACGGTATGGGTTCCCGGCAGACGCCTGACCAAGGCGCCCAGCACCTCGCCGGTGGCGCCGTTGCCGCAGTCCCACACCACCTTCAGGTCGCGGGCGCCGTCCCAGTCGGCCGCCAGCCGGGTGACGTATTCGTCGAACACCGCGTCGTCCACCGCCTCGCCCGGACCGGTGGCGAAGTCGCCGGCGCTGGCGATCACTCCCAGGTCCGAGATGTCGGCGCCGAAGAACGGCTTGCCCGCCAGGACCATCTTGAAGCCGTTGTGGTTGGGCGGGTTATGGCTGCCGGTGACCATGATGCCGCCATCGGCTTCCCGCGCCTTGGCGGCGTAGTACAGCATGGGGGTGGGACCGCGCCCGACCCGGCGCACCAGACAGCCGGCGGCTTTCAGCCCCTCGGCCAGGGCCTCGGCCAGCTCCGGCGACGACAACCGCCCGTCCCAGCCGAGACAGACCACCTTGCCGCCGTTGCGGCGCACCCTGGTGCCGAAGGCTTGGCCGATGGCCTGGGCGTCGGCGGCGAACAGGGTCTCGCCGACGATGCCGCGGATGTCGTATTCGCGCAGGATGGTGGGGTGGAAGGTGTGGGTCATTTGAAGCCCTAGCCCTTTTCAAGAAAGCGGATGGTCAGGTCAATGTCAGGGGGTGACCGCAACCATAGCCAATGGCGGGACCAGATTATGAACCACGGAGACACGGAGGCACAGAGATGACGTTCAGCGCGCGTCCCTTTTCCGTCATGGCCGGACGTGCGGCAAGCACAGGAAGGTCGCCGCGACCGTGCGACAGTTCACGCGTCGAGCGGATAGACCAGCCGTTCCGGCGGCTGATGGAAGCCGAAATTGTTCTTGCCCGCGCCTTTGACTCCATACATGGCCCGGTCGGCCAGCCGGACCAGTTCCGCCGCGTCGTCGGCGTCGTCGGGGAAGACGGCGATGCCGATGCTGGCCTTGACATTGGCCTGATGGCCGTCGAGGTCGAATCCCTCCGCCAGCCGGGTGACCATCTTGGAGGCGACCACGCCGACTTCGTCGCGGCCCTCGATGTCGTGCAGGATGACGGTGAATTCGTCGCCGGACAGCCGCGCCACCGTGTCCGACGACCGCACCGCCAGCAGCAGCCGCGCCGCCGCTTCCTGCAACAGCAGGTCGCCGATGGCGTGACCGAAGCTGTCGTTGACCGACTTGAAGCCGTCCAGATCGATGAACAGCAGGGCGAAGCGGGTGCGGTCGCGCCGCGACGCCTTCACCGCCTGGCTGAGACGGTCGAGGAACAGCGAGCGGTTGGGCAAGCCGGTCAGGGCGTCGAAATTGGCCTGACGCCAGACCTGCTCCTCGTCCTCCTTACGCGCGGTGATGTCGGAGAAGACCCCCAGCATGTGGGAAACATGGCCGGAGGCGTCCCGCACCGAGGCGATGGACAGCCACTCGATGAACACCTCGCCCGACTTGCGCCGGTTCCAGACCTCGCCCTGCCATTGGCCGGTCTCGTTGAGGGTCCGCCACATGTCGCGGTAGAACTCGGCATCGTGACGGCCGGACTTGAGGATGCCCGGCCGGCGGCCGATGACCTCGTCCGGGCTGAAGCCGGTGATCCGGGTGAAGGCGGTGTTGATCGCCTCGATGGTGCCGTCGGCGCTGGTGATCATGATGCCTTCGTTGGCGGTCTCCACCACCTTGGCCGCCAGTTGCAGCCGTTCCTCGGCAGTCTTGCGCTCGGTGATGTCGTAGACCCAGGCGAGGTTGACCGGCTCGCCGGCATAGACCGATTCGCGGATGGTGAGCAGGGTCCAGAACGGCGTGCCGTCGGCGCGACGAAACTGAACCTCGGCATGATCGACGCTGCCGTTGCGCACCAGATGCTTGATCACCGCGGCGCGCTGCTGGTCATCGACGTAATAGCTGCGCGCGGTCGAGCCGCGCACCCGTTGGCGCGGCACCCCGATCAGTTCGGCGAAGGTATGATTGGCGAACACGATCACACCATCGCGGCGGCGCGAAATGGACACCCCGATGGGGCTGTCCTCAAGAACGCTGGCCAAGCCGCTGAGATCGAGCTCGGTCATGCAGCAAGGCTCGTATATTCGAGGTTCATGCCTGCCCCCCTAGGTGGCTCCCTGCCGAAGCACTTACCTATACCAGAAGTGGCGGAGCCTGCGCAATCATACCCCCGGCTAATTCCCGGTTGACCCGACCGTATCAAGGAGCATAGTCGGCGAAGAGATCACGAGAGAGCGGGCTGAATGTTTACCTACGCACTGGTCGCCCTGGGCAGCGCCATCGGCGGAACCCTGCGCTATTGGCTGTCGGGCCTGATCGCCAACAGCGTCGGCGCCACCTTTCCCTGGGGCACCATCGTCATCAACGTCACCGGGTCCTTCACCATCGGCTTCTTCGCCACCCTGACCGCCACCGACGGTCGAGTGTTCGTGCCGAGCGAATGGCGGACCTTCTTCATGATCGGGATCTGCGGCGGCTACACCACCTTCTCGTCCTTCAGCCTGCAAACCCTGACCCTGGTCCAGGACGGCGAATGGCTGCCGGCCGGGCTCAACATCGTCGTGTCGGTGGTCGCCTGCCTGGTGGCGGTCTGGCTCGGCCATGCCGGCGCCATGGTGCTGAACAAGTAGGAGTAGACAATGCGAATCCCCAAGGACTCCGTCTTGCTGCGCATCTTCTTGGGCGAAAGCGACAAGCTCGCCGGCAAGCCGCTTTACGAAGCCATCGTCATGGCGGCGCGCGAACACCATCTGGCCGGCGCCACCGTGCTGCGCGGTCCGCTCGGTTTCGGGCATTCCTCCCGGGTGCATACCGCCAAGATCCTGCGGCTGTCCGACGACCTGCCGGTGGTGATCGAGATCGTCGATGGTCCCGAACGGATCCAAGCCTTCCTGCCGGTGCTCGAACCGATGATCGGCGCCAACGGCATGATCACCCTGGAGAAGGTCCAGGTCCTGCGCTATGGCCCGGAGACGAGTTAGGCTGGAGCGCCCCTAGGGTCGAACCCTTAGGCGCAAATGCTTATCCACCAGAATGTCACACGGTGTTTCCGAATGATTCCATCCTGTGACTGGACCAAATGCCTGTTCCGGTATAGGCTGTTAACCATACGTTAAGGATACGGAGACGCCCGCCCTCGGCGACGTCTCTTTTGTCGTCAGCGGGGGCGCGCGGCGCATGAAAAAGATCGTGGTCACGGGGACGGTGCTGGTTGGCGCCCTGGTCGCGCTGTCGGTGCCGGTGGCGGCCGAGCGGATCAAGACCGACGTGGCGGCCGGCGTCACGTCCGCCACCAACCGCGACCTCCCCCCTGAAATTACCGCTGCTGGGCGGCAACAGCATCAGCCCCATGACGCTGTCGGGCTGTTGAACGTGACTTTTCTCTTCCATCCACTGTGTGCTTAAGGAGATGCATCTGATGAGACTGACCCACCTCGCCGCCGCCATCGGCATGACCGCGCTGTTGGCCGCCTGCGCCACTCCGTGGGAAGTGGCCGACGTCAACACCATCCTGGCGGCCCCCGCCCCCACCGTCGGCACCGCCTTCACCAAGGCGCTGTTCTCCGAGTACCAGGCCGCCGCCAAGTACGAGGCCCAGGTCGAGTACGAATGGGACGACGCCGCCATCTTCGCCCGCAAGGGCCTGCGCGCCGCCGACGGCGAAGTGGTCGCCCCCGAGCAGTCGGGCGAGAACTGGACGGTTCCCGCGGCTCGCGCCAAGGAAGTGGCCGACGCCCGCGCCCGCCTGATCGGCTATTTCGGCAACGGCTCGCGCGAGCGTGTCCCCGCCGCCTCCGCCAAGGCCCAGGTGAACTTCGACTGCTGGGTCGAGGAAGAGGCCGAGGGCGACACCAACTCCGATTGCCGCGCCGTGTTCCTGAAGACCGAGCCGGAATTGCAGGTCAAGCCGGCCGTCGCCGCCGCTCCGGCCGCGCCGAAGATCGTCAAGACCTTCATCGTCTACTTCGACTTCAACAAGGCGACCCTCACCAAGGCCGCCCAGAAGACCCTGAAGGACGTGGCCGTCGCCCAGGGCGAAATCAAGCCGACCAGCATCTACGTGTCCGGCCACACAGACACGGTCGGCAAGAGCGCCTATAACGACGCCCTGTCGGCCAAGCGCGCCACCGCCGTCGCCGCCGCCCTGTCCAAGCTGGGTGTGACCTCCAAGGTCGACCAGAAGTCGTTCGGCAAGACCAAGCTGGCCGTGCCCACCAAGGACAACGTCAAGGAAGGCAAGAACCGCCGCGTCGAGATCTACTTCGAGAAGTAGTCCCCGACCGGTGCACGAGATCGGCCCGCGTTCGACAGGACGCGGGCCTTTTTCTTGCTATACGCCGGGCGGCAGGGTGAGCTCGGGCGGCAGCGGCAGGTGGATGACGATGCAGGTGCCGGCGCCGTGCAGGCCCGGCTCGGCATGGATGCTGCCGCCATGGGCCTCGACGATGCCCCGGCAGATGGCCAGCCCCAGGCCGGTGCCCGCCGCCTGGGAATCAGACTGCCCCACCCGATAGAACATGTCGAACACCTTCTCGCGGTCGTCCTGGGGGATGCCCGGCCCCTGGTCGGCGACCTCGATGGCGATGTGGTCGGGAGTGTGGATCGCCCAGACCTTGATGGTGGTCCCGGCGGGAGCGTATTTGCAGGCATTGTCGATCAGGTTGAAGAACACCTGCTCCATCAGCACCGCGTCGACGCAGAGCAGCGGCAGGTCGGGCGCGATTTCCACCTTGATGGCGTGGGAGCGGGCGAGGCGCCGCGACCGCTGCACCGCCGCGCCGACGATATCGCGCAGATCGGCCCAATCCACCCGCGGCTTCATGGCCCCCGCCCCCAGCCTGGTCATGTCCAGCAGGTTCTGGACGAAACGGTTCAGCCGCTCGGCCTCGTCCTGGATGGTCTGGGCGAGGTCGCGGCGCGACGACGGGTCGAGCACCTCGTCATAGCTGATGATGCTCGACGCCGCCCCCATGATGGAGACCAGCGGCGTGCGCAGATCGTGGGACAGCGACGACAGCAGGGCCGAGCGTAGGCGTTCCCGCTCGGTGGCGACCCGCGCCGTTTCGATGTCGGCCACCAGGGTGGTGCGCTCGATGGCCACCGCCGCCTGGTCGGCCAGGGTCTCCAGCAGGCGCATCTGCTCCGGGCTGGGCATGTCGGCGTCCTCCATCATCTGGACGCCGAGGATGCCGACCGCGCTACGCACCGTCCGCAGCGGCAGGAACAGCCACAGCGACGCCGGCAGGGTGGTGGTGCCCCGCCCGGCCGGCTTGGCGTGGCCCCAGGCCCAGTCGGCGGCGGCGTTGGACTTGTCGTCCAACTGGTCCTCGGGCGGATAGCCCGCCGCAATGGCCAGGCCGTTGTCGCCCGGCAGCAGCACCAGCGAGCGGCCCTGGATGGTATTGGCCACGTGGTGGACCACCGCCCACAGCACGTCGTCCTGGCTCGCCGCCGCCGTGACCTTGCGGCTGAAATCATAGAGATTGTCGGTGCGCCGGGCGCTCTTGCGGGAGGCCTGGATCTGGGCGCGCAGGCGGCTGGCCATGTTGGAGACGATGACGGCGGCGATCAGGAAGAACACCAGGGTCAGGACGTTCTGGGTGTCGGAGACCGCGAAGCTCCAGCGCGGCTCGGTGAAGAAGAAGTTGAAGGCGAAGAAGCTGGCGAGCGAGGTCAGGATGGCCGGCCGCAGGCCCGCCCGCATGGCCACCACCATCACCGCCAGCAGATAGGCCACCGAGATGCTGGCCACCGGCAGCCACATGTCGATGGCGAAGCCCAGGCCGGTGGCGGTCGCCGTCGCCAGCGCGGCGACCAGGGTTCCCAGCCAGTCGGCCGGCACCGCCTCCCGGCGCCAGACCGGATGGTGCGGCCTGCCGTCGCCCTCGCCGCCCACCACCAGCACGTTGACATCGCCGGCCCGCCGGATCAGCCGGTCGGTGACCGAGGCGCCCAGGCGGAAGCGCGACCGCCGCGCCCGGCCGACCACGATCTGGGTGGCGTTGCGCTCGCGGGCATAGTCCAGGATGGCGGCGACCACGTCGTCGCCCTGCAAGGCGGCGGTCTCGCCGCCCAGCAGGGTGGTCTGACGCATGGCCTCGGCGATGCGGTCCTTGTCGGCCTCGGACAGGGCGTCGGCGTCCGCCGCCTCCACCGTCACCGCCACCCAGGCGGCGCCCCGCCGCTCGGCGGCGCGCTTGGTCACCCGAATCAGGCGGTCGGCATCCACCGTCGCGTCGATGCACACCAGCAGCCGCTCGCGCGCCGGCCAGGGGCCGGCGATGGCGTGGGCCCGCATGTAGTCCACCATCTGGCGGTCGACCCGCTCGGCGGCGTGGCGCAACGCCATCTCGCGCAACGCCGTCAGGTTGCCGGGCGAAAAGAAGCTGTTGACGGCCCGCCGCGCCTGTTCCGGCACATAGACCTTGCCCTCGTGCAGGCGCTTGATCAGGTCCTCGGGCGGCAAGTCGATCAGCTCGATCTCGTCGGCGGCGGCCAGCACGCTGTCGGGCAGGGTTTCGCGCACCTTGACGCCGGAGATCTGCTCGACCACGTCGTTCAGCGAGTCGAGATGCTGGATGTTGAGGGTGGTGTAGACGTCGATGCCGGCGGCAAGCAACTCCTCCACGTCCTGCCAGCGCTTGACGTGGCGCGAGCCGGGCACGTTGGTATGGGCCAACTCGTCCACCAGGGCCAAGCCTGGGCGGCGAGCCAGCAAGCCGTCCAGGTCCATCTCGGCGAAGGCCCGGCCGCGATACTCCATGGGCCGGGACGGCAACACCTCCAGCCCCTCGACCAGCGCCACGGTCTCGCTCCGCCCGTGGGTCTCGATCACCCCGGCCGCCACGTCGACGCCGTCGCGCAGACGGCCGTGCGCCGCCCCCAGCATGGCGTAGGTCTTGCCCACGCCGGGAGCGGCGCCGAGAAAGATCTTCAGGCGCCCCCGCCCCTCCCGCCTTGCCTCGGCGAGAAGGGCGTCGGGCGACGGGCGTTGGTCGTCGTCGGTCATGACCAACAGCTTCGGGTCATGACCGGATTTCGTCCAGCGTCTTGTTGGGGTTTGCCCCCCTAATCCTCGACCACGATCTTGGCCGCCATGGTCTCGTGGCCGCTGCCGCAGAAATTGTCGCAGTGGAACTCGTAGGTTCCGGCCTTGGCCGGGGTGAGGCGCACCTCCGTGACCTGCCCCGGCAGGATGTCGGCGCGGATATGCAGTTCGGGGATGTCGAAGCCGTGCAGGCGGTCGAGCGCCGTCAGCTCCAGCACCACCGGCTGGCCGGTCTTCAGCACGATCCGGGCGGGGCTGTAGAAAAAGCGGGTGGCCTTGATGGCCACATGGCGCTCCGGCGGGATCGCCGCCGAGGCGGCGACCCCCAGCAGGCAGAGCAAGGCGGCGGCGATGATGGCCGGCTTCATGCCTTGATCCCCACTTCGGTCAGCTCGTACGCGGCCGTCTTGGGATCGGCCTCGATGGAGCGGTAGCCCAGTCCCCGGAACGGCTCCGCCGGATCCCAGGCCACCGGAGTGCGCTTGGGGGTCGAGCCCGGAGCCGGCAGGGCGAAGATCAGCGACTTGGCGGAATGATGGGCGATAGGCCCGGTCATGAAGTGGTTCTCCTGGTGGATATGGCCGTAGAACACGGTGACCTTGGGATGGGTCAGCAGGATTTCGATGGCCGCCGCGCCGTCGCGGGTCGCCCAGTCCCACTGCGGATAGAGGTCGAACAGCGGCCGATGGGTCAGCACCACCACCGGCTTGGCCTTGGGCTGGCGGGCGAGGTCGGCGGCCAGCCAGTCCAACTGCTCCTGGCCGATCTTGCCGCCGGGATCGGAGACGTTGTCGAGGGCGATGAAATGGACGCCCTTGTGGTCGAAGGTGTAGTGGGTGGCGCCGAAATACTCCTTGAAGGCGGCGCCCCAATCCAGCGAGGCGTCGTGCTCCCCGGCCAGGAACTTGACGTCCTTGACATTGAGGTCGGCGATGATGGCCTTGACCTCGGCCATGCGCCGCCGCCGCTCGGCATCGTCGTCGGTGGTGTGGGTGAGGTCGCCGGTGAAGACGACGAAATCCGGCGGCGAGGCCATGGCGTTGACCGCCGCGATGGCGCGCCGCAGCGTGGTCTTGGCCTCGGGATTGGGCGGCCCCTCGAAGCCCCAATGCAGGTCGGAGAGCTGGACGAAATAGAATTCCTCGGCCGGCGTGGCGGCTTCGGCCCCCCGCCAGAGTCCCGAAGCGAACACGGCGCCTCCGAAGGCGGAGAGGCGGGCGAAGTCGCGGCGGCTGATTGTCGGTCCCATGATGGTCTCCCGATGTGGCGTTGCGTGAAGAGAAGACCGCATCGGCGTCGCGAATATTCCCGCCTGCCAAAAAATATTTTCGGGAATAGACTGGCGGGCGCGGCGGTATGACAGGGGAGAGACCCTAAATCGTTCCCGCCCCGAGGAGGGTGATCGGCCTTGACCGACAGCACCGCCATCCAACGGTTCGAACGGCTGGTCATGCCGCATCTGGACGCGGCCCATAACCTTGCGCGTTGGCTGACCCGCGACGCCGCCGACGCCGCCGACGTGACCCAGGAGGCGATCTTGCGAGCCCTGCGATTCTTCCCCGGCTTCGACGGCGGCGACGACGCGCGGCCCTGGCTGCTGGCCATCGTGCGCAACGCCGGCCTCGACTGGCTGCGGCGCAACCGGCCGGCGGCCATGGTGGGCGACGGCGAGGCCATGCTGGACCGCTTGGCGTCGGAGGACGACGACCCCGAGCGGGCGGCGTCGCGCCACGACGAGGCCAACCGGGTCGACCGGGCGGTGGCGGCCCTGCCGGTGGAGTTCCGCGAGGTGATCGTGCTGCGTGAATTCGAGGATCTGTCCTACAAGGACATCGCCGCCATCGTCGGCATTCCCATGGGAACGGTGATGTCGCGTCTGGCCCGCGCGCGGGCGATGCTGCGCGACTCCTTGACCCCCTCGGCGCGGGAGGCCCGGTCATGACCTGCGACAAGGCCGCAGAACAGATCGGGGCATGGCTCGACGGTGAGTTGGACCAAACCGCCGCCGCCGAGCTGGAACGGCATCTGGAGGGATGCGCCGCCTGCCGCCGGCGGATCGACGAGCAGCGCGCCCTCGGCCGGCTGCTGACCGGAGCCAGCCGCTTCGCCGCGTCGCCGGCCTTGCGGAGCCGCCTCGACGAGGCCCTGCGCCGGGAGAAGGAGGCGGCGGCAAAGCCGGTTCCGCTGCGGCCGAAGCCGTGGCGGCGCTTCGCCCTGCCCGCCGCCTCGCTGGCCGGCCTGGCCGCCAGCCTGGTGCTGTTCCTGTCGATCCCCTCGGCCCAGGACCGGCTGGCCGACGAGGTGGTCAGCGACCATCTGCGCTCGCTGCTGATGCCGGAGCATCTGGTGGACGTGCCGTCCTCGGACCAGCACACGATCAAGCCCTGGTTCAACGGCAAGCTGGAGGTGGCGCCGCCGACCCCGGACCTCAGCGCCCACGGCTTCGAGCTGATCGGAGGGCGGCTGGACTATCTCGACCATCAGCGCAGCGCGGTGGTGGTCTACAAGCATCGTCAGCACGTCATCAACCTGTTCGTCCTGCCGCAACCCGCCGGCACCGACCGGGAGCTGACCCTGGTGCAGGATCGCGGCTATTCCGTGGTGGCCTGGACCCGCAAGGGCATCGGCCATTGGGCGGTCTCCGATCTCAACGCCGCCGATCTGCGCGACTTCGCCGAACTGGTGGCGGCACCGGGAAAATGACACCGCCCGAGCCCGCTTAAATCGCCGGGCGGCCCCGCCGTCATCGCCATTGCATCTTCCCGGGAAGAGGATCAACCTGAGGTGTAATTTCGTCAGCAGGCATATCATGAGCACTGTGACGGCCTTGTCCGGTTCCAACCTTCCCATCAGCATCGGCAACACGCTGAATATCGGCGTGCGCCCTTCCGCCTCCGGCTCCACCGGCACGACGGCGTACGGAACCACCGCCCTGACCGCTCAGCAGGGAGCGTCCGCCGTCAGCAAGGCCTTGACCAACGCCACCTCCATCTTCACCGCCCTGACCACGCTGCAGAACCAGATCCAGCAGGCGGGCGCATCGCCGGACAAGGCGACCGCCGCCGCCCTGACCGCCAATATCGGCAAGCTGAAAACCCAAATCGACCAGTTGGCCGCCGGGGCCAAGGTGGGCAACGCCAATCTGCTGGCCAACACGCAAGGCAGCGTGTCGGTCGCCACCACCTCCGGCGTGCGGGTCAACATCGCCACCCAGGCGCTGGACAGCACGTCGCTGGGGCTGGGCAGCCTCTCCGTCACCGACGCGGCGTCGCTGCGGGCCGCCGCCGGCAAGGTCGCCCGGGCGGTGGGCCAGAGCCAGTTGGCGGTCTATCGCCTCCAGACCGCCGACGGCGCCGTCGGCACCGCGCCTGCCGCCTCGGCGGCGGCCACCGCCTATGGCACGGCCATCGGCAACCAGGTGGCGGGCACCTCCGCCAACACGGCTTCGGCGGCGGTGGAAAAGGCCCTGACCAACCAGGACACCGCCCTCAACGCCACCGGCTACAGCAATTCCGGTTCCGCCACCAACAACTTGGCGCAACTTCAGAGCTTCTTCAGCCTGTTCGCGTGAAGGCGGTGGGCCTCCTTACCTTTATGACTTTTTAACGCCGGCTTTACACGACGACGCGAAAGCCCGTCTGGAAGCCTTATCGGCGGCGGACCTATGATTTCGAGGTAGACACGGGTTCTCACCGGGATGCCTCCCATGGTCGCCACGCACCTCCCCAGCCGCCTTTGCGTTCGCCGCTGCCCCATTTGTGGCCACGACACCCGGCAGCGCGTCGTCGAAATGAGCCGGAGCACCATCACCTATTGGTGCATGGAGTGCATCATCCCCCATGACGCCGAACGCGGGGACACGGACGTCGCCCGGCTTGACGCCTGCCGCGACTGGAGCGAGAGCGCGGCGGCACTGCGAGACTATGGCGGGAGTCCAACATGGAAATGCATGACCTGATCCATCCGCGCGCCGTGCTGGCGGGCGTGCGGGTCGCCTCCAAGGCCGAGGCGCTGACGCTGCTGGCGCGGGAATCGGCGGACCGCACCGGCTTGGCCCAACGGATGATTTTCGACGCCCTGCTGGAGCGCGAGCGCCTGGGAAGCACCGGAGTGGGATCGGGAATCGCCATTCCGCACGCCCGTCTGGCCGGCCTCGCCAAACCCTGCGCCGTCTTCCTTCGCCTGGACCGGCCCATCGACTTCGAGTCCATCGACGAGCGGCCGGTGGACCTGCTCTTCCTCCTGCTGTCCCCCAGCGCCACGGTCGGCATGGATCATTTGAAGGCGCTCAGCCGGGTGTCGCGGCTGCTGCGCGACGGCGACGTCTGCCGGGCCTTGCGCCGCTGTGCCGACGCGGCCGAATTGCATGCGCGGCTGATCGGGCAGTTCGCCCCGGTCGCCGCCTGATCATCTACTCCCCCCGTTTGAGACGGTAGCCGACCCCGGCATCGGTGACGATCAGGGTCGGCACCGACGGATCGGCCTCCAGCTTCTGACGGAGCTGGTTGACGTAGACCCGCAGATAGGCGGTGTCCTCGGCATGGGCCGGCCCCCAGACCTCCTTGAGAATCTGCTTGTGGGTCAGGACGTGGTCGGGATGGCGGGCCATGAAGGCCAGCAGCCCCCATTCCCGCTTGGACAGGTGCACCTCCTCGCCGCCCCGGGTGACGATGCGCCGGGCCAGGTCGATCTGCACCGATCCGGCCTCGACCACGTCGTCGGAGCCCTTGGCGGCATGCGGACGCAGCACGGCGCGGACCCGGGCCATCAGCTCGGCGACGCCGAACGGCTTGACGATGTAGTCGTTGGCGCCCCGGTCCAGGGCCTCCACCTTGTCCAATTCCTGCGCCCGCACCGACAGCACGACGATGGGAACGTCCGACATCTCGCGCACGGCGCTGATGACCTCCTGGCCGTCCAGGTCGGGCAGGCCGAGATCGAGGATCAGCAGGTCCGGCTGCTGGCTGCGCGCCGCTTCGATCCCCTGGGCGGCGTTCTCGGCTTCGACCACCTCGTAGCCGTTGGCGGCCAGCGAAATGCGCATGAACTTGCGGATCTGCGGTTCGTCGTCGATCACCAGGATACGGGGACTCATGTCATGACCCTTTGTTCACTGTCGGCATTGATCGAAGCCGTCAGACCGTCGATGTCGCGTCGCTGCGGCAGGTGGATGATGATGGCGGTGCCGGCGCCGTTCAGCCCCGGTTCGGCCTTGATGGTGCCGCCATGGGCCTCGACGATACCCCGGCAGATGGCCAGCCCCAACCCGGTTCCCGCCGTCTGGGAATCACCCCTGTCGACCCGGTAGAACATGTCGAATACCTTCTCGCACGCTTCGGGCGGAATGCCCACCCCCTGGTCCACCACCTCGATGGTGACATAGTCGGGGGTCTGGCGCGCCCAGACCTTCACGACGGTCCCCGGCGGCGCATACTTGCAGGAATTGTCGAGCAGGTTGAAGAACACCTGCTCCATCAGCACCGGGTCGACGCAGAGCAGCGGCACGCCGGCGTCGATGTCCACCTTGATGGTGTGGGCGCGGGCCAGCCGGCGGGTCCGCTCCACCGCCGCGCCGACGATGTCGCGCAGATCGGCCCAATCGGCGCGCGGCTTCAAGGCTCCCGCCCCCAGCTTGGTCATGTCGAGCAGGTTCTGGACGAAGCGGTTCAGCCGCTCGGCCTCGTCCTGGATAGTCTGGGTCAGGTCGTGGCGCGAGGCCGGGTCCATCATCTCGTCGTAGTTCTGCAACGAGGACGCCGCCCCCATGATCGACACCAGCGGCGTGCGCAGGTCGTGGGACAGCGACGACAGCAAGGCCGAGCGCAAGCGTTCCCGCTCGGTGGCGACGCGGGCCGTTTCGATGTCGGCCACCAGCGAGGTGCGCTCCACCGCCACCGCCGCCTGATCGGCCAGGGTCTCCAGCAGCCGCATCTGCTCCGGCGACGGCATGTCGGCGTCCTCCATCATCTGGACGCCCAGCACCCCGAACGGTCCCCGCGCCGTCTTCAGCGGCAGGAACAGCCACAGCGACGCCGGCAGGGTGGCCGAACCCCGCCCGGCGAGCTTGCCATGGGTCCAGGCCCAGTCGGCGGCGGCGTTGGACTTGTCGTCCAACTGGTCCTCGGGCGGATAGCCCGCCGCGATGGCCAGCCCCGCCTCGCCCGGCAGCAACACCAGCGACTTGCCGTGGATGGTGGCGGCCACATGGTGGACCACCGCCCACAGCACGTCGTCCAGCGTCACCGCCGCCGTGACCTTGCGGCCGAAGTCATAGAGGTTGCCGGTCCGGCGCGCGCTTTCGCGGGTGGCCAGGATCTGGGCGCGCAGGCGGCTGGCCATGTTGGAAACGATGACGGCGGCGATCAGGAAGAACACCAGGGTCAGGACGTTCTGGGTGTCGGTGACGGCGAAGGTCCAGCGCGGCTCGGTGAAGAAGAAGTTGAAGGCGAAGAAGCTGGTCACCGAGGTCAGGATGGCCGGGCGCAGGCCCGCCCGCATGGCCACCACCATCACCGCCAGCAGGAAGGCCACCGAGATGCTGGCCACCGGCAGCCACATGTCGATGACGAAGCCCAGGCCGGTGGCCGCTCCGGTGCACAGCAGGGCGAAGGCGAGATGAAGCCAGTCGGGCGGCAGTTTCGCCTTGTGCGGCCGGACCAGCGGCACCGGCTTGTCCTCGTCCTCGCCACCAACCACGAAGACGTTGAAGTCGCCGCTTTCGGTAAGCAACCGTTCGGTCACCGACTTGCCCAGCCGCCAGCGCCGCGCCCGCGCCCGCCCGACCACGATCTGGGTGGCGTTACGCTCGCGGGCGAAGTCCAGCACGGTGGCGACCACGTCGTCGCCCTGCAACAGCACGGTTTCGCCGCCCAATTGCTGGGCCAGACGCAAGGCGGCGGCGAGGCGGTCCTTGTCGGCCTCGGTCAGAGCGTAGGAGCGCGACGTCTCCACCGTCACCACCACCCAGGCGGCGCCGCGCCGTTCGGCGGCGCGCTTGGCCACCCGCACCAGCCGGGCGGCATCGACCCGCTCGTCGACGCAGACCACGATCCGCTCGCGCGCCGGCCAGGGGCCGGGGATGGCATGGGCGCGCATATAGTCGACCATCTGGGCATCGACCCGCTCCGCCACGTGGCGGAGCGCCATCTCGCGCAGCGCAGTCAAGTTGCCGGGCGAGAAGAAGTTACCCACCGCCCGCTGGGCCTGTTCGGGGACGTAGACCTTGCCCTCGTGCAGCCGCTTGATCAGCTCCTGCGGCGGCAAGTCGATCAGTTCGATCTCGTCGGCCGAGGACAACACGCTGTCGGGCAGGGTTTCACGTACCTTGACGCCGGAAATCTGCTCGACGACGTCGTTGATGCTTTCCAGATGCTGGATGTTGAGCGTGCTGTAGACGTCGATGCCGGCGGCGAGCAACTCCTCCACGTCCTGCCAGCGCTTGACGTGGCGCGAGCCCGGCACGTTGGTATGGGCCAGCTCGTCCACCAGCACCAATTGAGGACGGCGGGCCAGGATGGCGTCGAGGTCCATCTCGCGGAAGGTCTTGCCGCGATACTCCATGGGACGCGGGGGCAGGACGTCGGTCCCCTTCAACTGCGCCTCGGTCTCGCGCCGTCCGTGGGTCTCCACCACCCCGGCCACCAGATCAATCCCCTCGCGCCGGCGCTCACGCGCCGCCTGCAGCATGGCGTAGGTCTTGCCCACGCCGGGAGCGGCGCCGAGAAAGATTTTCAGCCGCCCGCGCGATTCGCGCTGGGCGGCTGCCAACAGGGCATCCGGTGACGGGCGGTCGTCGGTCATGGTCGGCGGTTCATTTCGTGGAACATGGGGTATCCAGCGCCTGGTTGAGGGTTCGAAGATCCAGGTCCGGGGCTTTCGCCTCCAGAGCCGTTACCAGCTGCCGCACCGAATCGACGGGAAGGCCGCGTGCCGCCGCGATGCGCTTGACCTGAACTGTCGCGTCCTCGGGCCGGATCATGCCGGACCGTCCCTGGAAGTAGCGGGCGTCGTCCGACTCCGGTTCGGCCAATTGTGGCGCGACTTCGCGAATCAGGAACATGGCGGCGACGGCGAGGACCACCAGAACCGACACCCGCGAGGCGGAATGCAGCAGATCGGCCATGCCTTGATCGGTTTGCTTGTCCATGGCGACCGGCGGGCGGCGCTGGAGGCGCCACCCGCCCTCTCTCCTATTTCGCCTGCGGCCACTGGCCGTCGAGGGCGAGGTTGAGTTTCAGCACGTTGACCGAGGCTTCGCCGAGGATGCCGAAGCTGCGTCCCTCGGTGAGGCGGGCGACCACCGCCCGCAGGTCGGCCTCGGGGATGGCGCGGGCCTTGGCGACGCGCGGCAGCTGGTATTCGGCCGCCTGGGGCGAGATGTGCGGGTCGAGGCCGGAGGCCGAGGCGGTGACCAGATCGATGGGCAGAGCCACCCTTGCGTCGGGATTCTCGGCCTTGACCTGCTCGATCAGGGCCTGGGTGCCCTCGATGTAGGACTTGGAGGTGGGCGCCGCGTTGGAGGCCCCCGAATTGGCCGCGTTGTAGGGCGCCGGCACCGTCTTGGTGGGGTCGGCGGGATCGGTGTCGGTGGTGGCCGAGGGCCGGGGGTGGAAGTATTCCGGCTTGGCGAAGCCCTGGGCGATCAGCGTCGAGCCGACCACCTTGCCATCCTTCTCGATCAGGCTGCCATGGGCCTGGTGCGGGAACAGGGCGCCCGCCGCGCCGGTCATGGCCAGGGGATAGGCCAGCCCCAGCAGCACGGTGAGCAGCAGGGTCAGAAGAGTCGCGGGAAGAAGTTGCTTGATCATATCTGTCACTCCGGGATCAGGCGAGGTGCAACGCCGCGACCAAGAGGTCGATCGCCTTGATGCCGATGAAGGGAACGATGATGCCGCCGAGGCCGTAGACCAGGATGTTGCGGCGCAACAGCACCTCGGCGCCGGCCGGCTTGTAGGTGACGCCTTTGAGGGCCAGCGGGATCAGCGCGATGATGATCAGCGCGTTGAAGATGATGGCCGACAGGATGGCGCTTTGCGGGCTGGCCAGATGCATGACGTTGAGCGCCTGCAACTGGGGATAGGACACCAGGAACATGGCCGGGATGATGGCGAAGTACTTGGCGATGTCGTTGGCGATGGAAAACGTGGTGAGCGAGCCCCGGCTCATGAGCAGCTGCTTGCCGATCATGACGATCTCGATCAGCTTGGTGGGGTCGCTTTCCAGGTCCACCATGTTGCCGGCCTCGCGCGCCGCTTGCGTTCCGGTGTTCATGGCGACGCCGACATCGGCCTGGGCCAAGGCGGGGGCGTCGTTGGAGCCGTCGCCGCACATGGCCACCAGCCGGCCGCCCTGCTGCTCCTTGCGGATCAGGTCCAGCTTGTTCTCCGGCGTCGCCTCGGCGAGGAAGTCGTCGACACCGGCCTCGGCGGCGATGGCGGCGGCGGTCAGCGGGTTGTCGCCGGTGATCATCACCGTGCGGATGCCCATGGCCCTGAGCGTGGCGAAGCGCTCGCGGATGCCGGGCTTGACGATGTCCTTGAGGTAGATCACCCCCAGCAGCCGCCCGTCACGGGCCACCACCAAGGGCGTGCCGCCGGCCTTGGCGACCTTTTCGACCGCCTGGACCAGATCCTTGGGTACGCCGCCCGGAGTCTTGCCGGCCTTCTCGTTGACGTAATTGATGACCGAGTCCGAGGCGCCCTTGCGGATCTCGCTGGGCTTGACCATCACGTCGCCCGCCGAACCGCCGGGCAGGTTGACGCCGCTCATGCGGGTATGGGCGGAGAACGGCACGAAGCTCATGCCGTTGCCCGTCGCCACGTCGGTAAAGCCGAACCGCAACTTGGCCAGGGCGACGATGGACTTGCCCTCGGGGGTCTCGTCGGCCAGCGACGACAGGAACGCCGCCTCCGCCAGGTCGCGCTCGTTGACGTTGGGCAGGGCGATGAACTCGGCCGCCTGACGGGCGCCCAGGGTGATGGTGCCGGTCTTGTCCAGCAGCAGCACGTCGATGTCACCGGCCGCTTCCACCGCGCGGCCCGACTTGGAGATGACGTTGAAGCGCACCAGCCGGTCCATGCCGGCGATGCCGATGGCCGACAACAGCCCGCCGATGGTGGTCGGGATCAGGGTGACCAGCAGGGCGATCAGGAACACCACCGGGATGGCGGTGCCGGAATAGGCGGCGAAGGCCGGCAGGGTGGCGCAGACGATCAGGAACACCAGGGTCAGGCCGACCAGCAGGATGGTCAGCGCGATCTCGTTGGGGGTCTTCTGGCGCTTGGCCCCTTCCACCAGGGCGATCATGCGGTCGAGGAAGCTTTCGCCCGGATTGGCGGTGATGCGCACCACGATGCGGTCGGACACCACCCTTGTGCCGCCGGTGACCGCCGAGCGGTCGCCGCCGGATTCGCGGATCACCGGGGCGGATTCGCCGGTGATGGCGCTTTCGTCGATGGTGGCGATGCCGGCGATGACCTCGCCGTCACCGGGGATGGTGTCGCCCAACTCGCACACCACCATGTCGCCGGCCCGCAAGCTGGCCGCCGGCACCGATTTGTGAGTGGTGGCGTCGATGGCGGCGACCTTCTTGGCCGCCGTCTCGGTCTTGGTCTTGCGCAGGCTGTCGGCCTGGGCCTTGCCGCGTCCTTCCGCCACCGCCTCGGCGAAGTTGGCGAACAGCACGGTGAACCACAGCCATGCAGCGATCTGGCCGACCACGGCGGTGTACTCGCCGCCGATGGAAACATCGCGGACGAACAGCACGGTGGACAGAATCGCCACCACTCCGGTGGTGAACATGACGGGATTGCGGACAAGGTCCCTGGGGTCGAGCTTGGCGAAGGCGGAGACGACCGCCGGCCGGATGATCGAGCCGTCGAACAGGGACATTTCCTGCGGACGATGGATAGCCATGAAAGGATCCCTCTAGAACAGGGTGCCGGCGGCGAGCGCGAAATGCTCGACGATCGGACCCAGGGCGAGAACGGGGAAGAAGGTCAGGCCGCCGATCACCACGATGACGGCGATCAGCAGGCCGATGAACAGCGACCCATGGGTGGGGAAGGTGCCGGCCGAGGGCGGCACGATCTTCTTGGCCGCCAGCGAGCCGGCGATGGCCAGGGTCGGCACGATGATCAGGAAGCGCCCGATCAGCATGGCCGCGGCCAGGGTGGTGTTGTAGAACAAGGTGTTGCCCGACAACCCGCCGAAGGCCGAACCGTTGTTGCCGGTGGCCGAGGTATAGGCGTACAGCACCTCGCTCAATCCGTGCGGTCCGGCGGCGGACATGCCCGCCAGCCCGGCCGGCAGCACCATGGCCACCGCGCCGAAGCCCAGGATCGACAGCGGGAAGATCAGGATGCACAACACCGCCAGCTTGACCTCGCGGGATTCCATCTTCTTGCCCAGGTATTCCGGGGTGCGCCCCACCATCAACCCGGCGATGAACACGGTGACGATGACGAAGACGATCATGCCGTGCAGACCGCAGCCGACGCCGCCGAAGATCACCTCGCCCAGCATGATGTTGACCATGGGCACCATGCCGCCGATGGGGGTGAAGCTGTCATGCATGGCATTGACCGCGCCGGTGGAGGTGCCGGTGGTGGCTGCGGCGAAGATGGCGGAATTGGCGATGCCGAACCGCACCTCCTTGCCCTCCATGTTGCCGCCGGGAGCCAAATCGGAGGATGCGACGTCCACGCCCATGGCCTGGACCAGCGGATTGCCGGCGGCCTCGGCCCAGTAGCAGACGCCGATGCCGATCACCAGCATGACCGACATGGCGACGTACAGCGCCCGGCCCTGCCGTTTGTCGCCGATCATGCGGGCGAAGGCGAAGACCAGACCGGCCGAGATCAGCAGTTCACCCGCCATCTCGATCAGATTGGACAGCGCCGTCGGATTCTCGAACGGATGGGCCGAGTTGGCGTTGAAGAAGCCGCCGCCATTGGTGCCGAGATGCTTGATCGCCACCTGGCTGGCCACCGGCCCCTGGGCGATCACCTGCTTGGCGCCTTCCAGCGTCGTCGCCTCGGTATAGGCGTCGAAGCTCTGCGGCATGCCCTGCCAGACCAGCGCCAGGGTCACCACCACCGCCAGCGGCAGCAGGATGTAGAGGATGGAACGCACCGCATCGACGTAGAAATTTCCCACCGTCTTGGATTGCCGGCGGGCGAAGCCGCGCACCAACGCCACCAGGATGGCCATGCCGGTGGCGGCCGAGGTGAAGTTCTTCACCGTCATGCCCAGCATCTGGGTCAGATAGGCCATGGTGCTTTCGCCGCCATAGTTCTGCCAGTTGGTGTTGGTGGTGAAGCTGACGGCGGTGTTGAAGGCGAGGTCGGGAGCGACCGCCGCCTGACCGGCCGGGTTGAACTGAACCGGCGTCAACGCCTGCAGCCGCATGATGGCGTACATCACCAGCAGCCCGACCACGCTGAACATTAGGGCCGAGAAGGCGTAGACCGTCCAATGTTGCTCCTGGTCCTGCTTGACGAAGCAGACCTTGTAGATGACCCGTTCGATGGGACCCAGAACCGGATCAAGCCAAGTGCGTTCACCGGAATAGACCCGGGCCATGTAGGCCCCAAGGGGGATGGCGCCTGCCGTCAGCACGGCGAAGTAGACGACGATTTGCAGAATGCCTGCGGCGTTCACGGCCGTTCTCCTAGAAGCGTTCGGGACGGATGAGGGCGTAAACCAGGTAGACCGTCAGGCCCACCGCGGTGATACCGCCGAGGATCAAGTCGAGAGTCATGGATCAGGTTCCTTCAGATGCGCTCGCAGGCGTGGACGAACAGGGCGCCCAGGGCGAAAAAGGCAAGCGCGGCGACGACGAACACGATGTCGAGCATCGGTGCTCTCCGATTGAAATTTCAGACCTAATAACCCTACGCCCTCTACGCATTAAGGATCCAAGCGGGAGTGCATAAAGGAAGCGTAAGCGTGGTCTCGTTTTCCCAGCGCGGCACGGCCGCGTTCGATGGCGATCCGCAGGTCGCCCTCGGACAGGCGGTCGCAGCGCATCAGCGTGTGAAGGGTGGGATCGGCCAGCAGGTCCGCCAGCATCGGCTCGTCGCCGGCCCTGGCGAACGGGGCGGGGTTCGCCGTCATCGCGACGCCACGGCCCATGCGCGCTCCTTGGGTGTAACGAGGGCGATGGATACCGGGGCGAGGCCGGTGGTGAATATGCCGAGGTCGCGGGCGGCGCGCTCGGACAGGTCGATGACACGGCCTTTGACATAGGGGCCGCGGTCGTTGATGCGGACCACCACCACCGATCCGGTGGCGCGGTTGGTCACCTTGACCATGGAGCCGAAGGGCAGCCGCAGATGGGCGGCGGTGGCCACGTTCGAATCGTGGATCTCGCCGTTGGCGGTGCGGCGGCCGTTGTGCTCGAAGCCGTACCACGACGCGATCCCGGTCTCTTCGGCCCTGGCGGCGACGCAGCGCACCAGGCTGAAGGCGATGATGAACGCCACCGCCGCGCAGAGATGGGGGAAGGCAAGCCGCCCCGGCGAGAGGAAAGAAAGAACGGGGGGCATGGGATCTCCTCGGCAGTGCCCGGGAGCCAAACCCTACCCGCCTTGCCGATAAGGCCTCGATACGGTTGTCGAGTCGGTCGGCATAAGCACTCCGTAATGATCCGCTTACGACAATCCGCGTGGAACCATGATCGGCGTCGCGGATAGGCTTGCCCCATCGTCAACAGGCTTGGACTTGTCTCCCATGTCGACCGCCTTGAAACTGCCCGCTTCCCCGTCCCACCCCGCGACGCCCAGCCGCACCCAGGTCCTGATCGCCGCCACCGCCATCCGCCCCCATGACCGGGTGGTGGCGATCGGCGAGGGCTCGCTTGACCACCTGCTCGGCCTAGCCGGGACCGGCTGCCGCAACGCCGCCGCGTTCCGCTCCCTGAGCCATTGCCGGGGCGAGGAGGAAGCGGCGGACGTGGTCTGGCTGACCGGAATCGCCGCCATCGACGCCGACGTCGCCGCCGTCGTCGATCATCTCGACACCCCCCGTGTCGTCGCCATCGAGCTGACCCGCGACTGCGCCAAGGCCCGCCTTCCCGCCATGCTGGCGCAACTGCGCGCCAAGGGTCTGGTCGACCAGGCGGTCAGCCATGCCGGCGAGCGAACCCTGGTGGTGGCGTCCCGCCCCGCCTGGCTGCGGCGGGTCATCTGATGACCCCGCGTCGCCTCGACGGACTGCGCGGCTCCATGGTCGCGCTGGTCACCCCCTTCGCCGACGGCCACATCGACGAGGACGCCTTCGTCCAGCTCTGCGAGCGCCAGATCCGCGCCGGCAGCAGCGCCCTGGTGCCCTGCGGCACCACCGGCGAGGCGCCGACCCTGTCCCACGCCGAGCAAACCCACCTCATCGGCCTGACGGTGCGAGTCGCCAAGGGCCGGGTTCCGGTCATCGCCGGGGCCGGGTCCAACTGCACCGCCACCACCATCGAGATGGTCCGCCACGCCACGGCGGTGGGAGCGGATGCGGCGCTGTGCATCACGCCCTACTACAACCGCCCGTCCCAGGAGGGGCTGTACCGCCATTTCGAGGCGGTCCAGGCCAGCACCCACCTGCCGATCCTGCTTTACGACGTGCCCAAGCGCACCGGCACCACCCTCGACCTCGACACCATCGTCCGGCTGTCGCACCTGCCCAATATCGTCGGCCTCAAGGACGCCTCCGGCGACATGGCGCGGGCCAGCCGGTTGCGCTATTCCGTCGCCCCGGACTTCCTGCGGCTGTGCGGCGACGACAGCCTGCTGGCCGACCATCTGGCCCTGGGCAGCCACGGCTGCATCTCGGTCGCCGCCAATGTCGCCCCCGCCCTGTGCGCCGCCATGCACGAATCCTGGGCAACCCACGACTACCACCGCTTCGCCCAGCTCAACGAACACCTCGCCGAGCTGAACACCGCGTTGTCCCTGGAGAGCAATCCCATTCCGGTCAAATGGGCGCTGGCCCGTCTCGGCCTGATGGGCGGAGAGCTGCGGCTGCCGCTGTCGCCCTTGCAGGAGCGCCACGAGCGCCAGCTACAGCAAGCGCTTCAGGACATCCTTCCGGCGGAGGCGCAAGCCTCGCGCCAGCAGCGCCGCCTCGCCGCCGTGGCGTAGGTCACCGCGACAGGATGCCGCGCAGGCGGTCGGCCTGAGGGGTGTCGTTGAGGCGCTTGAACAAGATGTCCTCGGGGGTGGGATTGCCGCCGTAGAAGGCGGCGTTCCAGGAGTGGCGGGGCAGAATGGCGGCCCCGTCCAGCGCCGCGCCGCCATACAGCCCCGCCGCCTTGGAGAAGGCGTAGATGTCGCCCCCCATGTTGGTGGTGGTGTTGGCCTCGGCACCGGCGCCCAGGGTGGCCACCGCGATGCCGGCCTCGGCGCCGCCCTTGAACTTGTTGTCCACCACCGCGCTCAGGCCGCCGTCGCTCATGATGACATAGACCGTCTCGGCATCCTGGAGCCCGATCTGAAGCCCGAAGCTGCCTGCCGCTACCGAATAGAAGGCGGGGCCGCTCCAGCGGCCGTCCTTGTCCTTGGCCAGCAGCACGCCGGTGCCGTACTGGGCCCCAAAGAAAAAGCCGGCCTTGACCAGATCGGGAACGATCAGCACCGCGCGGGCGCGTCCCAGCAGATCGGTCATGGTCTGGCTGAAATTGGGGTCGGATCTCAGCCGCTCCACCGTGGTCACCGCCCGCCCGATCATCATGGTCTGGTCGGTCACCTGCTGGGCACGGACAGGGCCGCCCCAGACCGCCAGAACCATCAGCACCGCCGCCATCAGTCTTTGCATGGTTGGACCTCCTGTTCCCCCCAACAGCAAGCACGAGCCTGGTTAGCAATGGGTTAAGCCGGGGTTTGTGACAGCGCGGTGAATTTCCCCACCCCATCCCCCTGGCGCGTTGACTCATGCCCGGCCTCCGACGCTCAATCCGGGTCGCGGGATGGATCTTCGGAGCGGAGTGAGCGGGATGGTTCCCACGGCCAATGCGACCTCGGACAAGGTCTCGGCGCCGCAGTCCCAGCACCGGGGCGAGCGGACGACCTTACGCGACCACCGCCGGCCGTTTTCGCCGCCGGGCCAGCCGGAACCGTCGGACGATCACTGGAACCAGATCGTCGCCACCCTCGACATCGCCTTCCAGCCCATCGTCAACATCCATTCCGGCGCCTGCTATGGCTACGAGGCGCTGCTGCGCAACACCGCCGAGGCGGGTTTCGCCTCCATCGCCGACGTCTTCGACAGCTGCCACGCGCTGGGTCTCCTGCCCCAGATCGAGATGGAGCTGCGCGAGAAGGCGGTGGCCAAGTTCGTCACCCTGCCCCATCACCGCACCGCCAAGCTGTTCATCAACCTGGACAACCGCGCCCTGGACTCCGAGGGCGAGCTTGCCCGGCGCACGCGGATCCTGCTGGACCGCTACGGCGTGGCGGCCTCGGCGGTGGCCTTCGAAATCTCCGAACGCCACTCCCTGGGCCAGCCCGACGACGCCGTCGCTTCCATCCTGCACTACAAGCGCCAGGGCTTTCGTCTCGCCATCGACGATTTCGGCACCGGCTTTTCCGGGCTGCAACTGCTGTACTTCTCCGAGCCCGACGTCCTCAAGATCGACCGCTTCTTCGTGTCCGACATCGCCGAGGACGCCAAGAAGAAGGTCTTCCTGGCCCATATCGTCAACATCGCCCATCTGCTGGGCGTGGTGGTGGTGGCCGAAGGGATCGAGAACGAGCGCGAGTTCTTCGCCTGCAAGGAGATCGGCTGCGACCTGATCCAGGGCGGATTGGCGCAGCGCCCCACCCTGGACACCGCCCAGTTGCGGCCCCAATACGACGCCATCGCCGGACTGGCCCGCCGCGAACGCCGCAGCGCCGTCACCGACCAGCGCATCATCGCCGACCAGGTGGCGCGGCTGCAGCCGATCCCCCTCAGCTCGCCCATGGAGCAGGTGTTCGAGCGCTTCCGCTCCAACAAGTCCGCCACCTTCTTCCCGGTGGTGGACGATTCCGGCCAGCCGGTCGGCCTCGTGCGCGAGAAAGAGTTGAAGGACTACACCTACTCGCCCTTCGGCAAGGAACTGATCGCCAATAAGAGCTTTGGCCGCACGCTGAAGGATTTCGTCATCCGCTGCCCCATGGCCGACCTCAACAGCAAGGCCGAGCACATCCTGGAGGCCTATGCCACCGTCGAGGGCTCGGACGGCATCATGATCGTCGACGGCACCACCTATGTGGGCTTCCTGTCGGCCCATTCCCTGCTGCGGGTGATCAACGAGAAGAACCTGGCGGCGGCCCGCGACCAGAACCCGCTCAGCCGGCTGCCCGGCAACACCGTCATCGCCGAATGGGTGTCGGCGGCGCTGGAGCGGCTGGATCAGGGCTACGCGCTGGTCTATTTCGACTTCGACAACTTCAAGCCGTTCAACGACAAATACGGCTTCCGCCTGGGCGACCGCGCCATCTTGCTGTTCACCGACCTGCTGTCGCGGACCATGAACCGCGAGGGCGGCTTCGCCGGCCATATCGGCGGCGACGACTTCTTCGCCGGTTTCGCCGCAATCGACGCCGCCGAGGTCATGACCGCCTGCCGCGACCTGGTCGAAGCCTTCCGCCATGACGTGGAAAGCTTCTACGACGACGAGACCCGCCGGCTCGGCCACATCGCCGGCCGCGACCGCCTGGGCAACCTCGCCGAGTTCCCGCTGATGACGGTCAGCGCCGTGGTGGTGCATCTGCCGTGCTGCCGCGACCTCCATTCCATCGACGAGGTCAGCGGCTTGATCGCTTCGCTGAAAAAAAGCGCCAAGCACTCCCCCGACCATATCTGCGCCGCCACCATGATCAAGGCCGGACCGGAGCGTCAACCCAAGCGGGACTGCGCCGGGGATTTGCCCGGCTGACAACCGGCTGGAGACGGCATACCATGGTCGAATGACCTATGGCGAGGTAGGGAGCCTTGACCGTGCCGCGACTTCGGAACCTGATGGCGTTCAAGACCGGGCATCCCGAGATCGACGACGACCATGCCAAGCTGGCGGCGATCATCGACGCCATCGCCGATTCCATTGGCAGCGACGACGACACCGACATCTGCCGGCGGTTGCTGGGCTCGTTCATCGAGGCGGCACGGCAGCATTTCGTCCGCGAGGAGCAGATCCTGCTGGACATCAGCTTTCCCGGCCTCAAACGGCACTGCATCTATCATGACGAGCTGCTGAAGCAGGCGGTCCAGGTCAAGCGGAACTGCGAGGACATGCTGGAGCGGCACCAGTTGCAGGCCTGCTTCGAGGACATGGCGCGCTTCTTCGTCGACGACGTCATTCGCGGCGACATGGAATTCGTGTCGTTCCTGCAAGAGCGGGGAGCCGTTCCGGCGCCCCGCTCTTGATGGTGCCTACCGCTTCATCTGGGCTTCCACCGCCGCCAGGGCGGAGATGTTGACGATGTTGCGCACCGTCGCCGAGGGGGTGAGGATGTGGGCCGGTTGGGCCACCCCCATCAGGATCGGCCCCACCGACAGGGCGTCGCCCGCCACCTTCAGCAGGTTGAACGAGATGTTGGCGGCGTCGAGGCTGGGCATGATCAGCAGATTGGCGGCGCCCTTCAGCTTGGAGTGGGGGAAGATGCGCTCGCGGATGGTCTGGTCCAGGGCGGCGTCGCCGTGCATCTCGCCCTCGGCCTCCAGATAGGGGGCCTTCTCCCGCAGCAGGGCCAGGGCTTCGCGCTGGCGCGCCGCCGAAACCGAAGTCCGGTTGCCGAAATTGGCGTGCGACAGGAAGGCCACCTTGGGCTCGATGCCGAAGCGCCGCACCTCCTCCGACGCCAGCAGCGCCATGTCGCAGACCTGCTCCGGGGTCGGCTCCGGGGTGACATAGGTGTCGCAGATGAAGAAGGTGCCGGCCGGCATGATCAACAGGTTCATCGCCGCCGGCACCTTGACCCCGTCACGGGTGCCGATGACGTTGAGGATGTGGCTGAGATGCTTGTCGTAGCGGCCGATGGTGCCGCAGATCAGGGCGTCGGCCTCCTTGCGCTTCACCATCAGGGTGGCGATCACGGTGTTGCGGGTGCGCACCACGGTGCGGGCGTATTCCGGGCTGACGCCGTTGCGCTCCATCAGCGAGTGGTAAAGCCGCCAATATTCGTTGAAGCGAGGATCGTCTTCCGGGTCGCACAGGTCGAAGTGCTCGCCGATCTTGATGCGCAGGTCCAGGTCTTTGATGCGCTTGGCCACCACGTCCCGCCGGCCGATCAGGATGGGGCGCGCCAGCCCCTCGTCCACCACGGTCTGCACCGCGTGCAGCACCCGGCGGCCCTCGCCCTCGCTGTAGACGATGCGGCGCATGTCCTGGCGGGCGCGGTCGAACACCGGCTTCATCACCAGGCCGGAGCGGAAGACGAACTGAGTCAACTGGTCGAGATAGGCGTCGAAATCGATGATCGGGCGGCGCGCCACCCCCGATTCCATGGCGGCCTTGGCCACCGCCGGCGCGATTTTCAGGATCAGGCGCGAATCGAACGGCTTGGGAATCAGGTATTCCGGGCCGAAGGTCAGCGGCGCGGTGCCGTAGGCGGCCCGCACCCGCTCGTCGGATTCGGCCATGGCCAGACCGGCCAGGGCGTAAACGCAGGCCAGCTTCATCTCGTCGTTGATCTGGGTGGCGCGCACGTCCAGCGCGCCGCGGAAGATATAGGGGAACACCAGGACGTTGTTGACCTGATTGGGATAGTCCGAGCGGCCGGTGGCGATGATGGCGTCGGGACGCACCGCCTTGACCTCGTCGGGCAGGATCTCGGGGGTGGGATTGGCCAGGGCGAAGACGATGGGCTTTTTCGCCATCTTGTCCACCATCTCGCCGGTCAGCACCCGGGGCGCCGACAGGCCGAGGAAGATGTCGGCCCCGTCCATGACCTCGGCCAGGACGCGCTTGTCGGTGTCCTGGGCGTAGATCTCCTTGTAGGGGTCCATCAGCTCGTTGCGGCCCTTGTAGACCACGCCCTTGATGTCGGTGACCCAGACGTTCTCGCGCTTGATCCCCAGCTTGACCAGCAGGCCGATACAGGCCAGGGCGGCGGCACCGGCACCGGACGCCACCAGCTTGACCTGTCCGATCTCCTTGCCGGCCACCCGCAGCGCGTTGACCATGGCGGCGCCCACCACGATGGCGGTGCCGTGCTGGTCGTCGTGCATGACCGGGATCTTGACCCGCTCCTGCAGCTTGCGCTCGACCTCGAAACACTCGGGGGCCTTGATGTCTTCCAGGTTGATGGCGCCGAAGGTCGGCTCCATGGCGGCGATGATGTCCACCAGCTTGTCGGGGTCCAGCTCGGCCAGTTCCATGTCGAACACGTCGATGCCGGCGAACTTCTTGAACAGGACGCCCTTGCCCTCCATCACCGGCTTGGCCGCCAGCGGCCCGATGGCGCCGAGGCCCAGCACGGCGGTGCCGTTGGTCACCACGCCCACCAGATTGCCCCGCGCCGTCACGTCGGCGGCGCTCTCCGGGTCGGCGACGATCAGCTCGCAGGCGGCGGCGACGCCGGGGCTGTAGGCCAGCGCCAGATCGCGCTGGGTGGCCAGCGGCTTGGTGGGGGTGACGCTGATCTTACCGGGAGTGGGGAGACGATGATATTCCAGCGCCGCGTCGCGGAGCTCGTCGGACATGCTCATGGAAGGCAACCTCGGGTAACGAAATTTCATTCTGAGCCGCCCACCATACCCGCTTCGCGCCGCCCCGCAAAGAGCCGCATGGGGGCATTTGTGGAAAACCACAGGCTTTCCGGGGGGTTGACGGTAATACCATCAAGATTGTCATGGGTATTAATGTTGCGTGCGGAGCCACGTCACCAACAAAAAAGCCCGCCGGGTTCCACCGGCGGGCTTTTTTGTTGGTGCGGCCAAGAAGACTCGAACTTCCACGGGAGTTACCCCACAAGCACCTCAAGCTTGCGCGTCTACCAATTCCGCCATGGCCGCATACCTGGTAGCTCGAAGGACTTGCCAACGAGGAGACAGGGGAATACCAAATCACTCCGTCCGAATCAAGCGCCGTCCCGGAGATTTCATGCCTTTTCCCGTCGAGTGGCGAATTTCGGACCAACCGGTGCCCTATCCCGAGGCGGTGGCGGCCATGGATGAGCGCGTCGCCGCCATCCGGGCCGGCACCCAAGCCGAGCTGGTCTGGCTGCTGGAGCACCCCCCGCTCTACACGGCGGGGACCAGCGCCAACCCCGCCGACCTGGTCGATCCCGACCGTTTCCCGGTGTTCGAATCGGGGCGCGGCGGCCAGTACACCTATCACGGCCCCGGCCAGCGGGTGGCCTATGTCATGCTCGACCTGAAGGCGCGCGGCCCCGACGTGCGGGCCTATGTCCACAATCTGGAGGAATGGCTGATCCGCACCCTGGCCCGCTTTGTGGTCAAGGGCGAGCGCCGGCCTGGCCGGGTCGGCATCTGGGTTGATCGGGGCGGGGGACGGGAAGACAAGATCGCCGCCATCGGCGTGCGGGTCCGCCATTGGGTCAGCTTCCACGGCGTGGCGCTCAACCTCGACCCCGAGCTTACGCATTTCCAGGGCATCGTGCCCTGCGGCATCCGCGACCACGGCGTCACCTCCCTGTGGGACCTGGGCCTGACCCCGACTATGGAAGACCTCGACTGCGCCCTGATGGCCACCTTCCCCGAGGTGTTCGGGGAATAGACGGTGCGTCGGCCATCCTTCGAGACAGTCCCTTCGGGACTTCCTCAGGATGAGGACCTCACCTTGAGGAGCGAAGCGTCTCGAAAGGCGAGGTCCCCCCTACCGCCGCGCCAGGGTCTTCATGTCCTCCACCGCCTCGACCAGGGCGGCGCGGATGCTGGGCTCCATGGCCGAGTGGCCGGCATCGGCCACCATCTTCAGCCGCGCCCCCGGCCAGGCCAGCGCCAGTTCCTCGGCGGTGGCGGGGGGGCAGATCACGTCGTAGCGGCCCTGGACGATGGTCGCCGGCAGATGGGCGATGCGGGGCAGTTCGGCCAGCAACTGGTCGGGCTCCAGGAAGCCGTCATGGATCATGTAATGGGCCTCGATCCGCGCCATGGCGAGGACCCCCGGCCCTCCCTCCAACTCGCCGCCGCCGTCGTTGCGCGGCAGCAGCCGGGCGCAGGCCTCCTCGTAGCCGCACCACACCTTGGCCGCCGGCATGTGCACGGACGGATCGGGATCGTTGAGCCGGTTCATATAGGCGGTCAGCGGGTCGCCGCGCTCGATCACCGGCAGGAAGCCGATGAACCGGCGCCACGCCTCGGGGAAGAAATGCCCCATGCCGGAGAGGAACCACTCCACCTCGTGCCGCCGGCACAGGAACACCCCGCGCAGCACGAAGCCGGTGCAGTGCTGGGGAAAGGCCTCGCCATAGGCCAGCGCCAGGGTGCTGCCCCACGAGCCGCCGAACAGCAGCCAATGCTCGACGCCGAGATGGATGCGCAAGGCCTCCATGTCGGCCACCAGATGGGCGGTGGTGTTGGCGACGATGGAGGAGATGGGCCGCGACCGGCCGCAGCCGCGCTGGTCGAACAGCACGATGCGCCAGAAGCCGGGATCGAAGAAGCGGCGATAGGCCGGCGCGGTTCCCGCCCCCGGCCCGCCATGGACGAACGCCACCACCGGCCCGGAGGGATTGCCCGAGACCTCCCAGTAGAGACTGTGGCCGTCGCCCACATCCAGCCTCCCGGAGGCATGCGGCTCGAACGGCGGAAAAACGTCCATGATTCCTCGGCTCCCGTGGTGGTCTTCCACTATGGCACTTCGCCAGGCCATTGACGCCGCCAAATTGCCAGCCTAAACCCGCCGCCATGAAAGTGGATGATTTCGACTTCGACCTGCCGCGCGACCTGATCGCCGAACGCCCGGCCGAGCCGCGCGGCTCGGCCCGCATGCTGCACGTCACCCATGACGGCATGGCCGATCTCAAGGTGGCCGACCTTGCCCGCCGGCTCAAGCCCGGCGACGTCATGGTCTTCAACGACACCCGCGTCATCCCGGCCCGGCTGGTGGGCAAGCGCGGGCTGGCTGGCATCGAGGTGACGCTGCATCAGCGCACCGGCCTCGACAGCTGGAAAGCCTTCGCCCGGCCGGCCAAGAAGCTGCGCCCCGGCGACCGGGTGGACTTCGCCGAAGGCTTTACCGTCGAGGTCACCGAGAAGGGCGAGGCCGGCGAGGTCACCCTGCGCTTCGACCGCGCCGGCGAGGATCTGCTGGCGGCGCTGGAACGGTTCGGCCGCATGCCGCTGCCGCCCTATATCCGCAAGGGCGAGGCCGACGAGCGCGACCGCGCCGACTACCAGACCGTGTTCGCCACCCAGGCCGGCGCGGTGGCGGCGCCGACCGCCGGGCTGCACTTCACCCCCGAACTGCTGGCCGAACTGGACGCACGCGGCATCGGGCGGGTGACGGTCACCCTGCATGTGGGCGCCGGCACCTTCCTGCCGGTCAAGGTGGACGATACCGCCGACCATCGCATGCATTCCGAGATCGGGGTGATTTCGCCCGAGGCCGCCGCCGCGATCAACGCCGCCAAGGCCAAGGGCGGCCGGGTGGTGGCGGTGGGAACCACGGCGCTGCGGCTGCTGGAAAGCGCCACCGATCCGCTCGGCACCCTGCATCCGTTCGACGACAGCACCGCCATCTTCATCACGCCCGGTTACCGCTTCCGGCTGGTGGACGTGTTGATGACCAATTTCCACCTGCCGCGCTCGACCCTGTTCATGCTGGTCGCCGCCTTTCGCGGACTGGACCGCATGCAGGCCGCCTATACCCACGCCAAGGAATCGGGCTATCGGTTCTATTCGTATGGCGATAGTTGTTTGCTGGAGAGAGCCGAATGACCACCTTCTCCTTCGACCTGCTCGCCACCGACGGCAATGCCCGGCGCGGCCGGGTTCATACCGCCCACGGCGTCATCGACACCCCCGCCTTCATGCCGGTGGGCACCGCCGGCACGGTCAAGGCCATGATGCCGGGCTCGGTGGCCGCCACCGGCGCCCAGATCGTGCTGGGCAACACCTACCACCTGATGCTGCGCCCCGGCGCCGAGCGGGTGGCGCGGCTGGGAGGCCTGCACAAGTTCATGAACTGGCCCGGGCCGATCCTGACCGATTCCGGCGGCTTCCAGGTCATGAGCCTGGCCAAGCTGCGCAAGCTGACCGAGGACGGCGTCACCTTCCAGTCCCACCATGACGGCTCCAAGCACCATCTGACCCCGGAAAGCTCCATGCAGATCCAGCATCTGCTGGACGCCGACATCACCATGGCCTTCGACGAATGCACCCCCTTCCCCGCCACCCTGGAGCAGGCGGCCGACAGCATGCGCCTGTCCATGCGCTGGGCGGTGCGGTCCAAGGATGCCTTCGTGCCGCGTCCCGGCTATGGGCTGTTCGGCATCGTCCAGGGCGGCATCTACCCCGAGCTGCGGGCGGAATCGGCCAAGGCTTTGATCGAAATCGGCTTCGACGGCTATGCGGTGGGCGGGCTGGCGGTGGGCGAGGGCCAGGAGGCCATGTTCGCCACCCTGGAGGCCACCACCCCGCTGCTGCCCGCCGACCGGCCCCGCTATCTGATGGGGGTGGGACGGCCATCGGACATCATCGGCGCGGTGCTGCGCGGCATCGACATGTTCGACTGCGTCATGCCGACCCGGTCGGGCCGCACCGCCCAGGCCTTCACCAAACGCGGCACCGTCAACCTGCGCAACGCCCGGCACCAGGACGACCCCCGGCCGCTGGAGGAGGGTTGCGCCTGTCCGGCCTGCCGCGACCACAGCCGAGCCTATCTCCATCACCTGATCCGCTCGGAGGAAATCCTCGGCCCCATGCTGCTGACATGGCACAATATTCAGGCCTTCCAGGACCTGATGCTGGGCCTGCGGAGCGCCATCGCCGAGGGCCGGGTGGCCACCTTCGCCGCCGAGGCGGCGGCGCTCGAAGCTTTGGGGGACGTGGAGGCGTTATGATACCGACGGGCCGACAGGCCCGGCGATTGAGGGGCGGAAACATCATGCTGGATAATCTCGACGGACTGCCGCTGGATCTGCCGCCCTCCGTACAGGCTCTGCTGAAACAGGCGGGCGAAGCCTGGCACAGCGAAGCCGAGGCCGAAGCCAAGGTGCTGGAGGCGCTGGCCCTGGCGCCCGACGCCCTGGCGGCGCGTATCGGCGTCTACAAATTCTATTTCTACCGCCATCGGCTGGCCGAGGCGCTGCCCCATGCCCTGTCCTGCGTCGCCTTCGCCACCCGGGCGCTGGGCCTGCCCGAGGACTGGCGGCGCATCGGCCCCGCCGACGCCGCCTTCGTCGGCACCGCCGTCACCCTGGCCCCGCTGCCCAAGCTGCTGATGCAGACCCTGATCGCCGCCGGCTATGTGATGGCGCGGCTGGGCCGCATCGCCGAAGCGGAGGAGGCCCTGGCCAAGGTGATGGAGCTGGACTCCACCGACCGGTTGGGCGCCGGACGCATGCTGGCGGTGGTGCGGCGCGGCGGCGCCGAGCCGGACGAGCCGGCGTGACGGCTCATGCCGCCTATGGCCTAGCCTGGGCGCTGTTCGGCCTGACCCATTCGCTGACGGCCGGCCGGCATTGGCTGGGGCGATGGTCGCGCCTTGTATACAATCTGGTCGCCTTGATTCAGTTCGCCGCCGTGGCGGCGGTGGGAGCCTGGAGCCTGGGTGGCGCGCCGGCCTTCGATCTGCCGGCGGCGGCGCGTCTGGCCCTGGCGGCGGTTCACCTGACCGGCTGGGGCGTGCTGCTGGCTGCCGCCCGTTTCTACGACCTGGGCCGTCTCGGCGGCCTGACCCAGCTGCGCCACCCGGAGTTGGCCGAGGACGAGGAATTGCGCCGCGACGGCCCCCATGCCTGGGTCCGCCATCCCCTCTACGCCGGGGCCTTCCTGATTCTGTGGGGAGCGGCGGTCACGCCGCTGGGGCTGGCCACCGCCGTCTGGGGCAGCCTGTACCTGCTGGTCGGGACGTGGTGCGAGGAAAAGCGGCTGGAGCGGCGCTACGGCGACGCCTACCGCGACTACCGGGCGCGCGTGCCGGCCTTCCTGCCGTGGAAAGGCCGCTGTTAAGCCACCTTGGGGGCTGCGAGGGCATCCAGCGCCGCACGGATTTCGTCCAGGCGCTCGACGATGGCGACGATGCCCAGATCCTCTTCCACCCGCGCCCGTTCCGCCATCAATTCCTGGCGCGCCGCCGGGTCGGCGGTGTGCCAGCGCACATTCATGCCTTCCTCGTATTCGGCGAAGGCGTGCAAGGCCTCGTCCAACTGGTTGTCCAGCCGGCTCCGTTCGTCCTTCAGGGCATCGATCATGGTCTGGGACTCTTCGACGGACATAATTTCCCCATCAGGCGGCAAGACGAGCCCTTGGATTGATCCGTTCAACCTCGGCGCGCGCGGCGGCATCCTCGACCCCGGTCACCGCCGCCAGCAACATGGCGGCCGCGGTCAGCCCCTCGGCATGGGCGACATCGTCCGGATGCCCGCCGGCAGCCGCATCCTGGACGGTTTCGTCATAGGCGGTCAACACCATCTCCAACGTCGCGGCATCCATGGAAGACCCTCCGGGCGATTCGACAAACCATCCGCCTTCCCCAATTCCAAGGCGCCTAGGCCGATAGTATGCCCAAGCGACTCGGCGCCGCAACCAAATAATCACCTCACTAAAATTGTGACTAATGCAATAGCGAATCGTCTTGTTGCAATAACAACGTGAACAGTTTGTGAATAGATTGTAAGGCCTAACGCCCCTTCTGCCATGCGGCGAAGGCTTCCATCATCACCGCGCGCACCGCCGAGGCCGATGCGGTCGGAAAGTGGTCGGCCAGCAGGTCCCAGACCTGGGCGTTATGCAGGAAATTGCGGGCGAAGGCCTCCAGGTCGGCGGCATTGCCCTCGTCCAGGGACTGATACAGGTAATCGAACAGGCGCTGCCGGCTCTGATCGTCGAGAACAGCCATGCCATACTCCTCAACGCAACGAGCCCCGCCGATGGGCGGGGCTCGGTCTTGAACGGACGCCCCGTGCTAGAGGCTGGCCTCGACCCACTCGAACAGCTTGCTCTTGGGCAGAGCGCCGATCTTGGTGTGGGCCACCTGACCGTCCTTGAAGATCATCAGGGTGGGAATGCCGCGGACGCCGTACTTGCCGGGCACCCCGGGGTTCTCGTCGATGTTGAGCTTCACGACGGTGACCTTGGCGGCCATGTCCTTGGCGAGTTCCTCGAGCGCCGGGGCGATCTGGCGGCAGGGGCCGCACCACTCGGCCCAGAAATCCACCAGGACCGGACCCTCGGCCTTGAGCACGTCGGCCTCGAACGAGGCATCGGTCACATTCTTCATAGGCACGTTCCTTGTCGAATTCAGATGACGGAGAAGACTCCGCTCCGGCCGAATGCAATCCGCGCCGGAAGAACCACTCTAGAAAGCCGCCGCCCGAGCGTCAAGCAAACCGCGCGGCCATCCTCCGCCGCGCAGACAGTTTCGGCCTCGCATTGTCGCCATGGGTACAACAATACGTTTCCCATTGCGCCGATTGTTTATCAGGGCGGCGGAGCCTATCTGTTGAGCAGCCCAACCGTGAGGAGAATTCATCATGACCGATCCCGTGATCGCCCAGAAATCGCCCTATGCCGTCGAGGTGGAGGCCGGCACCACCTATTACTGGTGTGCCTGCGGCCGCTCCAAGACCCAGCCGTTTTGCGACGGCTCGCACCAGGGAACCGGGTTGGAGCCCGTCGCCCACACCGCCGGCAAGACCGGCAAGGCCTATTTCTGCGGCTGCAAGTCCAGCAAGACCGGCGCCCTGTGCGACGGGACGCATAAGGACCTGTAGCCTTTATCTCCTCCCGAACAGCTTTTCGATGTCGGCGAGGCTGAGGGTGACATGGGTGGGACGGCCGTGGTTGCACTGGCCGGACAGCGGCGTCGATTCCATCTGGCGCAGCAGGGCGTTCATCTCGGCCTGGCCGAGGCGGCGCCCCGCCCGCACCGAGCCGTGGCAGGCCATGGTGGCGCAGACGTCGGACAACCGCTCTTGCAGGGAATGGCCCTGCCCCCATTCCGCCAGCTCGTCGGCAAGGTCGCGCACCAGCCCCTGCACGTCGGAATCGCCCAGCAGCGCCGGAACCTCGCGCACCACCACCGCGCCGGTGCCGAACGGCTCGACCACCAACCCCAGACGCGCCAGATCCTCGGCGTGCTCGGCCATGCGCGCCGCTCCCGCCTCGCCCAGGTCCACCACTTCGGGCAGCAGCAGCCCCTGGCGCTTGACGCCGCCCTCGGCCAGGGCCTGCTTCATGCGCTCCAGCACCAGCCGCTCGTGGGCGGCATGCTGGTCGACAATGACCAGACCGGTGGCGGTCTGGGCGATGATATAGGTGTCGTGCAACTGCGCCCGCGCCGCCCCCAGCGGATAGTCAGGAACGCCCTCGTCGGGCGCCGCGACCGTCCAGCTTTCCGTCCAGCTTTCCGCGCCCGGTGGCGCCGCCGGCGGCAGGTCGAAGCCGGCCACCGCCTCCGCCAGATGGAGCGGCGCCTGGGCCGCCATGCCGGCCCGCATCAGCGGCAGCGACGGCCGCGCCGGTCCGTGGTGGAGATGGGAATAGGCGGGCTGGCCGCTTCCCAGCGCCCCAATCGTGGCGGTCGAGACGGTAGTGCTGGCCCGATGCCCGGCCCCGGCCAGGGCATGACGGATGGCGCCGACGATCAGGCCGCGCACATTGCCGGAATCGCGGAAGCGCACCTCGGCCTTGGCGGGGTGGACGTTGACGTCCACCTGCTCCGGGTCGAGGTCGAGGAACAGCGCCACCACCGGATGACGGTCACGGCCCAGCACATCCTGGTAGGCGCCGCGCACCGCCCCGATCACCAGCCGGTCCTTGACCGGCCGGCCGTTGACGAACAGGTATTGCGCCACCGAGGTGGCACGGTTGTAGGTGGGCAGCCCCGCCCAGCCGGTCAGCCGGACCCCGTCGCGCTCGGCATCCAGCGCCAGGGCGTTGGCCTCGAAATCGCGCCCGACCACCTGGGCGACCCGCGCCAGCCGAGCGGCCCCCGGCTCGCCGCGCTTGGCCGCCAGATCCAGCAGGGTGCGGCCGCCGTCCGACAACGAGAAGGCGATGCCGGGATGGGCCATGCCCAGCCGCTCGATCACATCGGTGGCGTGGGACAGCTCGGTGCGCGCCGCCTTGAGGAATTTCAGCCGCGCCGGGGTGGCGTAGAACAGGTCGCGCACCTCGACCCTGGTGCCGGCGGGATGGGCGGCCGGCATGGGCTCGCCCTTGGCGCCGCCTTCGACGGTCAGGCTCCAGGCGGACTCGGCGCCTTTCGGCCGGCTGGTCAGGGTCAGACGCGCCACCGAACCGATGGAGGGCAAGGCCTCGCCCCGGAACCCCAGGAAGCGGATGCGCACCAGATCGTCGTCGGGCAGTTTGGAGGTGGCGTGGCGCTCCACCGCCAGCACCATCTCGTCCGGGCTCATGCCGCCGCCGTCGTCGGTGACCGAGATCAGCGCCTGACCGCCCTCGACCATCACCACGTCGACGCGGGTCGCCCCGGCGTCGATGGCGTTCTCCACCAGCTCCTTCACCGCCGAGGCGGGACGCTCCACCACCTCGCCGGCGGCGATCTGGTTGACCAGGGTGGGCGGAAGCAGGCGGACGATGGACATGGCGGCAGTATAGCCGGTTTGCGACAGGGCGGCGAGAGGCTCGGGCCTCACCATCCCTCAGTTTCTCCATACCAGCCACAGGGGAGGCAATGGGGCGAAGGATTGGAAGATGGCCTGAAGGCGGCGAATGCCGCGCTTGAAGAAGGATGTCAGGCTTCGGAGGGCCTTGCGCGGGCGGTCGGCGG
>NZ_CAINTR010000058.1 GCF_903853455.1 uncultured Magnetospirillum sp.
TGATGTCGGTGGCGACAGCCGGATCATCGAGTTGAGCGAGAATTGCGGCTGATCGGGGCGGAAGCGGTCGGTGTAAGCGAAGACCTGTAGCGCCCCGGCCACCAGCCCCTCGCCTCTGATTTTCTCCGCCGCCCGGCTGGCGAAGGTCATCACGGCGTCGCTGACCTGCCCGAGGTCGGTGATGGCCTCACCAAACGACCGGGAGCAGCATGTGGTCTGCTTGTCCGAGGGCGCGGTGTCCAGGGTGTGGACCGGCGTTCCGCGCAGCTCCATGACGGTCCGCAGGCCCACAGCGCCCATCGTCTTCTTGATCCAGCCGTCCGATTGCCGCGTCAAATCGTAGGCGGTGATGATGCCGTTGATGCCGCAGTGGGCGGTGAACTGGCGACCGATGCCCCACACATCACGAACCGGCGTCTGCTTCAGCGCCGCCTCGATCCATTTCGGGTTGGCCGTCAGGTCAAGCGCCCCATTGGCCTTGGCCGACTTCTTCGCCAGCCGGTTCGCCAGCTTGGCAAGGGTCTTGGTGGAGGCGACCCCCACCGAAACCGGAATGCCGGTCCACCGCCGCACGGTGGCGCGTATCTGCTGGGACCATGCCGTCAGGTCGTCCACCGGCAGACCGTCCAGATCGAGAAAGCACTCGTCGATGGAATAGACCTCGGCCCCAGGCGAGAAGGTCGCCAGCACCGACATGACCCGTTCCGACATATCGCCATAGAAGGCGTAGTTGCTCGACAGCATGACCAAACCGTGGCTCTCGACCAGATGGCGCAGCTTAAAGGCGGGGGCAGCCATCTCGACGCCGATAGCCTTCGCCTCTGCGGATCGGGCCACAGCGCAGCCGTCGTTGTTGCTCATGACGATGACCGGCTTGCCTTCAAGCGCCGGGTTGAACACCCGCTCGCACGAGACATAGAAGTTGTTGCAGTCCACCAGGGCGTAGACCGCCATGACCGATCACCGCTTGGCTAGGGCCGACACAGCGAAGGTGACGACGCCCCAAATCTGCACGCCGTCATCAGGATCAACCGGGAAGCAGGGATAGTCCGGGTTGGCCGAAGCTAGTTCCCAGCCTTCCTCGGTCTTCCGCAAGGTCTTCACAGTCAGGCCGCCGTCCAGGGTGGCGACGACGATGTCGCCGTCATGGGGCTGAACAGATCGATCCACCACCAGCAGATCGCCGCTGTGAATGCCCGCGCCGGTCATGCTGTCGCCGTCTGCCTTGCAAAAGAACGTCGCCGCCGGGCGCTTGACCATCAACTCGTGGAGGTCGAGCTTGCCTTCAAGGTGATCATCCGCCGGGCTGGGGAACCCGGCCGCCACCAAGGCGGAATAGATCGGCGCCGTGGATTCGGTCGGTCCGAATCCACGGGTGGAAGCCTGACAGGTGCCGGGCGGCAGAGGGACGGTTGGAATTGATGTGAACATGACGAGAACGTAGCGCGTTGCTGCGGTTCGTTCAATAGACCTCCGGCCGAATGTAGACCGGTTCAACGTCCATTGCGTTCGTACCCGTATACGGTCGTAAACAACCCGGACCCAGGAGTGATCCTATCGAGGTGGCGCGCAATAGTCGTTTATTAAGACAACGATACACGTCATCACTTTTCTCGGCTTTTTGGGGGGCTATGCAAGCACCCCCCGATATCACCGGCGCATGGTCCCAACGGGTGGCCGCCCGAGGTTCGGCATGAGGTGCTGAACGGTTGCCACCAGCATCTTCGACCCCACGATGGTGCGCAGCCCTCTTCCTGTGCTAGTCTTGTTCGTCCCCATTCGCCTCCAGTCGGTAAATTTAGATGGGTGGAGTGATGGGTTATTTTCTTGGCATGCCGTGTAACCAGCATGGATGCTTGATTGTAAGCGGATACCCCATCCGCCAATTAAAACAGGACATCCACCTTCTTTCCCTGGCGGCACGTCCCGGTCCGGCTCTATGGATTCCGCAGGACACTTGATGCGGCGGCTCGCCCTACCAACCTATTGAGCGGTAGGAGGTGGATCATGCACCGTTTGTTGCCCCGTAATCCCATTGGGTCCCTGCTGGCCTCGGTCGTGGCGGCGATCAGCCTGTCGGGATCCGCCGCCGCCGGGGCGGACGTGGCCCCTCTGGATTGGTCGAGCCTACCGCTGCCGTCCATAAACGGCGGGCCGTTGGATCCCGCCATGTTCCGCGATCAGGTGGTGCTGGTGGTCAACACGGCCTCTCAATGCGGTTTCACTCCGCAATACCAGGGGCTGGAAGCGTTGTGGCGCGAGTATCGCGGCAGTGGCTTGGTGGTATTGGGCGTGCCCTCTAACGATTTCGGCGCCCAGGAACCGGGCAGCAATTCCGATGTCGCGTCGTTTTGCGAGATCAACTACGGCGTCGATTTTCCCCTGCTGGAAAAACAGGTGGTGGTCGGCGCCGGGGCCCATCCGCTGTATCGCTGGGCGGCCGAACGCACGGGCCCTCTCGGAGTGCCACGCTGGAACTTCCACAAACTGCTGATCGGTCGCGACGGGCGGCTGGTGGACTGGTTTTCCAGCATGACCGCACCCGATGCGGCGCGGTTGCGCTCCGCCATCGACAAGGCGCTGGCCGAGCCCGTCCCAGGAAGATCGTGAACAGGGCCGAGGTGGCTTTTCGCCGGCGGCATTTCGGGATACCCTCCGCCCGACGATGGGAATTCAGCGGATGGGGAGAGGGTATATGTTGGACCTTGGCAGGCGTCGCCAGAATCCAGGGCGAATGCTCACCGTGTTCGCCATGCTCGCGGTCATGGCCGTCAGTGCTTGTGGCGGCGGACGGATCGAGGTGGCGCGGATGGCCGTCTTGCCGACCGACGCCCAGAAGACCACCTTCGTCATGGTGCGCGCGAAGTCGCAGGATCGCGCCAAGGATTATCCCAAGTTTGCCGATCAGATCGCCACTCAACTGGTGGCGAAAGGGCTTGCGCGCGTCGATGCGCCATCGCAGGCCAAGTATGCTGTGATGTTCTCCTATGACGGCGACGGTGGTACGGGCGATTCCTCCGAAGGTGGACGCCGCAGCGGCCGCGACAAGAAGGGCGACGGCAAAGTTGAGCGGACCGTGTCCATCGCCCTGTTCGATCTCTCCCGTCCGGATCAACCCGACGAAAAGGTTTTCGGTGGGCGGGCGCACTGCACCGCGGAGACGACCAATCCCAACGCGGTGGTGTCGGCCTTGATCGACGCCATTCTGAAGGATTTTCCGGGAAAGGCCCATGAAACCTATTCCGTGAGCCTGCCGGATCTCGAATAAGAAGCGAGGATGGCGTCCTGCTTTGGCCGCTTGCCCTGCTGGGTTAGGCTTGTTCGTTTTTCTAGCATCGGGGCGCCACCCCTGGCGACTCTCTCCCGCTGTTGGCCGGCCTTGCTGCCTCCCTCACCGCTGCGCAAAAGCAGGGGGCAAAGATCAGCCGTAAACGGTGACGCTCCGACCAATCGAACTGCTCTTGGCGCTTGAGCCTTGGCTCTGTGTCAGCTGTTGCGACTGTTCGTACAGCAACGTCGCCCTGCTGGGAGATTGATACTGGAATTCACCCGTCGTGGTATCACGGTATTCCCAGATGAGCGCCCCGGTTACGGTATCGAAACTGAGAACCGGGCTTGAATAGAAGGTGGACGAGGTCGCTGTCGATGACGTTCCGGAATCAGTCGCAGAAGACGCCGTCGCGCTGTTGGCGTTGGTCGCCTGCAGCGTCTGACTGCTTGAAGATACCGCTGCCAATCCAGAAAGACCGGCGGAGTCCATAACCCTCTCCCATCGCAGGAGATTTTTTGCGATGGCTTCATCGTAGCACAAAACTTTACCGACTTACAGGGGCTCTCTGTCCTGCGCCACGACGCCGTATCACCAAAATAAATCTTTTAGAATCAGACTATTGACGCGCTATCCTGAGAGGAAGGACCGCGCCGTCGAAGCGCCCCCCTCTGAGGCGTCCGCCCCTTCGCTTAACCCTGCCTTAACCAAGAATCCGCATACTCGCCCCATGCGGTCTGCTTTGCATGCCACGGGCGAAAGTGGTATCCTGAATCGGAATAGGCGCGGATCATCGTACGCTGAGAATGGCGTCGGGACACCGCAGGGTTTTCGAGGCTGCGCCGTGTAAGAGACGAGAGCAACAGAATCCGTTGTGGTCTTGAACCGTCAGAAGAGGTTCGCGTCATGGTCAACTCAATCACATCCGCCAACGCGACAGCGCAGGGCATTTCCGCGCTCCTGCAGCAGTCGAATTCCGATTCGAGCGATCTGTTCAGCACCCTTGCCGGCACCAACAGCGGTGGCGCCAACGCTGCGTTGTTCTCCGCGCTGGGAGGGGGGGACGGATCGCCCCAGAGTATCGACAGCATTCTGCAGCAGCAGAAAGTCAACAACAGCAAGAACGACATCTACAACAACGTGGCCCAGCGTCTCGCGGGAATCCAGGCGGGAACCTACACCCCGACCTCGACTTGGGAACAAGTCGCCGGCTATGCCATGGCAAAGGGCAACCCCGTCGTCGTCTCCCTCGATTCGTCGGGACAGATACAGGCCCAGTTGCAAAGCGAATCGACTCTTTCCAAGTTCAATCCGCAACTCCAGCAACAAATCCTTCAGCTGGACAATGACGCAACGGTGATGGCCCAGAAAATCCAGGCCAACACGACCAATGATAGCTGGGTGGCGAAGCTGGCCGGCGCGTCCAATGACCTGAACCAAGTCTACAACAACTTGGTGCCGCCTCAGACCCAGACTAGCAATAACTGGGAACAACAGGGCCTTCTTTATATGCAGAGTGGCGAGCCGTTTAAGATTTCGCTGGATGCGAGCGGCAATCTTCAGGTTCAGGATCAGGCGACCGACCCAGCCATGGCAAATCTGACCGTGACCCAGCAGAAAATTCTAAGCGCGGCAATCGCGAGCCTTCCCACGACCATTCAAAATTCCTCGGGAACCCAGGATTGGGAATTACAGGCGGAAAGCTTCCACGCCAACGGAGTTCCCTTCTACCTCGATATCGATCCGGTGACGAACACCATTTCGGTGAAGGAAAACAGCGGCGACAACATCACGCCATCCTTCCTGAAAAACACCCCCTACCCGGATGTGGGCGATAGTTCCCCCGCGTTGAAACAGGCCGCCGATTTCATCAAAGCCGGCAAGGCTTATTTCTTCGACGTGGACAGCAGCGGACAGATCGGCGCCAAGGAGGCGACGGTCCAGAATATCGCCTCGTACAACAAGGTGACGACGAGCCCAACCTCTACCTTGGGGGCCGGTTCAATTCTGTCGTTGTTCGCGTGACCGGACGGCGAGACGCCCTGCCGGATCAGTGCTTTTCCATGGCGGCGCGGCGTTCCCGGATCTCCGCCGGCCAGGTGGATTCCATATAGGCCAGCACCGCCCGGATTTCCACGTCGCTGAGAACGCCCACGTAGGACGGCATCGCCGTCTTGTAGCCGGGCGGGGCAAAGCGGGACATTCCGTGCTTGACCAAGGCAAACAGCTGCTCGTCGCTGTGGTGCCATGTGTGACCGCTGGCATCGTGGGGAGGCGCCGGCAATTCGCCGTTGGACTTGCGGGTTTGCCAGTCCGGTTCGCCTTGCAACGCGATGCCGTGGCACTTGGCGCAGTGGTCGCCATAAAGCGCCCTGCCCTGCTCCACCTGGGCCGCGTCTGCGATGTCGATACGGTTGTTGGTCTTGGCCCGCCACCAGGATGCCGCCGCGACGACCCCACTCGCCGCCACGATCACCATCGCCATTGCCGCCAGCCTGTGCTTCATGGCGAAGGAGTATAGCCTCACGTCTCGGGGTTAACAAACGACCGGACCTGCCGCATGATGGTCGCCAAACCTAATAGCCAAGAGAGACTGCCATGTCCACCGTCCTTATTTCCGTCTTCTGCTCCGACCGCACCGGCCTAGTCGCCGCCATCGCCGGGCGGCTGTTCGACGTGGGGGCGAATTTGGGCGACAGCAGCTTTGCCATGTTGGGAACCGGCGCCGAATTCACTTCGATCTGTGAAATTCCTCACGATCTCAAGGCGGCCGAGGTTGAAGCCGAATTGGCTGCGCTGCCCGTTCTGGCTGGCGCCCGGATATCGGTGCGTCCGTTCGAACTGGAAGCGGCCCACGGACCCCTTGGACGCATTACTCACCGTGTAGTGGTGTCCGGCGGCGACCGGCCCGGGCTGGTCGCGCGCCTGTCCGAGGTGTTCGGTGAGTTTCAGGCCAATATCGTTCGCATGGATGCCCAGCGGGTTCCTGACCAAGGTGTCTACATCACCCGCTTTTCGGTATCGATCCCCAATCGCGTTGATGCCTGCCTCGCCACCATCGGCAACACCGCCGGCGAACTGAACCTGTCCTGCCATGTGGAAGAGGTTTGATGCCGTCGGAGATCCTGGCCACCTTCCCACCCTTGGCCGGTCTCGATCCCGAATCGGCCAAGGCATTCCAGGCCGCCGCCCGCAGTCTGGCGGTGCCGGCGGGAACGGTCCTGTTTCGTGACGGCTCTGAATGCTTGAACTACGTCCTGGTGCTCAGTGGATCGATCCGGGTCCACAAGATGTCGGAAGGAGGGCGCGAGATCGTGCTGTACCGGGTTGAGCACGGCCAGTCCTGCGTGCTCACCACCAACTGCCTGATCGCCCATGAGTCCTATGGCGCCGAGGGGATCGCGGAAACGCCGGTGGACCTGGTCATCCTGCCGGCAACGACCTTCCGCTCTCTGCTGGGCAAGTCGGAAGGGTTCCGCGATTTCGTGTTCTCCGCCTACGCCGCGCGCATTTCCGACCTTCTGATGCTGATCGAGGAGGTCGCTTTCGGTCGGATCGATGTCCGGCTGGCCAGCTGGCTGGCGGAGCGGGCAGGCCCTGGGCGCATCAAGGCGACCCACCAGGACATCGCCATGGAGCTTGGAACCGCCCGCGAAGTGGTCAGCCGTCAGTTGAAGGATTTTGAGCGGCGCACCTGGGTATCCCTGGCGCGGGGATCGGTGGAAATCCTGGATGCCGATGCCTTGGCGAAATTAGGCCAAGGTGTGTGACTTGGTCACGGAAGCCCGGTGCGGTCGATGCTTTTATGATGGCCGCAATTCGCGTTCCCATCCAAGGAGTTCACGTCCCATGAACAAGAATGTCGGCGGCATCGACCGCATCGCCCGTATCGTCGTCGGCCTCGCCCTGATCGCGCTGGCGGTCACTCATGTCATCGGCGCATGGGGGTGGATCGGCGTGGTGCCGCTGCTGACCGCCATCATCGGCTGGTGCCCGGCCTATACCCTGCTGGGGTTCAAGACCTGCGGCTGTTCCAAATAGGACGCGACAGGGGATCGGCCGATGGTGCGGCCGATCCCCCTTGTTGTCTTCACGCCAGCAGGAAGTCCTCGTGGATGCGGGCTCCCAGGGCATTGTTGGCGGTGAGGAAGTCCGAGATGAACCGGCTCAACCCCCGGGCCAGCAATTGGTCCAGCCGCCCCCAATGCAGTTGGGCATGGGCGGCGCCGGCCAAGCGAGAGCACTCCGCCGACGGATTGAGTTTCCCCAGGATCAGGCTGACCTGATCCAGGCAGGCATGTAGCGACCGCGGCATGTCGTCGCGCATGACCAGCAGGTCCACCGCCGTTACCGGCGTCAGATTGTCGCCGTGAACGGTGCGGAAGGCCTTGAAGGCGCTGACCGATTTCAGCACCGCCGCCCAGTGCATCTGGTCGTCGGCATCGACCTCGGTGTTGCCGGCCTTGACGCCGGTGGCGCGGACCCCCAGCAGGCGCGCTGTGTTGTCAGCCCGCTCCAGGAAGGTCCCCAGCCGTAGGAAATGGAAGGCCTCGTCACGCAGCATGGTGCCGTAGGTGATGCCGCGGAACTGATGCGAACGCTCGCGCACCCATTCGCAGAAGCTGGTCAATCCCTGGTCGCGCAACCGGGCGCCATCCAATCCACGGGTCTCCAGCCATGTGGTGTTGAGCGATTCCCACAGTTCGGAGGGAATGACGCTTCGCACCGCATGGGCGTTTTCACGCGCCGCCCGCAAACTGCCGTAGATGGACGACGAGTTGGCCGGATCAAGGACCGAGAACTCGATCACCGACACCGCCGAACGCTCGCCATAGCTTTCGCTGTAGGCGGCCTCGCCGCCGGCGATGGTCAGCACCGGCCGCCAATAGGCGGCGCGGTCCTTGCCGGCGGACAAGGACATGCGATTGGCGACTTCCAGGAAGCGGGTGATATTCTCCGCCCGTTCCATGTAGCGGCTCATCCAATAAAGATGGGCGGCGGTCCGGCTCAGCATGGGTCGTTCTCCAACACCCAGGTATCCTTGGTCCCGCCGCCCTGCGACGAATTGACCACCAACGATCCCTCCCGCAACGCCACCCGCGTCAGTCCCCCCGGAACCAGGGTCGCCGTCTCGCCCATCAGCACATAGGGACGCAGATCCACGTGGCGTGGAGCGATCCCCTTCTCCACCAAGGTCGGCACCGTGGACAGCGCCAAGGTTGGCTGGGCGATGTAGTTGCTGGGATTCTTGAGGATCCGGCCACGGAACTCCTCGATTTCCGCCTTGCTTGAGGTTGGCCCCACCAGCATGCCGTAGCCGCCGGCACCCTGAACCTCCTTGACCACCAGTTCGGCCAGATGCTCCAGCACGTATTTGCGCTCGTCGTCGCGCTCCAGCCGCCAGGTCGGCACGTTGGCCAGGATCGGCTCCTCGCCCAGATAGAATCGCACCATCTCGGGAACATAGGTGTAGGTGGCCTTGTCGTCGGCGACACCGGTGCCAATGGCGTTGGCCAGGGTGACGCCGCCGGCGCGATAGGCCTCCAGCAGTCCCCGCACCCCCAAGGCCGACTCGGGATTGAAGGCGTCGGGATCGAGGAAGTCGTCGTCGATGCGCCGATAGATCACGTCCACCCGTTTCGGCCCCTGGGTGGTCCGCATATAGACCAGCTTGTCCTTGACGAACAGGTCGCGACCTTCCACCAGCTCGATACCCATCTGCTCGGCCAGGAAGGCGTGTTCGAAATAGGCGCTGTTGTGGTAGCCGGGGGTCATCAGGACCACGGTGGGATCGCCATCGCAAGCTGTCGGTGCCACCGAGCGCAGATTCTTCAACAGCTGATCGGGATAGGATTCGACGGCTGCCACATGGTGCCGGGTGAACAGGTCGGGAAACAGGCGCATCATCATGGCCCGGTTTTCCAACATGTAGGACACCCCGGACGGCGAGCGCAGATTATCTTCCAGCACGAAGAATTCGGACTCGCCGGTGCGCACGATGTCGATGCCGGCGATATGGATGTAGACGTCACGGGCGACGTCGAGTCCGTGCATCTCGGGGCGATAGAGACCATTGCCGAAGATATGGGCCTTGGGGATGACGCCGGCCTTGACGATCTCCTGGTCGTGATAGAGATCCTTGAGGAAGGCGTTCAGGGCGCGAACCCGCTGGCAGCACCCTTCGGACAGCCGCTTCCACTCCGCCGCCGCGATGATGCGGGGAATGGGGTCGAAGGGGATCAGTCTTTCGGTGCCTTCTTCGTCACCGTAGACGGCGAACGTGATCCCGAGCCGGCGGAACAGGGTGTCGGCCTGTTCGTTCTTGCGCGGCAACAGATCGGGAGGAACCGACAGCAACCAGTTCTCGTATGCTTTGTACGGAGAACGGACCCCTCCATCGGAAGACTTCATCTCGTCGAACGCCATACGCCTCCATCCCTTTTGTTGAGGGGCAATCGGTAAAGATGCAACCGGCATGCCGCTAATGTGGTTAGCCAAACCCCCTACCGGCTCTTCTTCCTTGTTCGGCAATTAGGCAACGATTTTGAGCCATGATCAATCCCTAGGCAATAGCTAGCGGTCATGCAGGGCTTGCACGGCCCCCCGGTCGAGACGACCTTGATGGAATGACCCCGCGCGGAGAACTGCCATGATCTTCTCCACCGCCCCTCGTTTCGACCCAAGCCACGCGCCTCTCCACCGCATGGCGGCGACCGAGGAATCGGTGCTGGTCGAGGCATTGGCCGCCGCTATTCCCCTCGCCCCGCCCCAACGGGACCGGATCATGGCCGCAGCAAGGACGCTGGTGGAGGGAGCGCGGCGCCACCGCCCGCATCTGGCTGATCTGGATGGTTTTTTGGCGGAATACGGCCTTGCCACCCGCGAAGGCGTGGTGCTGATGTGTCTGGCGGAAGCGCTGTTGCGCATTCCCGACACCGAAACCGTCGACCGCCTGATCCGTGACAAGATCGGCTCCGCCCATTGGGAGGAGCATCTCGGCCACAGCCCGTCGGCCTTCGTCAACGCCTCCACCTGGGCTCTGATGCTGGGCGGCCGATTGTTACATGGGGATGAAATTTCTCCCCACGGACTGATGGAACGCCTGGGCGAGACGGTGGTCCGTCAGGCGCTGATCGCCGCCATGGGGATTCTCGGCCGCCAGTTCGTCATGGGCCGGACCATCGCCGAGGCGCTGGACCACTCCCGCGGTTGGGAGGCCAAGGGCTACGGCCATTCCTACGACATGCTGGGTGAGGCGGCCCGAACCAAAGCCGCCGCCAAAGCCTATCTGGCGGCCTATGCCGGCGCCATCGCCGCCGTCGGCAAGGCTTCGGGTGGGCGCGGTCCGGTGGATGGCTCCGGCATCTCGGTCAAGCTGTCGGCGCTGCACCCTCGCTACGAGATGGCCCAGCGCCAACGTGTCCTTGCCGAGTTGACGCCGCGCCTGATCGAGCTTTGCCGCCTTGCCAAATCCGTCAATATCGGGTTGACGGTCGATGCCGAGGAGATCGACCGCCTCGATCTTTCGCTGGATGTGATCGCTGCCACCCTAGCCGATCCCTCGCTTGCCGGCTGGGACGGGTTCGGGCTGGCGGTGCAGGCCTATCAGAAGCGGGCCAAGCCGCTGATCGGTTGGCTGGTCGAGTTGGCGCGTGGCCAGAACCGGCGGCTGATGGTGCGGTTGGTCAAGGGCGCCTATTGGGACGGCGAGATCAAGCGGGCCCAGGAGCGGGGCCTGGGCAGCGGCTTCCCGGTTTTCACTCGCAAATCTGCCACCGACATCTCCTATCTGGCCTGTGCCGCCGGTCTGCTGGCGGCTGGCGACGCCGTTTATCCCCAATTCGCCACCCACAACGCCCATACCATGGCGGCGGTGCGGGAACTGGCCGGCAGCCGGACCGACTGGGAATTCCAGCGACTGCACGGCATGGGCGAGGCGCTCTATTATCAGATCGTCCCCCATATCGCCTGCCGAACCTATGCTCCGGTGGGCAGCCACGAGGATCTGCTGCCCTATCTGGTCCGACGCCTGCTGGAGAACGGCGCCAACACCTCCTTCGTCAACCGTCTGGCTGACGCCTCGCTGCCGCCGGAACAGGTGGTTGCCGATCCGCTCACAGTTTCCGCCAAGCCGTCATCCATCGCCCTGCCCCGCGCCCTGTTCGCGCCGCGTCGCAATTCCACCGGTCTGGATCTGGCCAATCCGCTGGTCTTGGCGGCTCTCGACATGGCGCTGGATGTGGCCGAGCGACAGCCGATACCGGTGATGGCCGAAGCCGATATGGCGGCAGCCATGGCTGACGCCACCGCGGCCTTTCCCGCCTGGGATCGATTGGGCGGCGACGGGCGGGCCGCCATGCTGGAAGGCGCCGCCGATCTGTTCGAGGCGGCACGGCCGGATTTGATGCGGCTGGCCATCCGTGAGGCCGGCAAGACCATTCCCGACGCCGTGGCGGAGATCAGGGAGGCGGTGGATTTCCTGCGCTTCTATGCCGCCGAGGCGCGAAAACATTATTCCACTCCCACCCGCCTGCCCGGCCCGGTGGGTGAGGTCAACGAGTTGACGCTGCATGGCCGTGGCGTGTTCGCCTGTATCTCGCCCTGGAACTTTCCCCTGGCTATCTTCACCGGTCAGGTGGCGGCCGCCTTGGCCGCCGGCAATACGGTGCTGGCCAAGCCGGCCGAGCAGACGCCCCTCATGGCGGCCGAGGCGGTGCGGCTGTTGCATCTGGCCGGCATCCCGCCGCAGGTCCTGCATCTGCTGCCGGGCGGTCCCGAGATGGGAGAGGCGCTGGTCGCCCATCCCGCCATTGCCGGCGTGGCGTTCACCGGCTCGACCGAGACAGCGCATGCCATCCACCGCCGGCTGGCGGCCAAGGACGGCCCCATCGTGCCGCTGATCGCCGAGACCGGCGGCATCAACGCCATGATCGTCGATTCCTCCGCCCTAACCGAGCAGGTGGTGGGCGACATCATCGACAGCGCCTTCCGTTCCGCCGGTCAGCGCTGTTCCGCCCTGCGGGTCCTGTTCATCCAGCGGGAGGCCTGGAGCCGGCTGGAACCCATGCTGGCGGGAGCGGTCGCGGAGTTGGCAGTGGGCGATCCCGGCCTTCTCGCCACTGATATTGGCCCGGTGATCGATGCCGAAGCCCTGGCGAGGCTGAACGTCCATGCGGATAACCTCGACCGGTGCGGCCGTCTGGTGGCACGGGCATCATGTCCCCCGGACGGACTGTTCTTCGCGCCGAGGGCCTATGAGATCAAGGATATGGCGCCGTTGGAGCGCGAGGTGTTCGGCCCTCTCCTGCATGTCATTGCCTGGGACTCGTCGGCGCTGGATCAGGTGATCGCGGCCGTCAATGCCACCGGATTCGGGTTGACGCTGGGCATCCACAGCCGCATCGATTCCGTCATCCGCCACATCGCCGACCGGGTCAGGGTAGGCAATGTCTATGTCAACCGCTCCATGATCGGCGCCGTGGTCGGCTCGCAGCCATTCGGCGGCCTCGGCCTGTCGGGAACTGGCCCCAAGGCCGGCGGCCCTCATGCGCTTCCCCGCTACGGCGTCGAAATTTGCCGCAGCACCAATAGCGCCGCCTCGGGTGGCGACCCGGAATTGTTGGGAAGGCTGGACAATGAAAGCTGAGGCTGGCAGAATCAAACCGATTGTGGCGCCCTGAAACAGCAGCCACCACATAACCGAATGACAGCATCGCCGAACTTAATGTTACGGGGCAGCAACAGTATTGTTGCGCCATCGTACCGTTGTTGTTCCGTATAAGAAATAATCTAGAATTTCCCTCGCATATTGGCCCAGGCCAGACGCAGAGGCTGCGGTCTCGGCCGGACGACGCGGCTGTCGAACGGATCCCACCCGACCCGCTCCAGCAATTTGAGATGACCATCGGCCAACACCGCCGGCAGCAAGGCCGGCAGTGCCGTGCGGCTGGCCCGCATCCGGCGGGCCTCGGCAAGATGGGTACCGGCCCGTTCCGCCATGGCCTGGGCCGCCAGAACCAAGGCTGGGCGCGGCGCTTGGCCGGCCAGCACCGCGGCCCCGTGGGTTCCGGCGTCATGCAACACCGTCTCGGGCAGCGTCAACCGCCCGATTGACAGATGAAAGCCGAGGGCGCGAACCTGCCCCACCAGCGCCCAGGCGATGCCCACATGGCGGCCGGCGGTGAACACCTCCTCGCTCTCCGCCCCCAGCAGCGTCAGCGCCAGAGCGGTCAGGGAGGAGGAGGTATCCTCGGCATAGGCTTCGGCGGCGGCGAGATCGGCCGGGCCGGCCGCCTCCAGGTCCCGTTCCCGCGCCGCCAGCAGCCGCTCGAACAGCTCCAGCGGCAAGCCATGCCGACGGATCAGCTCCCCCAGCGGCCCGGCGACGGGATGGTGATCCACCGGTCGCCCCTCGCTGGCCGCCACCAGGGTGTCACGCCACCATTGCAGACGGATCAGGCCGGCCATGGGTTCGCGCACGCTTTCGCGTATCCGCGCCACTTCCACATTGAAGGCGTAGAGCAGCATCAGCGCCTCGCGCCGTTCCGGTGGAGCGAACAGGGCCGTGACAAAGCGCTCGCGGTCGAAGTCGTGGACCAGACGGGCGGCGGCGGACAAGTCGGGCATGGCGGCCATGAAGGTTCTGTTTCTCCTGGGAGGGACGTGGCATATATAGCGCTTCCGGACCACCGCACCAACGCCAGGAGCTGCTTTGTCCCGCGTCGACGCCGCCGCGCTGCCCGCCGCCAGCAAGACCGCGACCCAGGAAAACTTCCCGGTCGCCACCCTGCTGCTGCCGGCGTCCAAGCGCGCCACCATCATGGCCTACTACCATTTCGCCCGTCACGCCGACGACATCGCCGATTCCGCCACCTTGCCTCCCGAGGAAAAGGTCGCCGGCCTCGACGCGCTGGATGCCGGGTTGCAGGGGCGCGAGAATTCGCCGGTTGTGGCGCTGGCCATCGCCTATCGCCAAGCGGTCGATGGCGATCCCGGATTGATCGAGCATGCCGCCCAGCTGCTGCACGCCTTTCGCCGCGATGCCGTCCGCGACTACTGCGAGGATTGGGGCGACCTGATGACCTATTGCCGCTATTCAGCGGCGCCGGTGGGACGCTTCCTGCTCGATCTCCACGGCGAGTCCCATGATACGTTCGCCCCCGGGGACGCCCTGTGCGCCGCGTTGCAGGTTCTCAACCATCTCCAGGATTGCGGCAAGGACCACGCCGAGCTGAAACGGGTCTACATTCCGCGCGATTGGCTGCTGGCGGCCGGCCTCACCAATCGGGTGCTGGAGAAGAAGGCCTCGCCGCCGGAACTGCGCGCGGTCATCGACCGCATGCTCGACGCCACCGACGGGTTGATCGAGCTGGCCCGCCCCCTGCCCGGCATGATCAAGGACCTTCGCCTGCGGCTCCAGACCTCCGTCACCCTCAAAGTGGCCGAGGCGCTGTCCAAGCGCCTGCGCACCGGCGACCCGCTGGCCGAGCGGGTGAAGCTGGGCCGGATCGACACCGCCGGAGTCTTCATCTCCGGCATCCTCCACGGCCTGATGGCGTAATTCCACCGTGACCGGAACACTTCACATCGTCGGCGCCGGCCTTGCCGGTCTCGCCGCCGCGGTCGCCGCCGCCAAATCCGGCAGCCGGGTGGTGGTGCACGAGGCGGCCGGTCATGCCGGCGGCCGCTGCCGCTCGTTCATGGACGAGAAGCTCGACCGCGTCATCGACAACGGCAGCCATCTGGTGCTGGGGGCCAATCGCACCACCCTGGCCTATGCCCAGGCCACCGGCGGGATCGAGGCCATGGTGGCGGTGGACCCCTGCTTTCCCTTCGTCGATCTGGCCACCGGCGCCCGCTGGACGGTCTCGCCGAAGCGCCTGCCCGCCGGCATCGGCGAAATCCTTTCCGCCCTGGGGCTGCCCTGGACTTGGGCGAACGAGACCGTCGCCAGCCGTCTTGGCCGCAGCCGCTCCTTTACCCGGCTGTGGCAGCCCATGTGCGAGGCGATCATGAACACCGCGCCCGAGGACGCCTCGGCCCGCATGTTCGCCTGGACCATGCGCAAGGCGCTGCTGGGCGGGGCCGCCGCCCTGACGCCCTGGACCTTTCCCCTGGGGCTGTCGGCGGCGCTGGTGGCGCCGGCCCTGGCGACGCTGGGAAGCTTCGGCGCCGAGGTCCATTTTCGCCGCCGGCTACTGGCCGCGACGCCCGATTCCTTGACCTTCGACACCGCCGAGATTCGGTTGACGCCCAATGACCGGGTGATTCTGGCGCTGCCGCCCTGGGCGCTGTTCGCCGTCTTGCCGGGAGTCTGGCCGGAGATGCCGACGCGTCCCATCGTCAACGCCCATTTCCGTCTGGATCGGCCGCCGGTCTTGCCGGACAAATCCCACTTCCTCGGTCTGGTCAACGCCGCCGGGCACTGGCTGTTCCTGCGCGGCGACGTGCTGTCGGTCACCGTCTCCGCCGCCGATGCCTTGGCGGGGCGCTCCAATGACGACATCGCGGCGCTGTTGTGGGACGAGGCCGCCCGCGCCATCGGCCTGCCACATGCGCCACTCCCTCCGGTTCGCATCATGAAGGAACGCCGCGCCACCCTGGCCCATGACGAGGCCACCATCGCCCGCCGGCCCGGCCCGAAGACCGATTTCCCCACCTTGTTTCTTGCCGGAGACTGGATTGAATCGCCCTGGCCCTGTACCATCGAGGCGGCGATTTCCAGCGGATTGGCTGCCGCCCGTCTGGCGACCGGGCGGCCGACCCTGGCATTTGGGCAATAGGGCTTCACAACCGCCGGACAAATGCATATCTTCTATGCATCGTTTAGAGATTTTCCAATTCTCTCCAGAACCCCTTGACTCTCATGAGGTGAACCATGGCCTTCGAGCTTCCTCCGTTGCCTTTCGCCAATGATGCGCTGGAGCCCCACATCTCCGCTCGCACCTTCGAGTTCCATCATGGCAAGCACCACGCCGCCTATGTGACCAACCTCAACAACCTGATCAAGGACACCGATCTGGCGTCCAAGTCGCTGGAAGAGGTGATCAAGATGGCCGCCGCCGATCTGCCGGCCAAGCAGGGGATCTTCAACAACGCGGCGCAGGTGTGGAACCACACCTTCTTCTGGAACTGCCTGAAGAAGGGTGGCGGCGGCAAGCCGGGCGCCAAGCTGCTGGCCAAGATCGAGTCCGATCTCGGCGGCTTCGATAAGTTCAAGGAGGACTTCAAGAACGCTGCCGTCACTCAGTTCGGCTCGGGCTGGGCCTGGCTGGTACTCGACGGCGGCAAGCTGAAGATCACCAAGACCGCCAATGCCGACCTGCCCTTGGCCCACGGCCAGACGGCGCTGCTGACCGTCGATGTCTGGGAGCACGCCTATTACCTGGATTGGCAGAATCGCCGCCCCGATTTCGTCCAGTGCTTCCTCGACAAACTGGTCAACTGGGACTTCGTCGAAGCCAATCTGGGCTGATGATGGCGCTATCCTAAAAGGCGGCTTCCGCGAGGAGGCCGCCTTTTTTCTATGGGGCAAGGACGATACAGCCATTATGCTATCGGCCTTGGTATCACCACACACCGGCAGCACGATGACCGCAGATCCCGCCACCCTCGCCCCGGCCCGTTTCATTCAATCCGATGACCCCGTCATCGTCGCCTTCGCCAACCAGGCCGCGCATGGCGGAACCGATCCTCGCGACATCGCGGTAAGGCTCTATTATGCCGTGCGGGATGGGGTCCTCTACGATCCCTATGTCCGCTTCAACGTCCCGGAGAGCTATTCCGCCAAGGATGTCCTGGTCAAGGGCAGCGGCTTTTGCATCCCCAAGGCGGCACTGCTCACCGCCTGCGCCCGCGCGGTGGGACTGCCGGCCCGGATCGGCTTCGCCGACGTGCGCAACCATCTGGCCACGCCCAAACTGCTGGAGGTCAACGGCGGTGACGTGCTGTGCTGGCACGCCTTCGCCGAGATCTGGTTGGACGGGTGCTGGGTCAAATCCACCCCGGCCTTCAACCTGACCCTGTGCCAGAAATTCGGCGTCCATCCGCTGGAATGGGATGGGACCGCCGATTCCATCTTCCATCCCTATGACGTTCAGGACCGCCGCCACATGGAATATGTCCGTGAGCGCGGCAGCTTCAACGACGTGCCGTATGAGCAGATCACCGCCACCTACGCCGCCATGAGCCCACGGCTGATGAGCGACGATCCCTGGGGCAAGGGCGCTGACTTCGCCGCCGAAGCGACACCGGAACAATGAGCGATTCCAAGCCGATAGACCGCTTGCTTGCCATCATGGCCAAGCTGCGCGATCCCGAAGGTGGCTGCCCCTGGGACCGCGAGCAGACCTTCGCCACCATCGCCCCCTACACCATCGAGGAAGCCTACGAGGTGGCTGACGCCATCGATCATGGCGACATGGCGGCGCTGAAGGACGAGTTGGGCGACCTGCTGTTCCAGGTGGTGTTCTACGCCCAGATGTCCAAGGAACAGGGCGGCTTTGACTTCGACGCCATCGCCCAGGCCATCGCCGACAAGATGATCCGTCGCCACCCCCACGTCTTCGTCGCCGCCGATGGACGCGACAGCGCTGGTCAGACCAAAGCCTGGGAAGAGACCAAGGCCACCGAGCGCGCCGCCAAGGCCGGCAGCGACGATGCCGGCATCCTGGACGGCGTGGCGCGGACCCTGCCGCCCATGACGCGGGCGCTGAAGCTGCAACGGCGGGCCGCCCGCGTCGGCTTCGATTGGGACCAGCCCGCCACCATCCTCGACAAACTGGCCGAGGAGGCCGGCGAGATCGCCCACGAAATCGCCATCGCCGCCCCCCACGACCGGTTGGAAGACGAAATGGGCGACCTGCTGTTCGTCTGCGTCAATCTCGCCCGCAAGCTGGACGTCGATCCCGAGCGGGCCTTGAAGCGGGCCAATGGCAAGTTCGAGCGCCGGTTCCGTCATATCGAAACCGAACTGAAGGCCGCCGGCCGCTCGCCCGAGGCAGCATCCCTCGACGAAATGGAAGCACTGTGGCAGGCTGCCAAAGGCCTGGAGAAGTCGGGAGGATGATCCGGTGATTCGTGAGTGGGCGAAACGTCTCGGCGTGCTGGCGGCGCTGTTCCTGCTGTCGTCGTGCTACATCCCCGACAAGTTCAAGAGCGAACTGCGGCTGTCGCGCTATGGCGACTTTTCCCTGACCTTCAAGGGCGACCTGCTGTGGGCGCCCATCCTCGACGACTACCGCAAGGGCACCGTCACGCCGGAGAACGAGCAGGACAAGCTCGACAACATCCGCAAGGACCTGATCCGCGACATGGCCGTCCGCAAGATCGAGTCGCGCGGCAAGGGCCGCTTCGCCGTCGAATACGAGCGTGCCGGTCGTCTGGGCCGGGTGCAGCTGGTTGCCCTGCTGCGCCGCGACGCCCGCCTGATCGCCATGCGCTCCATGGAAAACGGCGTCATCGCCATCCACGCCAATTCCATGAAGCCGTCGGACGCCCAGATCATGGCCGAGATGGGCCTGACCATGGAAGGCGAGTTCCGCATCACCACCGACGCCAACGTGGTCGAGCATAACGCCTCCGAGGTCCGGCCGTTCGGTGCCGCCAAGGTCTATATCTGGAAGATCGACAATCCGCTGTCGACCATGCCCCATCTGGTCATGATCCGCGACGACGATCCCCAGCGTCCGCTCCCTCCCCCCCCCTCGGAGCCCCAGCAATGACGAATTCATGGAGCAACCGTACCGTTCTGGTCACCGGCGCCACCGCCGGCTTCGGCGCCGCCATCGCCCGGCGCTTCGCCGCCGAGGGCGCCCGACTGGTCATCTGCGGCCGCCGCACTGACCGGTTGGAAGCCTTGAAGACTGACCTCGCCGTGCCGGTCCATGCCGCCCCCCTGGATGTGCGCGACCGCGCCGCAGTCGCCGCCTTCATCGACGGCTTGCCGGCCGACTTCCGCCAGATCGACGTCCTGGTCAACAATGCCGGCCTCGCCCTGGGGCTGGAGCCGGCCAACAATGCCGATCTGGACGATTGGGACACCATGGTCGACACCAACCTCAAGGGGCTGATGTACATGACCCGCGCGGTTTTGCCGGGCATGGTGGCCCGCAACACCGGCCATGTGGTCAACATCAGCTCGGTCGCCGGCACCTATCCCTATCCCGGCGGCAACATGTACGGCGCCACCAAGGCGGCGGTCAGCCAGTTCTCCCTCAACCTGCTGGCCGATCTGGTCAAGACCAAGGTGCGGGTCACCAATATCGAGCCCGGACTGTGCGGCGGCAGCGAATTCTCCCAGGTGCGCTTCCACGGTGACGCCGAGAAGGCCGCCAAAGTCTACGACGGCACCACCCCGCTGACCGCCGAGGACGTGGCGGAAGCGGTATACTGGGCCGCCTCCCTGCCCGCCCACGTCAACATCAACCGCATCGAGATGATGCCCACCAGCCAAGCCTCCGCCGCCTTCGCCATCCATCGCGAGGGGTAGGAGGACGCAAGGGGATCAGGGCTTGCAGGGCGCTGCCCTGCACCCGCCAGGGACTTGGTCCCTGGACCCTGGTCCCGTTCCGAATGCGGTTAGGCCCGTCGTCACGGGAGGTTCACTCGGATTTTTCGCCAGCTTATCTGGGGATGTATGAGCGATCGATCTCAATCTGGGGCATCACGTCTACGGTACACGCTTGGACAACGTGGTCGCCGTCGATGCGGAACACCCCCGTCGTTCCGTCGTGGTGTCCCAGAATATAGGTGCGCCCATCGTATGAGAACAGCGTTAGGTGGCCCCGTTTATTGACGATCTTGTTTGTGTCAGCGAATTCCTCCTGCCTGTCCCACAGGTGAACCGGTCCCCACACTTGGTTCCCCAAGGCACCGGATAATCGTGTGGGCGCGGTGCTCGCACCGGAGGGCACGATGTGCGCAAGGTATTCGTCGAGACGGCCGCACCCCCGTCCCGACTCGAAGTGCATCAGACCGACCAAGCTCGGCTTTCCCTTCCCATCAACATCGGCTTCTGCCGTGGCAACAATCTCGGCATGACCACCGTTAATCCGCTCGTCATCAATCGCCTCCAGTTCCGCATCACCATTGATCCTCATCCACGGCAACGGACGAACATTGTCGGCGGCGAGCTGCGATGTCCTGGCAAACGCGTGGCGCATCCGGGGCAACCCGCATAACAACCTTCCCGGATGGGCGGAAGATACACAGGGGCTTTTTCTTGCCTTCTCCTATCCAGGACACCATCAGGACGTAGGTGGGGGTTAGAGGGGAGAGGCTGCCTGTGATCACAACGGGCTGCCCCCTGATCAGGAGGAGAGCATCCTCCATCCCCCACTTTAATCCATGCAGATCAATGCCCCGTTCTAGATGCGACGACGATGCCCTGGCACCCAGCTCATAGATGGTTGCGTCTGCGCATGTCCCTCCCCCGTAGACCGACACGAAGCGCCTCATGGTTCCGTTTGGAAGTTCAAGAGACAGAACACCAGCCGCTTTTCCATCCTCGTTCAGTCGTCGGACGCCTTCCTGTTCCTGATCTGTCGGCTCCTTGAAGGACAGGGTATGGCCTTGGATGCTCCCTTCGTTTGTCAGGCGGATGACGTCGTCACAGATTGCGTAGGCCTGCTCAGAAGAAAGATCGCCTCCGGCAGCATTGGAAACGCCAGACTTCAAGCGCTCAAGTCTTTCCATCAGGTAGTCCGTTCGCCGCCGGATGCTCGCTTCGACGCATCCGGCGATAGTCCTTCTGGGGTCGTTGAATGGTTCGGCGCAGGCGTCGTTTCTGTGTTCCAGCCATACCTGATGTTCACGTTCAAAGTACTCCCTCGCGACTGGATCAAGCATATCCCTCACGGCGCGATAGGCCCTCGCCATTTCCGCGTCAAATCGACGGATTTCCTCGGATGAGCAGATCGCAGTCTCGATCTTCGTCTTGGCGAGACGGCAGTCGAAACCGACTTCCCCCTCAGCGCCAGCTACCGTGGCGGCAAGAAGAACCACACCAAACAGTCCAAGAACGAGCCGTCTCTCCATAGCGTCCCCATTCCGCATTGGTTGTGGCGCGATGGTACGCCATCGAGCCACGGTCGGGAATACCTAGACACATGGATTCCCACTTTCGCAGGAATGACGACCTCATGGATGTAGTGCGTGGTTCGCCCCACAAGGCCCGCCTGTTCCGTTGATAAATCAACGGGATCAAAAAGGGCCCAAGGCCCTTTGCGGGTGCGGGCAGAGCCCGCAACAATTGCCCCGCCCTACTCCACCAGCGCCTTGAGCGAGCGCCAGGAGCCCTCGGTCGGGGTCAGCAGCAGGCCTGTCCGGCACAGGACCGGCTTGATAGGCTTTGCCGTCGAGCAGGTGGGAATAGCCGCCGGCCTCGGCGTGGACCGGCACCTCGGCGGGCATGGTCCCACGGCATCGGCGATTCACGACCCGCCGTCGTTGCGGCTTTGCGCTCCGTGCCAGACGCGAAGGATTGTCACTGCGTCGTGTCCGGTCACTTCGTAAACGATGATATATGGCCGAACGGCGACAAGCTCGCGGGTTCCCGGAATCCGTCCAACGCGGCCTCGGTTGGGAAAGATCACCAGGCTGTCGGTGGCGAGCAGGAGATCCCGGCCGACCTGACGACCGGCAATGGGATTCTCCTCGGCGATATGGCGGATGATACGAGTAAGATCGGCGAAGGCTACCGGCCGCCAATTGACCGGCTCGATCATCGGGTGACCGGCACCGGCGCATCAAAGTTTCCGGCGGCCACTTCCAGCAACCATGCTCGCACGTCCGAATGCGGAATGGAGCGGACTTCTGCCCGCGCCTCGGCCACGGCGGCGGCCAAGGCGGCAAGCTCGGCCACGTCATCGTCATCAAGATCGGGCGGGCTGTGTGCTGGATCGACCATGAAGAGACTATAGCCGTCATTCGGCCGAATTTCCAGACCAAGCAACCGTCAGCCAAGCGGTTCACCCCATAAGGCCCCGCCTGTTCCATTGCCAAACCAACGGGATCAAAGGGCCCAAGGCCCTTTGCGGGTGCGGGCAGAGCCCGCAACAAACGCCCAGCCGCCCTACTCCACCAGCGCCTTCAGCGAACGCCAGCAGCCTTCGGTCGGGGTCAGCAGCAAGCCTGTCCGGCACAGGACCGGCTGGTAGGGGGTGCCGTTGAGCAGGCGGGAATAGCCGCCGGCCTCGGCGTGGATCAGGACGCCGGCGGCGTGGTCCCACGGCATCAGCTTGGTGAAATGGGCGAAGTGGAGGATGCCGGTGACGAGGTCGAGATAGTCGTGGGCGGCGCTGCCCTTGCGTCCCACCTTGGCCACCCGCGACAGCAGATGCGCCGACCGCTTGACTGATCCGGCCAAGGTTTCCAGCGGACCGTCCGGCAGCACCGACAGGCGTTCGCCGCCCATCCAGGCCCCCTCGCCTGTCTCCGCCACCACCATGCGGTCGCCAACCGGATCGTAAATCCATCCCGCGCGGGTGACGCCGTCGATCACCAGGGCGATGATGACGGCGAAGCGGGGATTGGCCTTGGCGAAATTGCTGGTGCCGTCCACCGGGTCGATCACCCAGACCGCTCCCTGGCCTTCCAGGTTCCGAAGCAGCGCGGGATCGGCGTTCACGCCCTCCTCGCCTACCACTTTGGAGCCCGGCAACAGATCGACCAGCCGGCGCGACAGGACCTTTTCGGCGGCCTCGTCGGCCTCGGTCACCACTTGGCCCGGCTTCTTCTCCCAGATCTGATCGGCGGCAAGATGGCCGAAGCGCGGCAGAATTTCGGTCTCGGCGGTCTCGCGGATGATGCGGGCAACGATGTCGGCATCGATCATTGCGCTCACGAAACACCTCTTCCGTCGGCCTGGCGTTGCTGGAACCGCTTGATGTCGGCCGGGTCGAGCCGCACCCGCAGGAAGGCGTGCGACTGGTCGTCGCGCCGGGCCACCACCTCGCCATGGCGATACAGCCAGGAGATGGAGGCGCCGTCGGCCAATGACAGGGAAACATCCAGGACTTCGCGCTGGGAGCCCAGCCGGCGATCCAGTTCGGCCAGCAGATCCCCCACGCCCTCGCCGGTGACGGCGGACAGCGCCATGGCGTCGGGGCGGCGCTTGGCCTGGTTCACCACTTCGGCGCGGCGGACCTCGTCCAGCAGGTCGATCTTGTTCAAGGCCTCGACCAGGCCGCGATCCACCACCTCGGCCAGCCCCAACTCGCGCAGCACGGTTTCCACATCGGCGGCCTGGGCTTCGGTATCGGGATGGGAAATGTCGCGCACATGCACCACCACGTCGGCCTCCAGCACCTCTTCCAGGGTGGCGCGGAAGGCGGCGACCAGTTCGTGCGGCAGGTCCGAAACGAATCCGACGGTGTCGGACAGGATGATCTTGCGCCCCGACGGCAGCACCAGGGTGCGCATGGTGGGGTCCAGGGTGGCGAACAGCATGTCCTTGGCCATCACCTCGGCCTTGGTGATGGTGTTGAACAGGCTGGACTTGCCGGCATTGGTATAGCCCACCAGGGCGACGATGGGATAAGGCACCCGGCGCCGCGCCTTGCGGTGAAGGTCGCGGGTGCGCTTGACGTCTTCCAGCTCGCGCTCCAGCTTGGTGATGCGGTCGCCGATCAGGCGGCGGTCGGCCTCGATCTGGGTTTCGCCGGGACCGCCGAGGAAGCCGAAGCCGCCGCGCTGGCGTTCCAGGTGGGTCCAGGACCGAACCAGCCGCGAGCGCTGATAGCTGAGCGCCGCCAGTTCCACCTGCAACGATCCCTCGCGAGTACGCGCCCGCTCTCCGAAAATCTCCAGGATCAGGCCGGTGCGGTCGATGACCTTGCAGCCCCATTCCCGCTCCAGGTTGCGTTGCTGGACCGGCGACAGGTGACCATCCACCACCGCCAGCCCGATCATCTTTTCCTCGATCTCCATGGCCAGACGCTCGACCGCGCCCTTGCCCAGCAGGGTGGCCGGCCGTTTCTTGGCGACGGTGACCGCCTCGGCGGCGACGATGTCGAGGTCGATGGCCCGGGCCAGCCCGACCGCTTCGGCCAGACGGGCCTCGGGCAAGCGCATGGCCTCCCCCGCCTTGAAGGCGGGATGGATGACCATGGCGCGTTGGCGCGAGGGAGCCGAGGAGTCGGGCGGTCCGTTAGCCACTTACTCTTCGCCGTTTTCCTTGATCGGCGGCTCGAACAGCGAGATCGGAGTGGACGGCATGATCGTGGATATGGCGTGCTTGTACACCAGCTGGGTGTGGCCATCCCGACGCAGCAGGACCGAGAAGTTGTCGAACCAGGTCACGATTCCCTGCAGCTTGACGCCGTTGACCAGGAAAATGGTGACGGGGGTCTTGTTCTTGCGGATGAAGTTGAGAAACACATCCTGCACATTTTGGGACTTTTCCGCGGACATGGGGGCGATCCGTTCTTATTATGGACATGGGAGAGGTGCCAGCGGCCCTCCCCGTCGAACCCATTTCGTTATCACCAATCGCTACGGATGGGAACCTATAGTTCGCGCACCAGATCCGCCAAATCGTCGCAACCCGCCAAAAACCGGGCGGGAGCGTGAAGGAACTCACCTTCGTATGGGGGGTGCGGCCGCAGCAGGACCGGGATGCAACCGGAGTTGACGGCGCACTGCATGTCGATGGGCGAATCGCCGACGAACCAGACGTCGGGGCCGGGCGAAATCCCGGTGCTTGCCAGGGCGAGGCGCACCGGTGCCGCGTCCGGCTTGTCGACCTCGGCGTCGTCGGCTCCGATCAGATGGGCAAAAAACGGTCCCCAGCCCATGGCCTCGGCTTCCTTGCGCAGGAATGTGCCGCGCTTGTTGCTGACCACGGCGAGGACCAGTCCGACGTCGCGCAAGCCTTGCAGCATTTCGGCGGCGCCGGGCAGCGGCCGGAGATGCTCCATGTGGATGGCTTCGAAGCTGGCGGTGAAGACGTCCCGCGCCTCCAGCCAGCGCTCGCCGAACATGGCGGGAAAGGAATCGCGCATGGAGGCGGCGACGCGCGCCTGGGTCTCGTCCAGGCTCCACTCCGCCATGCCGAAATGGCGGAAGGTCATGTTGTAGGATTCCTGGATGCAGACCCACGAATCCACCAGGGTGTTGTCCCAGTCGAAGATCACCGCGCGCGGACGCGTCAGAACGGCCAGCATCAAAAGTATTCCAGCCGGACCGAGAACATCTTCTCCACCTTCTTCACCGCGTCGGCGGTGGCGAACAGGATCACCCGGTCGCCCGCCTGCACCACGGTGCTGCCGCGCGGGCTGATCACCTGACCGTTGTGGACCACGGCGCCGATCAGAACGCCGGCGGGAAGCTTGACCTCGCGCAGCGGCTTGCCCACCAGGGAAGAGGTCTCCAGGGCGTCGGCCTCGATCAGTTCGCCGAACCCCTCGTGCAGGGAATGGACGGCATGGATGCGGCCGCGTCGCACATGCTGAAGAATGTTCGAGACCGTGATGGCCCGGGGCGAGATCACCACGTCGATCCCCAGCGGTCCCATCAGAGCGCTGTAAGTGGTCTTGTTGATCAGGGTCATGGTCCGGCGGCAGCCATAGCGCTTGGCCAGCAGCCCCGCCAGGATATTGGTCTCGTCGTCGTTGGTGACCGCCACCACCGCCTCGGCGGCGCCGACCGAGGCTTCTTCCAGGATTTCCGGGGCCAGCACGTCGCCGTTCAGAACCACGGTACGGTTCAGGGTCTTGGCCACGAACTCGGCTCGTTCCTTGTTGACCTCGATCACCTTGATGGAGGTGCCGGCATGGGCCTCTTCCAACTGCTGCGCCAGGAACAGGCCGATATTGCCGCCGCCGAAAATGACGATGCGGCGCGCTTCCTTGTCCTCGCGGCCGAACGCCGACAAAGCCCGGTCCACGTGGTTGGTATCGACCACGAAATAGACTTCGTCGCCTTCCAGCATCTGGTCTTCGCTATTGGGGACGATGGCCTTGCCATCGCGGACGATGCCGATGATGACGATAGCCAGATCGGGAAACAGCACCGTCAACTGGCGGAGCGGCGTGTTGATCAAGGGGCACTGCTCGGTGCAGCGCACCCCGATCAACCGGACCTTGTCGTTGGCCAGCGGAATCACGTCCAGCGCGCCGGGCACGTGCAGCCGCCGGGTGATGGCGCGGGCGACCTCGATCTCGGGGCTGATGATGACGTCGATGGGCAGATGCTCGCGCGAGAACAGATTGGCCCAGATGGGCTGGAGATAGCTCTGGCTGCGTATTCGGGCGATCTTGGTCGGCACGTTGAACAGGGAATGCGCCACCTGACAGGCGATCATGTTGACCTCGTCGGCGGCAGTGACGGCGATCAGCATGTCGGCATCGGCGGCACCGGCCTGCTCGAGGACCAGCGGATGGGAGGCGAAGCCCAACACCACCTGCACATCCAGGGTGTCGCTGACCTTGCGGATCAGGTCGGGCCGCTGGTCGATGACGGTGACGTCGTTGTTCTCGCCGGCGAGATAATGGGCGATGTTGAATCCGACCTGGCCGGCACCGCAGACAATGACCTTCATCCTAGCGCGCCTTTTCGTCGGTGTTGACGCCCAGCAGCTTGAGCTTGCGATGCAGCGCCGACCGCTCCATGCCGACGAACGCGGCGGTGCGCGAGATGTTGCCGGCGAAGCGGTTGACCTGGGCCAACAGATATTCGCGTTCGAACAACTCGCGCGCCTCGCGCAGCGGCAGGGTCATGATCTCGCTGGACTTCTCCCAGCGCAGCACCGCCGGGGTGATGGCGCCGATCTCAGCAGGCAGCATGTCGGCGCGGATCGGCTCGCGGGGATCGCCCGGCGCCATGATCAGCAGCCAATCGACCACATTCCGCAACTGGCGCACATTGCCCGGCCAGTCATAGGCCTGGAGCGCCGCCAGCGCATCCTCGGAGATGGGACGTGGCGGTGCCCCCGCCATGGTCGCCGACATTTGCATGAACTGACGCGACAAGGCCGGGATGTCTTCCTTGCGGTCGCGCAACGACGGCATTTTGACCGGCACCACGTTCAGGCGATAATACAGGTCCTCGCGGAAATGACCCGACGCCATCTCGGTCTGAAGGTCGCGGTTGGTGCTGGCGATGACCCGCACGTCGACCTCGACCTTCTTGCCGCCGCCGACCCGCTCGAACATCTGGTCCTGCAGCACCCGCACGATCTTGCCCTGGGTCTCCAGCGGCATGTCGGCGACCTCGTCCAACAGCAGGGTTCCGCCATGGGCCTGCTCGAAGGTGCCGATCTTGCGCGCCGTGTCGGGGCCGTCCATGCCGTGTTCGGTTCCGAACAGCTCGATCTCCATGCGGTCGGGATGCATGGCGGCACAGTTGATCACCACGAACGGCCCGTCGGCCCGGCGGGAGCGGGCATGGATCAGACGCGCCACCACCTCCTTGCCGGACCCGGCCGGACCGGTCACCAGGACGCGGGAATTGGTCGGAGCAACCCGGTCGATGGCCTGACGCACCTGAATCACCGACGAGGACGAGCCGATCAACTCGCCGCTGGACCCGGTCCGAAGCTTCAATTCCTCGTTTTCACGCCGGAGTCGGGCGGCCTCAATGGCGCGGTCGACCACCAACAGCAGGCGGTCGGCCTTGAACGGCTTCTCGATGAAGTCGTAGGCGCCCTGCTTGATGGCCTGGACGGCGGTCTCGATGGTGCCATGGCCCGAGATCATCACCACCGGCACTTCGGGGTGATCGAGCTTGACCGCGTCCAGCACGCCCAACCCGTCCAGGCGCGAGCCCTGCAACCAGATGTCCTGAATGATCAGGCTGGGTCGCCGGGCGCGGATCCCCTCCAACGCCTCGTCGGAATTGGCGGCCTCGCGGGTGCTGTGGCCTTCGTCTTCGAGAATACCGGCGATGAGCGCGCGAATGTCGCCCTCGTCATCGACGATCAGGATGTCATGCGCCATGGGATACCGTTACGTCGGGGGATGCCTGAAGGAGCGGCGGCTCGGCGGCGGGAAAGACCAGCCCGACCTTCGCGCCCCCCTCGAGGGCATCCTCAAGATACAGATCACCCCCATGGTCTTCCATGATCTTCTTGACGATGGCAAGCCCTAATCCGGTTCCCTTGACCCGCGTCGTGACATAGGGCTCGGTCAACCGCTCGCGGTTTTCCTTCGGCAGGCCCTTGCCATTGTCCACCACTTCGACCACCAGACGGTCGGGATGGAGCGACAGGGTCAACACGATCCGGCCGCGGGGCGCGTCGGGATCCTCGCGTCCGTGGATGCCTTCGAGAGCGTTTTTCAGCAGATTGGTCAGGGCCTGACCGATCAGCCTTCCGTCGCAAATGATCGGCACCTTGTGGTCGGGGAGCTTGCTGACGAATTCCACGTCCGGCGCGCCGGTGCGCTGCAGGAAGAGGGCTTGGCGGCAGATGTCGGCCAAGTCGTCGGGCTTCATCTGCGGCGCCGGCATGCGGGCGAAGGACGAGAACTCGTCGACCATGCGCCCGATGTCGCCGACCTGACGCACGATGGTCTCGATCAGGGTGACATAGGTCTCGGGATCGCTGTGTATCTCCTTGAGATACTTACGCTTCAACCGCTCCGCCGACAATTGGATCGGGGTTAGCGGATTCTTGATTTCATGGGCGATCCGCCGTGCCACGTCGGCCCAGGCGGCCTTGCGCTGGGCCGAGACCAACTCGGTGATGTCGTCGAAGGTGACCACGAAACCGATGGTCTCGCCGTCCAGATGCTCGGCGGCGACCCGAACCAGCAGAATGCGGGAGCGACCGCCGGGCGTGGCGAGACGAACCTCGCGCTGGACCAGCTTGTCGGAACGGCGGGCGACCTCGTCCAAAGCCTCGGTCAGTTCGGGCAAAACCTCCCGCAAGTCCTGGCCGACCGAATCCTCCAGGGCACGCCCGACCAATTCGCTGGCCGAGCGATTGGGCAGATGAATCCGTCCTTGCCGATCCAGGCCGATGACGCCGGCCGAAACGCCGGCCAGAACCGTCTCGGTGAAACGGCGGCGTTCGTCCAACTCGCGGTTGGCCTCCATCAACTCGTGCCGTTGGCTGGACAACTGATGGGTCATGCGATTGAAGGCGCGGCTGAGGACGCCGACTTCGTCGGCGGCGTCCTCAGCGACACGGGCATCGAGATCGCCCGAACGCACCCGCTCGGCGGCGTCGATCAGGCGCGCGATGGGGGTGGCCAGCCGGGTCGCCATGCTCAACCCCACCCAGATGGAGGCCAGCACCAAAAGCAGCGCCACCACGGCGAAAACCAGGGAGAAAACCGTCTCCAGTCCCGACCGGCGCCCCTCCAGCCGCTCGTATTGGGCCACCGCCTCGGAGGTCTGTTCCATATGGCCGATCACCTTGGGATCGACGAAACGGCCGACGAACAGATAGGTGTCGCCGAACAATCCCGGCAGCATCACCAGCGCCCTCACCCGGTCGTCGCCGCCGCCGGTCAGAACCGCCACGTCGCCGGTGCGGGCCTTGTCGAAGGCCCATGAGGGGATCTGATCGATGCTGGCCTCGGTGGCGAAGATCAGGCCCGACCGCGCCAGGATGTTTCCCCGGCCGTCGAACACCACGGCTTCGGTCAGACCGCGAATGGCGGCCTGGGTGGCGACGAACTGGGCGAAAGCCTGGGGCGAACGCAACAGCATCGACCCTTCGCGATTGATGTCGTTGGCCATGGCCAGGGCATCGCCGCCGATGATCTGCTTGTGCTCCTCCAGATAGGCGTGGGCCACTTCCAACGACGCCTGCAAGGCGGTGCGGACCCGGTCCGAGAACCAGCTTTCGACGCCATACCGAAAGAAGGTGGCCGAGCCCACCGACATCAGCACCGATGGAGTCACCGCCACCAGGGCGAACAGCATGATGAAACGCAGATGCAGCTTGGAGCCGGACGACCCCTGACGACGTGCCCGCAGCACTTCCAGCACCCGGTAGCCGACCACCGCCCCCAGCGCCAGCAGCAAGATACCGTCGAGCGTCAGCAGCGACAGCACCGTCCGCGGATCGAGCCCCTTGGTTCCGGCGACGGCCATGGTCCAGACGGTGGCCACCACCGAGGGAACCGCAACGAAGGTCAGGCCGTAGGCCAAGCGGCGCGCCAGATCGACCTTGCGGACCCACAGCCTGATGCGGCCGGCGCCGTTCGCCATGCTCGGGCTTCCTACTTCAGACCGCGACTGATCTGGATATCGAGATCCTTGATCTTCTTGCGCAGCGTGTTGCGGTTCAGCCCCAGCAGATGGGCGGCCTTGATTTGATTGTTGCGGGTGGCTTCCAGGGCGATGGTGACCAGCGGCTTCTCCACCTCGCGCAGCACCCGGTCATAGACTCCCGCCGGCGGCAGGCCGTCGCCGTGATTGCCGAAATAGTCGCGAAGATGGCGCTCCACCGTGGCCGAAAGCCCCTCGCCCTCGACGCCGGCACCGATGGAATCGGCCATGGGGGCGCCGCCGACCAGTTCGGATTCCATCACCTCGATACCGATCACCTCCTGGGAATACAGGGCCGCCAACCGGCGGACCAGATTTTCCAGCTCACGCACATTGCCCGGCCAGCGATGCTTCTTGAGCCGTTCCATGGCCTGGGCGTCGATGGTCTTCGACGGCAGCCCCTCGGAGGTGGCCTGGGTCAGGAAGTGCCGCACCAGTTCAGCGATGTCTTCCGCCCGCTCGCGCAGCGGCGGCAGCCGGATCGGCACCACGTTGAGGCGGTAGAACAAATCCTCGCGGAACAGGCCCTGGCGGATCAGCTGAGTCAGATCGCGATGGGTGGCGGCGATGATGCGAACATTGGCGCGGATGGGGGTCCGGCCGCCGACGGCGGTGTACTCCCCCTCCTGCAATACCCGCAGCAGCCGGGTCTGGGCCTCGGGCGGCATGTCGCCGATCTCGTCGAGGAACAAGGTGCCGCCCTCGGCCTGCTCGAATCGGCCGGCGGCGCGCTGGGTCGCGCCGGTGAAGGCGCCCTTCTCATGGCCGAACAGTTCGCTTTCGATCAGTTCGCGGGGAATGGCGGCCATGTTAATGGCGACGAACGGACCGTTGCGGCGCTTGCCGTAATCATGCAGGGCGCGGGCCACAAGCTCCTTGCCGGTCCCCGATTCGCCGGTGATCATGACCGTGAGGTCGGTCCCCATCAATCGCGCCAGGGTCCGATAGATTTCCTGCATGGCCGAAGACCGGCCGATCAGCGGCAACTTTTCCTCGTCATCGGCTGCGGCGGCCTCGGCCGGAGCCGCACGCGGCGTCGACAGGGCGCGGTTGACCACGCTGACCAGTTCCTTGAGGTCGAACGGCTTGGGCAGATACTCGAAAGCGCCGCGCTGGGTGGCCTTGACGGCGGTCAGCAGGGTGTTCTGGGCGCTCATGACGATGATGCGTAGATCGGGACGGATCTTCTTGATGCGCGGCAACAGGTCGAGACCACTCTCGTCGGGCATGACCACGTCGGTGATCACCAGATCGCCGTCCCCTTCCGAGACCCAGCGCCACAAGGTGGAGGCGTTGCCGGTGGTCCGCACGTCGTAGCCGGCACGACCCAGGGCTTGGGACAGCACGGTACGGATGCCGCGGTCATCATCGGCCACCAGAATGGTGGCGGTGGTGGTGGCAGTGGTGGCGGGCATTGTATTCACTAGGCGTCCCCATCCTGAACCATTGGCAGCATCACCCGGAAGATCGTCCGCCTGGGCACGCTGTCGACTTCGATCACTCCCCCGTGGTCGTCCACGATCTTCGCCACCAGCGCCAATCCCAGGCCGGTTCCCGAGGTCTTGGTGGTGACGAAGGCGTCGAACAGATTCGGCCGCAAATCCTCGGGGATGCCGGGGCCGTTATCGACGATGCTGACCACCAGCGGCAGATGCCGCCGGATCTCGCTGCCAGGCAATGCCAGTCGCACGCCATGCTGATAGCCGGTGGAGAGGATGATCTCGCCGCCCTCCTCCGGCGCCGCCTCGGCGGCGTTCTTGACCAGATTGAGAAACACCTGGATCAGTTGGTCGCGGTCGCCCAGAACCGGCGGCAGCGACGGGTCGTAATTCTCGACCATCCGCAGGTTGCGGGCGAATCCGGCCTGGGCGATACGTCGCACATGTTCCAGCACCTGATGGATGTTGACCGCTTGGCGTACCACGTTCGGCTTGTCGGAAAACGCTTCCATGCGATCGACCAGGGCGACGATGCGGTCGGCCTCGTCACAAATCAGGCGAGTGAGGATGCAGTCGTCTTCGTTGGCGTTCTGCTCCAGCAATTGAGCGGCGCCTCTGATTCCCGACAGCGGGTTCTTGACCTCGTGGGCCAGAATGGACGCCATGGCGGTCACCGAGCGCGCGGCGCTGCGGCTGGTCAATTGGGAACCGATCCTCTGGGCGATGGACTGCTCGTGCAGGGACAGCACCACCGAACCCGGCATTTCGACGATAGGAGAAATCTGCACGGTGACGATGCGGTGGCCGGTCCTAGGCGTGTCCAGGGCGATGCCATGCTCCGCCACCGAGATGGACTCGCTTCGGGCCTGCTCCAGCAGGGCCAGCACCTGCGAATCCGGCGGCAAGAACTCGGTGGCCGGGCGGCCGCACAGATAGCTCGCCCCGCACGCGAACATTTGCTCGGCGCCACCATTGGCGTAACGGATGACGTTGCTGGCATCGACGGCCAGCACCGCCTCACCCAAGGCTCCCAGCACAATGGCCGGATCGATCTCGGCAATGCCCAGGCTGCGCTTTGCGACAATGGGACCGGATCTCGCCATCAGGCGGCAACCTTCTGCAGCAGTGGGGTGTAGAACGCGACGACCGCGTCGCGGACCGCCGCGGCGTCGCTCAGCCGATTGATCTCGGCGCGGAACTCGGCCGAACCCGGTAGGCCCTTGGAATACCAGGCCATATGCTTACGGGCGATACGGACACCCGTGACGGCTCCGTAATGGAGCAGCATGGCCTCGTAATGCTCCAGCAGAATGGCGAATTGCTCGGCCAGGGTCGGGTCAGGCCGCCGTTCGCCGGTGGCGAGGAAGTGGGCCACCTGCCCCGGCAGCCAGGGCCGGCCATAGGTGCCGCGCCCGATCATCACCCCATCGGCTCCCGACATCTCCAGCATGCGTTCGGCGTCGTCGATGCTTTCCACGTCGCCATTGCCGATGACCGGTATGGACACCGCCCGCTTGACCTCGCCGATGAAGGACCAGTCGGCCGACCCGGTATACATCTGGCTGCGGGTCCGGCCATGGACGGTCACCATCTGGATGCCGCAATCCTCGGCGACCCGGGCCAGACTGGGAGCGTTGCGGCTGGTCTGGTCCCAGCCGGTGCGCATCTTCAGGGTCACGGGGATATCCACCGCCTTGACCACCGCCGTCATGATGCGGGCCGCCAGATTTTCGTTGCGCATCAGGGCCGAGCCCGCCTCGCCCTTCAACGCCACCTTCTTGACCGGACAGCCCATGTTGATGTCGATGATGGCGACGCCCAGGTCCTGGTTGAGCCGGGCGGCTTCGGCCATCACCTCGGGCTCGCAACCGGCCAGTTGCACCGCCATGGGGAATTCCTCGGGGGTATGCGCCGCCATCTGCATGGTCTGGCGGTTCTGCCGGATCATCGCCTGGCTGGCGATCATCTCCGACACCACCAGCCCGGCCCCCATGCGCTTGACCAGACGGCGTGTGGGCATATCGGTGACTCCGGCCATGGGAGCCAGGATGACACCGTTGTCGAGGGTGACGGACCCGATTGTGATGGTCTGACGAAGTTTCGCGCACATGGGTGCTTATTTATTATGCAACCCCATCCAACGCAACGCCTAAAACTGCCAAATGATACGGCAACCTAGGAAAGCAGCACCTGCGTGACAAACTTCACGCCGGGATAGGCCAGAGTCAGCAGCAAATACGACACCAGTACGACGCGGGCCGCGATACGTCCGCGCACGCCGCAGACCCGGTGACCGATCAGCAACAGCCCGATCAGGGCAAAGGCCAGCAGCGACAGCAGCGTCTTGTGTTGAAGCACCAGCAGCGAGCCGCTTTCGAAATACTGGGTGGCCATGCCGGTCATCAGTCCGAGACCCAGAACCAGTTCGCTGGCCAGCAGCAGCCGTCCCGCCAGGCGTTCACCATCGACGACGCTGGGCAACAGGCGAGTCAGGCGGGTCGGATGTTTGCGCTTCAGCGAGCGCTCCTGAAGGAAGGCGGCCAAGGAGGCCACCGCCGCCAGGGTCAGCAGGGCATAGGTCAGCACCGAAACGATGATGTGAACGTCAAGCCACCCCACCGGGGCGGCACCGGTCAAGGGGCGCGGCTCCTCGACTCCCTGCACCAGCGACGCCAGCAGTCCGAGAACGGCGAGAAACGGCATCAGCAGCGGCGCCAGCCGCCAAGCCTGACGGCTGGCGGCGGCCAGAAGGGCGAAGATCGCGGTGCTGGCGGCGATGCTGACCCACAGCGCCGCCGACAGGCTGGTCTGCCAAGCGTCGCTCATCAGCGATGCCGCCCAGAGAGCCGGCCCAGCCACCGCCAGGGCGGCAAAGGCCCAATAGGCGGCATCCCTGCCCGCGCCGGCGCGAAGGGGCACCAGCGCCGCCGGAAGCAGCGCCACGAGGGCGAAGAGGTTGAGGGCGACCGAAGACATGGCGCGACTATACCATCCTTTGCCGCCACGCAAAGAGGTTGAGCTTGCCCCTCATCCCTCTTAGGCTTGCCGCTCTTTGCAGCGGAGGACGAACATGGGCAAGACGGTGGTGTTGGTGGTGGCGGCGGGACGCGGTCGGCGGTTCGGCGGCGACCTGCCCAAGCAGTACCACGACCTTGCCGGTCGCATGGTGCTGCGGCACACCCTGGCCGCCTTCGCCACCAATCCCGAGATCGACGCGGTGCGGGCGGTGATTCATCCCGACGACCGCCAACTCTACGACATCGCCGCCGACTGCCTCGCTATCCTCGAACCGGTGCCCGGCGGCGCCAGCCGCCAGGACAGCGTCCGTCTTGGGCTGGAAAGCCTCGGGGAGCTTGGCCCGTCCAAGGTGCTGATCCATGACGGCGCCCGGCCGTTCATCGATGCCGGCACCATCGGCCGGGTCATCGCCGCCCTCGACCAGCATCCCGCCGCCCTGCCGGTGGTGCCGGTAGCCGACACCCTGAAACGCGGTGTCGATGGCTTCGTCGCCGATACCGTCGATCGCAACGCCCTGTACCGCGCCCAGACGCCGCAAGGCTTCCGCTATGCCGAGATCATGGCCGCCCATCGGGCAGTCGTCGGTGAGGAATTGACCGACGACGCCGCCGTGGCCGAGCGTGCCGGCTTGTCCGTGGCCCTGGTCAAGGGCGACGAGGACAATTTCAAGATCACCACCGCCGCCGATCTGGCCCGCGCCCGCTTCCTGTTCGAGGGCGCCGGAGAAGTCCGCACCGCCAGCGGTTACGACGTTCACTGCTTCGAGGAGGGCGACGGCTGCTGGCTGTGTGGCGTTCTGGTCCCCCACGACCACAAGCTCAAGGGCCATTCCGACGCCGACGTGGCTCTGCACGCCTTGACCGACGCCATCCTGGGCGCCATCGCCGCCGGCGACATCGGCCACCACTTCCCTCCGTCCGACGCCAAATGGAAGGGTGCGGCCTCGCATCTGTTCCTCGCCCATGCTGCGTCGCTGGTGACGGCCAAGGGCGGCCGCATCGTCAACGTGGACGTCACCATCGTGTGCGAGCGGCCCAAGGTCGGCCCCCATCGCGCCGCCATGACGGCGCGGCTGGCGGAAATCCTGGGGATCCGGCAGGATCGGGTCAGCGTCAAGGCCACCACCACCGAAGGTCTCGGGTTCACCGGCCGCAAGGAAGGCATCGCCGCCCAGGCCATGGCTTCGGTCTGGCTACCGCGCTAGCGGAGCGGTTTCCGCCTCGATCCACTGGAGAAAGGCGGGGTTTCCGGCGATGATCGGCAGCACCACGATGCAAGGGCAGGCATAGGAGTGCAACTCCGTGACCCTGGCGACCACCGAATCCACCAAGGCCGCGCGGGTCTTGCAGATTATCACAGCTTCCGGCTCCTCCTGGACCTTGCCCTCCCACCAGTAGAGCGAGGTGGCACTGTCCAGCACATTGGCGCAGGCCACCAGACGGGCCGTTACCAGAGACCGCGCCAAGGTCAGGGCCTCGTCCCGATTGGACGTGGTGACGTAGATCAAGCTTTGGCTCATATTTCCCCCCAACACTTTGATTCAAAAGAAAAGTGGGGCATGCCCCGTCGCGACCAGGACAGCCCCACCAAGTCTATGTCGACTTCCGCCGGAAGAGGAGAACGAGCCGGTGGAGTCTGAAGGACGGTCGCGTACAACGGCACGGTCAACCGATGTCACAGACATAATAATTCCATGAACGGATTTCGATACCCCGTCGTGACAAATCCACCCAGGATCAACTTCTTTCGCAGATGGGAGCGACTCCATCCAAGATCCGCTCCAGCATGGAAGCCGCCTGAGAGTTCCCCTCTGTGGTGGCAACCGGCGGAACGCGCAGGGAAAACAACTTTTGCAGTTGAGTTTCCAGGCTGGGGCCAAGCAAGGTTTCGACCTCCACCGGCAAGGCTCGCCCGTGGTCACGGAGCCAGCCGTCGAGATGAGGGCATTCCAGCCAATCGGGGCGCGGCACATACAGGACCGGAATTCCCGCCATGGCCGCCTCGACAAAGGTGCCATAGCCGGGCTTGGTGACCACCACATCCGCCGAGGCCAGGAGGTCGGAGAACGGCAGGCCCGCCGCCTGCCAGGGCCTGAAATCGGCACGGCCGGCGGGAAACGCCAGCGAACTCAGCCACAGCCAGTCCGGCAGAACCGGCCAACGCGCCAGATCGAGGGCGTGGTCGATCCCGCCGAAGGCGATCAGGCCGATGCGGGTCCCCTCGCCCACTCCCAGGGCGGCGCGAAGCTCGGCGTTCCTGGCGTTGCCACATGTCCCCACGGGGCCGATCTCCACCAGATTGGTCAGGCTCGGCATCTCCATGGCCGGCCTTACCCGCAGGAAGGCGGCGGCGGCGTTGTAGGCCCCGGCCATCTCGGCCCCGATCCGGGCGGCTTCCGGCCGGTCCCCCAGGTAATGGCGATAGATGTCGACCCATTCCAGCGAACTCAGCGCCACCACCGGAATACCGGCCTGAGCGGCGGCGGCGATGGTGACATAGGGAACATTGGCCAACACTAGGTCGGGGGCGGCCTGACGCAGCCTTTGAGCCTCGCCCTCCACCACCGCCGGCCAGTCGGCGTGGAGGTCCCGGTACCCCCTGGCCGAGGCCTCCAGGTCCACAAGGGTGGACGAGCGCATCCGCAGCCCGAAATCGGGGATATCCCCCACATAGGTGAAATCGGTACCGTAGCGGGTTTCCAGGAAGGAACGGGTAACCCCGGTCTGAATGGTCAGACGCAGGCCGGGCCGGCGGTGACTCAATTCGTTCACCACCGGCGCGGTCATGGCGGCATGGCCGTAGCCGTGGGGACTGAGGGCAAGCCACAGATGCTGGGACGGGTTCAAAATGCAGGCCTCAAGCCGGAACGCGAGTGGCAACGATAAAGGTTAAGAACGGCTCTGTCGACGCGGGGTGGCTTGCCTGTCGACGCTGGGCGGGATAGCCTTATGGCAAGCCCGGCAATCAAGAGGATCGTCCCATGGATCTGTCCACCCGCTATCTTGGCCTTGATCTCAAGAATCCCCTGGTGGTATCGGCGTCGCCGCTGGGACTTGACCTGGGCAATGTCCGCAAGCTCGAGGATCTCGGCGCGGCGGCCATCGTACTGCCCTCCATCTTCCAGGAGGACATCGAAAACGAGATCGACGAAATGGAGCGCCTGGTGGCCGAGGGTAACTCGGAAGCCTTCTCCTACTTCCCGACCCATATGGCCGAGAATGCCGGTCCCCAGAATTATCTCGACCTGATCCGGCGCACCCGCCAAGGGGTGGAAATTCCGGTGATCGCCAGCCTCAACGGCACCACCCGCACCGGCTGGACCGATTACGCCATCCAGATCGAACAGGCCGGCGCCCAGGCCATCGAACTCAACATTTATTTCCTGCCCACCGATCTCAGCCTCGCCGGCGGTGAGGTCGAAGCGCTCTATGTGGACATCCTCAAGGCGGTGAAGCAGGCCGTTTCGATTCCGGTTTCCATGAAGCTCAGCCCCTATTTCAGTTCGGTCGGCCATATGGTCAAGACCCTGGATCAGGCCGGAGCCGACGGGTTCGTGCTGTTCAACCGCTTCTACCAGCCCGACATCGACCTGGAGGAGCTTACCCTGGTGCGCGACCTCAAGCTCAGCCACAAGGGCGAGATCCGGCTGCCGCTGCTGTGGATCGCCGCCCTAGCCGGCAAGATCAAGGGCTCCATCGCCGCCAGTTCCGGTGTCCAGACCGCCGCCGAAGTGATCAAGTACCTGTTCGTCGGTGCCGACGTGGTCATGACCACCTCGGCCCTCATGCGCCATGGCGTCGGTTATATGAAGACCCTGCATGACGGATTGGTCGCCGACCTCAAAACCCGCGAGGTCGAAAAGCTGTCCGACATCCGCGGCCGCATGAGCCGGGGCGCGGTCAGCGACCTCGGCGCCTTTGACCGCGTCAACTACATCCGGATCCTGCGCGGCGGCGTCCACTCGTCGTAGCGCGGCTCTACCACCGAAAGGGCCCGGCTGGAAACGGCCGGGCCCTTTTGTATTTCCCGCATGCGACGGACCTGTCACCATCTCCGCGTCGTTGAATTATGCGCGGAGATCGCCCCCATGGACTTCGCGGATAAGGCCCTGGCCGATCTGGTGGCGAGGATTCGCAGCCTCGAGTCCGAGATCGAAAGCCGGATCGCTGAACGGCGTGCCCAATTCCACTATGCGGTGAAGCGCAACCGGGTTTGTTTCGATCAGGACATCCTGGCGCGGCACCGCGACTTCAAACGCGGCTTCTGGCGGCAGATGCGGGAATCGCCGCTCCGCTTCATCCTGGTCTCGCCGATCATCTACTCCCTGATCTTGCCGCTGGCGCTGCTCGACCTGTTCGTGGAGGTCTATCAGGCCGTCTGCTTCCGGGTCTATGGCATCAAGCGGGTCCCCCGGTCGGATTTCATCGTCATCGACCGCCACCACCTCGCCTATCTCAATCCGCTGGAAAAGTTCAACTGCATCTATTGCGGCTATGGCAACGGCGTCATCGCCTACGCCCGCGAGATCGCGGCGAGGACCGAGGAGTATTGGTGTCCGATCAAGCATTCGCGGCCCATCGCCAAGCCGCATTCCCGCTATGTCCACTTCGTCGATTACGGCGACGCCGAAGGCTATCGCCAACGACAGGATGAGCTGCGTCAACACGCCACGGCCCCCGACGAGCCGCCGCCCACCGCCTGACCGGCTCAGGCGCCTCCCAGCCTGTTCCGGACCATGCGGGTGACGGCGTCCCGAATGCGGGGCACCGCCTGGTGCTTATAGGGAAATTCCGCCTCCGCATCGTCTAGATGCACCAGCATGCAGGCATTGGCTTCGAAGAACAGAACCTCGCCATTGGGGAGGATGCTGCAATCCATGCCGCCGTAATCCAGGTCCAGACGCTGCGCCACCTGATCCACCGCGGCGGCGGCCTTGGGGCCGAACACCTGGCGCCAATCGGTCAGGAACGCTTCCTCCTCCCGCCTTTTCCAATCGACCCGCCCCATCTCGGCTCGCCAGTAGTGAACCAGCCAGCTTTCGGCGATGGCGAGATGGTAGGGAAACGGCTGACGATCGACGAAAATGAAGCGGTACTTCCGATAGCACTCCTGGGCGCCCTTGAAGTCGTGGAACGCGGTCAGCAGAAAGCGGTCATAGGGGACGTTCGCAAGGTACTCCGTCAATTGCGGTGGGGTCTTGATCAGGGCCAGATCCTTGCCGCCATGGGCACCGCCGGGGCGAATCAAAACCGGCCCGGAAAAGCTCGACAAATCGGCCGGTTCATGGCGCGTCATCAGGCGCACCTCGGGTACCACCAGTCCTGCGATATCCCCAAACAACTCGTGAACCCGATCACGACCGGTCCGGGCGACGCGATCAGGGGGGTTGAGGACCGGCTTTCCCAGACGCGCCGCAAGCGTCTTCACCGGTTCGACCTGACCGCCGCTCCGCTCCACCTCACCCAGTGTATTGAAAATCAGATCGGCGCCGATCAGGTCGTCATAGGCCACGCTCCCCAACGGCGCGTCCGGCTGATCGGGAGACACCAGGATCAAGGTCGTCGTGGCGAACACCGCCGGATCGAACAAATAGCGGGTGGGCACATGGCTGGCGCCCACACCACCCAGCAGCAAAATGGTGGCCTCGGATTGGTCGGACCGTCCCTTCCTCACCAATCCTTGCATGCGGGTCAGACGATTGCGCAAAGACAAGGCTTCGTCGCCACGGAGCAGGCGATCCAGGATCTCGGCAAACTGGTCGAGGGCTTCCGCGTTGTCGGCATCTATATTCAGAATGACGCGACAGGCCTGCTCGGCGGCGGCCAGTTCGCCGCCCTCGAAGGTCGCCTTGGAAAAATGAAGCAAAATGGCGATGCGCTCGGACATGGCTTCGACCGGCGTATGGTTCAGCGCCACCAGATGGGCCTCGGCGGCTTCCATGAAACGGTGGCAGTCGTAAAGCACCATGCCCCGGTTGTCGTGGGCCACGCCGTAATTGGGATCGACCTCCAAAGCCCGATCCAAGGCGAGCAAGGCTTCGTCCCGCTGCCCCAGGCGATGGAGGGATACGGCCAAGTCGTTGAAGATGGGGGCGAGGTCGGGCAAGCCCGCAGCGGCCCGACGGAACAATGCGGCAGCGTCCCGATCCTCACCCTTGCCTTGGAGCAATCGCCCCAGATTGTGCAGTGTTGTCGGATTCTCGGGGTCCATCTCCAGATGCCGGAGAAACAACGCCTCGGCCTCCGGGTCACCGGGACGGTCCATCAGGATCATGCCCAGCATCCTCAAGGCGTGCGGCTGACGGGGATCGATCTCCAGAACCTGCCGATACAATGCCTCGGCCTCGACCAGACGACCGTGCCGATGATGGACCAAGGCAGTCCGAAGCCGTGCTTCGAGGGTGTCCGTGTTATCATTCATTGCAGAGTCGTGCTTTCACGATGACCGTTCCGCCCGCAGGCGGCGAGACCCGAATTGCAACACGATTTCTCCCCAGGGCAAAACCATAATCGACCGGAACGCGGTCGGATCGGAACTTTCAGCCGATCCTACGACAAGGATGCGCGGTGGCTCGGCGGTATAATTCGCCTGCAAAATGGCAATTCGGGAAATTGTCACCATATTCACTTCTGAGGGACTTTGTCCGCGATGTGCGGGAAGCCCGAAGTCCCGATGTCGGCCTTCACTTCCCTTAATTCAACCACGCAAGGGGATTTCCATGGTCGAAAGCACCCCATTCCAACTGAGCCGTATCTATGCGAGCGGTTGGAGTGCAGGCCGGAAATGCAACGCCGACGATCCCGTCGAGATCGACGCCATGGCGGGCCGCCTCAACCCCCATCAGTCGCTTAACGAACGCGAGCGTTGGAGCCAGGGTTTCAAGGACGCGGTCGTCCGTAGCATCGGAACGCCGGCACGATTCCGCGACAGTCTTTCCCGTACAGGAGAATAGTCATGGCAAAAAGTCAGAAACATAGCGGCCGCGAGCCGAAAAAACCGAAGGCCACGGTGAAGAAGGTCGCCGCACCGGCATCCATCTTCGACGACAGCCGACAGCCCCCGAAGAAGAAGACCCCGACGGAACCGAGGCCGGCCAGAACCTAGCCAACCTCTGAGTAAATTCCGGGGGTGCCATGGCGATGCGATGGCCGGTATGGTCCTCGAAGTGGCCTTCTCGGTCATAGCCACTCCGCTTTCGGAGGGCTGCTGATGGATCGCCGGTCCCCCCCGCCGCGCGAACCAAAGACCGCCGACCCGCCCCCCGGGTCGGCGGATTACCTTGGGGTATGTTCGTTCCCGTCATGCGGAGCGCGCCTTACCGGCGAGGGAGTTTTTGGGTCATGGTCCAGCGCATACTCGTCTCTACGCTCGTGGCTTTGTTCGTGCTTTTCGGCACAACGGCCGCAAGGGCCGCCGACGACCAGACGGCGCAGACCTTCATTCAGGGCTTGGCCCAGAACGCCATCGCGACGGTGGCGGCTCAGAACGTTTCCGACACGGATCGCAACGAACGCTTTCGGAAGATCTTCGTGTCCGCCTTCGACATTCCTGAGATCGGCAAGTTCGTGTTGTCGCGCCACTGGCGGGCAGTCACTCCGGCACAGCAGGCGGCCTTCTTGAAGGAATTCGAGGACACCCAGGTGCTGATGTGGAGCCGGCGTTTCAAGGACTATAACGGAGTAAGTTTGGAAACCTTGGGGGCCAATAAGGAGGGCGAGGCCACATGGCTGGTCGATTCGCAGATCATCCGTCCCCAGGCTCCCCCAATCTCCGTGCAATGGCGCGTCCATGGGGCCGCAGACGGCAGCATGCGCGTCATCGACATTATCTCCAGCGGGATCAGCATGGTCTTGACCTATCGTGACGACTACGCCTCCGCCCTGAAGTTGAACGGCGGAAACGTCGACGCCCTCCTGGCCGTCATGCGGGCCAAGAACGAGCGCCGAGTCCTCTGACGGCCCTCTTTCCCGAAGCGATCAGGCAGTCAAAAGGGCTTAGCCAATTTCTGGCTAAGCCCTTTTAATTTTTGGTCGGAGCGACAGGATTCGAACCTGCGACCCCCAGTCCCCCAGACTTGAGAAAGCGGCCCGCGCCCTTAATCATGTCTGAACATTCCGGAACTCCAACCACACGAAAATCCTTATATTCCTTGCCTTTCCGCCGCCCCGCCGTAACATGGCTGAACATGGGGTAACAGGGCAAAGCACCCCGAGTTTGTTACCCCGGTGTTACCCCGAGAAGGCAGGGCACGAAATGGCGAAGGACAAAAAAACACTCACCGCCGCCGCAATCAAGCGGTTTCCTCCCGCCCCGTCGGGCAAGCGGGTGGAGCACTTCGACGCAGCCATCCCCGGCTTTGCCCTCCGGGTGACGGACAAGGGGGAAAAGTCCTTTGTCCTCTTCGCCCGGATCGCCGGGAAACTCGCCCGCCTCACCATCGGCAAGGCGCAACTCGAAGAGGACGGCCCCGGCCTCTCCCTGGCGGATGCCCGGCAGACGGCGCGGGATTGGCTCATGTCGTGCGCCAAGGGGGAAGACCCGAGAGGGCAGAAGGCACGGGCCGGAGCTCCGGACGGCCCCGCCCCCTGCCCCGGTCGAGGTCTACACTCGCCGCCGACAATTATCTTGGCCGGTTGAGCGACAACTATGATGGCCGGTATGATTGCCCGCTGGGGCCGGACGTAAGGAGGGGCGGAGCCCCGACTGGAGACCGGCCCCAGCGGGCGGCGGCATGACAAACGGCCCCA
>NZ_CAINTR010000059.1 GCF_903853455.1 uncultured Magnetospirillum sp.
GACAATTCCGCCCCATCAGAAAGACTCGACAAAGCCAATCGGCGGGAACAATATACGAACAGTGCTGTTGACTGATCAGGTCACGGCTTGCAGCCAAGGAGCCGGCGATGGCCGTCGTGACCGCAACCTTCCCCAGCGTCTTGCCCACCGGCGAGGCACGCCCCCTGGCCGCCAGCGCCATCTGGTCGATCGCCCGCGATGTGCGCCGCCAGATTTGCGGCGGCCTATGGGCCAAGCCGCTCCCGGCCGACACCCTGATCCGCCGGGTGGAATTGCTGGTGGCCAACCGAATCCGCTTCGTGCCGGTATGGGATTGCCGGAACGAGGTTCACGACGAACAGGGCCGCCCGGTGGCGGGGGCGTGCGAGTACGATCCCGATAGTCCCGAGAACATCTATCTCAGCCTCAATCCCACCGTGATCGGCGAGCGGCCCGACCTCGCCGCTAGCACGGCCGCTCATGAACTGGGGCACGCTATCTTCGAAGGTCCGGCGTCCGTCATCGCCTGCCGCAGCATCTCCCGCCATGTCACTCCCGACGAGCAACATCTCGACAGCGGCGGACCGAAGAATCAGGAATACTGGTCCGAGTATCGCGCCAACGAGTTCATGGGGGGCTTGCTGGCGCCGCCGGACCTCCTGCATCGCACCATGGTGATCCGCGCGCCGGAATTCGGGATCACGCTGATCAATGGGTCCGGTCATGCCGGTAAGCCGGGTTACCCGCTGATCGACGGCCGGCGGTGGGGCATGGGCGAGCAGGATGTGCTGCTCGACGATCTCGCTGGAATCTTTGGGGTGTCCCCATCCTTCATCTGGGTCCGCCTACGCAAGTACCGTCTCGTCACCGGCCAAGGGAGGGTATGATGCCGTTCGGTTCCTATATCCGCGTCCGCCGCAACGAATTGGGCATTGGGCTCAATGATTTCGCCAGCCGCCTCGGGGTTTCCCCCGCCTATTGGTCGCGCATTGAACGGGAATGCGAAAAGCCGCCTCGCGACGATTTGATCGAGAAGGCGGCCGCCGTGCTGGGGGTTCGTCTCGATGACCTGTTCATCGCGGCGGAACGCTTTCCGCCGGACATGCAAAAGGATGTTGCTAAAGTAGTGCGGGCGTATCGCCGTCTGCGCGCCATCGAACGGAGTTGACCGACATGGCCGATTCCCCCATCGACTATCTGACGTTGGCCGATCTGTGCGAGAGGTGGCATGTGAAGCAGCCCCAGATCGCCGCCGTGGCCCTTGAGGGAAAGCTCACGCTGTCCATCCCGGTGCCGGGAGTTCACGCTGAATTTGGATACTATGAGGAATACGGCCCTAACGATTGGAACCGCATCCCGGAAAGGCACGAGTTCCTCCGCGGCGTGTTCAATCTATCGCCACGCGACGCCTGGAACCTTCTTCGAGAGGGAACAAAGGAAATCGACTCATTGGCTGCCGAGGAGAAGGGCGGCTACATCGACCTCCAACCAACCTCTCATCAGAATGGATTTGTTGCCGTTGTCGGCGATGTTCTCGTCCGGCGCGACGAGGTCGAACGCTTTGAGACCGAGAACTCCCCTTCCCGGGCGGTGCCCGCCGAGCCGATTGTTCGTGGTGGCCCAGGGGTGCCGCCGAAATACGACTGGGACGGCTTCTGGGTTGAGGCATGCCGACGCATCCATGATGATGGCATTCCCGCCACCCAGGCGGCATTTGTGCGGGAGATGCAGGACTGGTTCGATGCGCAAGGCGCGACGGCCCCGGATCAGAGCACCATCAAGAAGAAGATCTCTCGGCTTTGGAAAGCGCTTGGGGCAAGGGTGGAACCGAAAGGCGGACGCGAGGAGAAGGCACAGACGCCCATGGGGGTGTAATGCCCCCCTCTTGGGACGGAATGGAGGATGCGCCGGTACAGGGAGTCATAGGCACCACAATCAGGTCTCCTCCCATGACCATCGCCCTCCACCCCGACCACATGACCGCCGCCGAGCGCCTCGACGAAATCGCCGAGATCCTGGCGGCTGGCGCCATGCGCCTGATGGCGCGGAAGTCCAGCCGTTTATCTGCTGACGCCGGAGACTGTTCCGTCGACTTCACCGCCAACCGGAGCGTGTATGGCGTGGAGAACAAACGAAGGAACTCCCGCCCATGACAACCGCGATCCTCACCCAGGTGGCCGAATTGCCCACCCTGCCGACGCCCAGGCTGAAGGCCATGTGGCGGGAATTGACCGGTACCGAGCCGCCGCCCTACAACCGCACCTTCCTGGTCAAGCGGCTGGCCTACCGAATCCAGGAACTGGCCTTCGGCGGATTATCGGTCCAGGCCGAACGCCGCCTCGACGATCTGGTCGATGAACTGGACGGCAAGAAGAAGCCCAAGGCCAAGGACATGACCGCTCCCATCGTCGGAACCAAACTGATCCGGGAATGGCAGGGAGTGATGCAGGAAGTGACCGCCCTGGCCGACGGCTTCGAATGGCAGGGGCGCCGCTACCAGAGTCTGTCGGCGGTGGCGCGCGCAATCACCGGCACCCGGTGGAATGGGCCGCTGTTCTTCGGCCTGCGCAAGCACGGCAAGTTGGAGGCCGCCCGATGATCCCGCCCAAACCTATCCGCAAGGTCCGCTGCGCCATTTATACCCGGAAGTCCTCGGAAGAGGGCCTGGAGATGGAGTTCAACAGCCTGGACGCGCAGCGGGAATCCTGCGAGGCCTATATCACCAGCCAGAAGGCCGAGGGCTGGGTGCCGGTGCCCGACCACTACGATGATGGTGGCTTCTCCGGCGGCAACCTGGAGCGTCCCGCCCTGAAGCGCCTGCTGGCCGACATCGAGTCCGGGCTGGTCGATGTGGTGGTGGTCTATAAGATCGACCGCCTGTCGCGCTCGCTGATGGATTTCTCCAAGCTGGTCGAGGTGTTCGACCGCAACGCCGTCACCTTCGTGTCGGTGACCCAGTCGTTCAACACGACGACCAGCATGGGGCGCCTCACGCTCAACATCCTGCTGTCCTTCGCCCAGTTCGAGCGGGAAGTGATCGGCGAGCGCATTCGCGACAAGTTCGCCGCCTCGCGCCGCAAGGGCATGTGGATGGGCGGCGTCCCGCCGCTCGGCTATGACGTGGTCGCCCGCAAGCTGGTGGTCAACGCTACGGAAGCCGATCTGGTCCGCCACATCTTCGAACGCTTTCTCAAGGTTGGCTCTGCCACCTTGCTGGTCAAGGAACTGAACGCCGCCGGTCACCATACCAAGTCCTGGACCACCCAGGACGGCAAGATCCGCGACGGCGCGCCCATCACCAAGAACTTCCTCTACAAACTGCTCGACAACCGGGTCTATCTCGGCGAGGCCGTCCACAAGGGCGAAGTCCATTCCGGTGAGCATCCCGCCATCATCGATCGGGCCACCTGGGACAAGGTGATGGCGGTGAAGACCGACAACGCGCCCCGTAAGCGGGCCAACGCGGTGCGGTCCTCGACCCCGGCGCCGCTGAAGGGGCTGATCCACTGCGCCCATTGTGGCCGGGCCATGACGCCGAGCCATACCCGCAAGAAGGGGCGGCTGTACCGGTACTATACCTGCATGAAGGCGATCCATTCCGGCCATGAGTCCTGCCCGGTGCGCAGCATTGCCGCCGGTGAGATCGAGGCGGCCGTCATCGGACAGGTCCGAGCATTGCTGCGCGCCCCCGAGATCCGGGCGCGGGCAGAACGGATGGCACCATCCATGGCCCCGGCCGATCTGCACGCCGCCCTCGATCGCTTCGAGGCACTCTGGGACGAGCTGTTCCCGGCCGAGCAGGCCCGTATCCTCCAGCTTCTGGTCGAGAAAGTGGCCATAGCCCCCGACGGCGCCGAAATCCGCCTCCGCGCCGAGGGACTGGCCAGTGTCATCGCCGACATCACCGCCCAGACCGGCGACAGGAGCGCGGCATGACCGCCGACGTCACCATCGACACCCTCACCGTCCGCGTGCCACTGACCCTGCGGCGGTATGGCGGGCGCAAACTGGTAATCGTGCCCGAGGGTGAGGGCATTCCGGTGCGCGCCAAACCCACCCCCGACGACACGCTGCTGAAGGCGCTGGCTCGCGCCCACCGCTGGAAGCGCATGCTGGAATCCGGGCAGGTGGCATCCCTGAACGAATTGTCCGAAGCCGAGAAGATCAACCCGTCCTACCTGACCCGAATCTACCGTCTGACCCTGCTGGCCCCCGACATCGTCGAAACCATCCTCGATGGACGCCAGCCCCGTACCCTGCAATTGGCCGACCTGATGGACGACATGCCGGTGGAATGGAACCAGCAGCGGGAGATGTTCGGGGTGGCACGTTGAGCTTCTTCCTGGCGTCGGTCTCGAAGTGCCGGACATGATCCAACAGTCGGCATGGCAGACGTTGCCGCTGACTGGCGGCTGCCGGAGGCACAGCGGCCACCCACCGCGCCCCACCCAACCGGCCCTTCGTGACCCAACCCGGTCACTCATACGGGACTTATTCCGCCCGTAGCTGCACCCTTGCTAAGTGCTACATCGAACGCGGCTTTCGCCGTGTGGCAGCGGGACGTTCCCGCAGGTTCGTGCCCAGCTTTGGCGCGCGTCATCAAGGCTGGTGGACCTCTCCCTCAATACGGATGAGAGCGTCAAGCAATAGGGCCGATTCCTCCGGCTTCAGCTGTCGGTGCTGGGGAAGGAAATCAGCCATCGGGCGATGCGAATAGCGGCCGTAGAGTTGACCATCCCGACTGACGAGTTGCTCACGTGCGAGTTGGGCGGCTGTCTGGTGGCAATTGCCGCACTTTGCATTGAAAAGCGCCAGGGTGGTCGCCTGTGCCATCAGCATGGAGTGGATGGCGTTTATGTCCTTGGCCGAATAGCCACCATTATGGGTGACCAAGAGGGCTGAGATATCTCGCCCATCATACCGACCACGAAGTTTCCCATCGACCACCACCAAGGATTTGCGGGCGAACGGCCCGGCATGGCCGTGACATCCCCCGCAGCGCTGATCCCATAGCTGATGAATGTCCGAAGCCGTTGCCGGTTGGGTGGTCAGGACGATAACAGCGAAAAGGAGGACGGTCTGTAGACGGGGCATGACGATCTACTCTCCCTACTTCATCCTTGCTGCCTATCACGCCGAGGTACAAATTCACGAGGAACCAGTGGGCATGCCCGGCCACCGCTCGTGGTGCGCCGAGCCCGGACCTATTATCCCAGGCCAATACGCTGGCCCGAATGATTAGTCAGATGCCACAGTGGGTGATGCCAGATAATTGATCAGTGACTGGCCGACGATCAGATAGTTGCCGTTGCCACCCTTGGTGGCTTGGATTGCACCACTCTTGATGAGCTTGAGCACATCCAGACGAGCCATCTCCAAAAATTCAGCCGCGTCGCTGCTGGAATAGATACGCGATGGCTTTATTGTATTGGAACCGTAGTGTTGGCTAAGTCCAAATAGTCCAAGAACGATACTAATGGTCGAAGCTAAAATTTCCAGAACCTTGTCAATGGAAACAAGCGACTTTGATGGCTTCGCCATGAGTTTATCCTGTTCAGCTGGCTTCATTGAACACAGTGTAGCGATATTCGAACATCGTCAGCATAAAAATAAGATCTTGGCTGTCACGCTTCAACTCGTCGAGAGCAACTTCCGCTTCAACAAAATTGCGCTCACTGAACAATTTCACAAGAATATCTGCTGTTTCGTGGAAATGCCGATGACGCTTCTCAAGAAACGAAATTTCTGGGTATGCACTATATTTTTCCAGTGCCTCTGAATAAATCCATTTTCCGAGTTCACACGTCCGGCAGGACTCAAGTGCCGGCGCAGATTCATGCCGGATCTTCTTTTCAAGCTGGAGCAGCCATCGGAGGTGAACGAGCCGCGCTTTTGATATGTCAATCATGCTGCCTCATCGTGTGCTATGGCGGAAAATCATTCCGAAGGAAGGCCTGCTGACGCAGGCTCTTGTTTTATAGCGTCCGCGAATAGATGATCCGCCCAGTAATCTGGGACATCGCCATTTCGGCTCTTGTCTGGCACCGTGATGATCCACGCATGTTGAACCTCCGGAAAACTATCAAGGATATTTTCCCTAAGGCTGTTGACGATGGCGTTGCTTTCGGCAACCGTCAGCGCCTCATCAATTGAAACATGCATATATATTTCCCAGAACTCGCCCAGGCTGCGGCCGCGGATCAACTTGATTTCTCTAACGCCCTTTGTCGCCCGTGATTTGCGGGCAATTTCATCAAGGGTTTCGCGCGGAACTGTGACGTCCAAAAGGCCTTTGATGGCATCCCAAGCGATGATTCTTCCGATATTCATGACGATCAGGGAGACGAGGAGCGCAGCGATGTGATCAGCGGCAGAAATTCCAGCATCGGAAAGAACGATTCCGGCGAATACGACGATGGAGGTGATCGCATCGATGCGATTGTCACGGCTCGCAGAACGGAGCGCAATATTGTCATTTTCCGTGGCGACGCATGAAAGATAGCGCGACATCAGTTCGCTAAAAGCAGCGGAGACTATGACGCCGACGATGGCAAATAGAGAGCCTGTTGCCTCCACGGTGTTCGGCTCATTGAAGCTCGTGCTGGCTAGAAAGACGCCGGTCCCGATGAGGGATATTCCGATGATGAGCGAGGTGACAAACAGAATTTTTCCTGCCCCAAATGGAAAAGTCTTGCTCGGAGGGATCTTGGAAATTCGAATGCTGGCGAGGGTCAGGCTCTTGGTGATGGCGTCACCAATGGAATACAGTCCCTGCGCTGCCATGCCCATGCTGCCTGACATCACACCAAGTAGGCTCCGAAATATCGCTTGGGCCAGCGTGCCTCCCAGATCCAACCGCGCGGCATTTTCGACGCAGGTTCTAGCCATATGAACGACCTATCTCCTCATTTCGCAACGAGGATAGTCTCCATCGTACATTCAAAAAAGCTAAAAGCGATGTGACCGAACACGGAACCAACAAGTTGATGGTGGGTCAAGCACGGGAGACCTTGGCCGAAATACCCTGACGTACAGCCGTCCCTGAGACCGGATCAACGTAGACCGCACCATTATTGCGAGCTGGGTTGACTAAGCCAAGGTCGTTCAGAGCAATGCCAGCATTGATTCCCGGAACATTCGGCTGCTGAGACTGGCCGATTTGATGCGGCCGTGCCCAAGTTGGCGGTGGCCGAAGCCGTGTTCGACCGCCAGAACGCCCATTCGGACGCCATGACAGAGCGCCGCAACGGCCAGAGCCGAACCGGTCGGCGTGCTGATTCGGATGGCATCGCCGGTCTTGAGTGCAGGCGCTCGGCATCCAGAGTGCCGGACCAACAGCGCTACGGCCCCGGAAGCATGTCGCAAGAGACGGCCTTCTGGGCCTTGAAAGCACGGTCAAGAAAATCCGTCAGAACTAGACTGATCCGCTCAAAGCAGCCCCCCTCATCATGGCCGACGCCGTCAAGAATGGCGAGTTCAGCCATCTGGCTCGTCGCGCGGCCAAAAATGGCGCGGGCTGCGGCGGGCGCCACCATCAGGTCGTCGGCGCCATGGCCGATTAGGACGGGACATCCTATCCGTGAGATAGTGGAAACTGGTGCAATTTCGTCGAAGGCGTACCCAATAATCCTCTCGACATAGCGGCAGATCAGCCACCCAATGGGGCGATAAGGCACCATTGCACGTGACAGATAGATCTGCATGACCGTCTCTGGGTGATCGAAAGCCGAGAGGCTGATCACAGCTCGCAGATCCTGGCGGCCAGAGGCTGCCAGGAGAGCGGCCGCCCCGCCGACGGAATGCCCCAGGATAGCCACGGCATACGGATCAACACCCGGCAACAAGGCGGCCCAATCCAGGGCGCTGCCGATGTCTTCGGCGAATCGGGGCATGGATGAGAAGTTATCCTGGTCGCTGCGACCATGGCTTCGGGCATCGATCAGCAGAACTGAATAACCATGACGCCGGATGGGCACGGCCAACGGCAGCATGGACTCAGCATTGGCCCCCCAACCATGCATGACGACTACCAGCGGCGCGCCCGGTATGGCAGACATAAGCCATCCGAACAGCCGTTTTCCTCCGACCGCAGGAATGGAGACTTCCGTGAAGGCTTCGCCATAATTCTGCGGAGATCCGACTTCAATGACGCGGTTAACACGAAAGCCCTGCCAAATTCCCCACCGGGCTGCAAATAGCACCCCTAGGGTGACAAAGATTCCAATTGCGATTTCGATCAAGAGCGTAGCCCGATTTCGATCTTCTCGGTCTGCGGAATTTCCCCTGCATAGACCACCATGCCATCCAAAACTACGCAGGGCGTGCTCATGACGCCATAGCCTAGGATGGTGGCCATATCGGTGACTTTCTCGACCTCAACCGCGACACCCCATGCAGTTGCCTTCTCCTCGATCAGCTTGGCGGTATTGAAGCAATTCTTGCTGCCCGATCCCAGTACTTTGAACGATTTCATGATGCCCTCCTCAGCTCAGGCAAAAATCACATTCAGCAGATAGCCGACCACCTTGCCCGCCGCTTGAGGATGTGTCGTGCAGCGTGCTAAGGCATCTCGACTAAGCGGCCTGTTAGCCGCCGGGCCACCGGCGCCAGGAAATAGATCACCGGGACGCCGACCACATAGGCGATAGCGAATGCCTTCAGCCAGCGCTCCAGGAAATCAGCCCCGAACCCCACATTGACTGCCGTGATGACGAAGGTCATCAGTGAGATCATCATCGCCCCCATCATCAGGGAGAAGACCAGATGGAAGCGGGTTTTGGGCAACTTGCTCATGATGTACTCCTGGCAGCTCTGTCAGGGATGGACGGTGTGGGCTAGATCCGGCGCGCTTTCGGTCGGGGGCAAAGCCTCACTTGTTACGCCGTCGGCGCGCTCGCCCAGTTCATTTCGCCACGGCCGCCAGCGCTCAAGCGCCAACAGCGAGACGATCAGCACCAGAGCTAAGGGCACGGCCACCAGCCAGAACGGCGCTCCCAATAGCCCATCCAGGGTCAACTTGCCGCTACTGGCGGACATCAGAACCGGCTTTAGCGCCGGTTCGGCATAGCTGAAGGTCATGGCACCGAGAAGGCCGCCGACCAGAGTTATCCATGCATCCTTGTAGCCAGCCCCAATCTGGGCCAGCACCGTGCCCGGACACGCTCCGGCAACGGTGATCCCCACACCCAGCAACATGCCGCCGACTAGGTCGGCCATAGCGAGAGTTGGTTTTGGGTGCATCTTAACCCCGTACAGGGACAATACGGTCAAGACCATCAAGCCGGTGGCCACGGCTGTCAGGAAGATTTTCAGCATGATGAAATTGCGCATCTGCATCTGGCCGACGATGATGCCGGGCTCGAAGACGCGCGACTTCTCCAGCGCAAATCCGAAGACGAATCCCATGGCCAGACCGATCAGGATGGCGGTGACGACGCTCATGATCGCAACTCCTCAGATGCGGCGAAAGAACAGCAAGGCGGCCAGTATGCCGCCGGTGAACATAGCGGTGACCGCGATCAGCGATCCCACCGACAATTGGGCAATGCCGGATATCCCGTGACCCGAGGTACAACCGTCAGCGATTCGGGCCCCCATCAGCATCAGAAAGCCTCCCGCGAAGGCCATGGGAAAGCGCACAGATGGCCGAGCCGAGGCCACCCGCCCCCAGGCACGGGAGACGCCGGTCCGCGCCGTGCCGCCCAAGCGCGACGAAATCATTGCCCCAAGGGCGATGCCCACCACCAGGGCCACCTGCCACCAGTTCTTGGCACCTTCCAGATGCTTGGCCACATATTCGATCCGGGTGATTCCTGGATCGAAAAGGCTGGCCAGAGTTCCAGCCACAGTGACATAGGACGACGAGGCGCCGAGAGCGGTATTCATCAGCAGGAATGCCGGGATCTGCAACAGGCCGATGACGACACCGGCCACATAGGGCGACCAAGCGGCCCTGCGGAGGGAGAAGGTGGACATGGTCGCGCTCCTTTATATTAGGTAATTATGATATATAGGGGTGCTCGATGAATTGCAAGTCTTGCCCAGACAAAAAGGGGCAGGGCCCGTGAATCCCGTCCAGATGGGGGTGCCCGTCGGTGGGCGGTCCGGCGAACAGGATTTCCGAATTGACAGTGCGGCTGCGCGAGCGGAGTTGATCCTTAACGCAACGCCAATGCACGATGTCGGTAAGATTGGTATCCCCGACAAGATTCTACTCAAGCCCGGTCGGCATGACCCCGAAGAACGAAAGATTATGGAGACGCACGCCTCGATAGGGGCCCAAATTATTGGCGAGCACAAATCTGAATTACTCAAGATGGCCCACAACGTGGCGCTGTGCCATCACGAGAAATGGGATGGCAGCGGCTATCCCCAGGGCCTCAAGGGTGAGGATATCCCCATCGAGGCCCGTATTGCCGCCATCTGCGACGTGTTTGACGCCCTAACTTCGTCAAGACCCTACAAGGACGCCTGGCCGCTGGAAAAGGCGGTTGCCCTGGTAAAGGATCAATCCGGCAAGCACTTCGAACCAAGGCTCGTAGAGATGTTTCTCGGCATATTGCCCGAAATCGTTGCACTAAGGGAGCAGTTTCATGAAGGTTAAGCCCAGGCGCGCTGTTATCGTCGAGGATAATGCCCAGATGAGAGAACTGATCCATATGGTTTTAGGGGCTCTCGGCATTACGGAGATCGTCTCGGCTGCCAATGGTGCCGAGGCCATTTCCGCCCTCCAGGCTGGCGGGGCAGACATCGTCTTCATGGACTGGCAGATGGATGTAATGGACGGACTGGAATGCACCCGTCGAATCCGAGCAGGTGTAGACGGGATCGATCCGAAAACGGTTATCGTTCTGGTAACTGGGATGGTCGGTGAGAAGAATGCCGAGACGGCTTATGCTGCGGGAGTCGATCTATTTCTCGAGAAGCCAGTCTCCTTGAAAATTCTGCACACTGGCGTGGAGAAGGTGCTTGGCCGTGCCTGATGCGGATGGCTCTTTCTGGGCCAGGACGGCTGTTGACCGTCCATTCCACTCCCAGACTCCAGCCCGCGCCAATAAAAACAGCGAAAAGGTCAACAGCTTTTGGCGTCACAACTCCTTGAATTACTTGCAACTTTAAAACCCGTACCGTTTGGCGGCAGTCAACAGCTTCCAGAGAAACAGGGCGGGAGAGAAGAGAAAGTTGGTTAAGAATGCGCCTCCACAAGACCAGAAGGTCAACAGCTACTGGCCATAAACGGCGCAGAGCCTTGGGCTTTCGCCCAAGGCTCTATGCGTCAGAGAAGCTATTCTTTTAAAGTAATGGCGGAGGAGGAGGGATTCGAACCCTCGATACGGCTCAACACCGTATACACACTTTCCAGGCGTGCGCCTTCAACCACTCGGCCACCCCTCCGCAACACCGACATGCCCGGAGAACGGGGGTCGGCGAAGGGCGAGAAAATACACGAGCCCCCCCCATGACGCAACCCCTGTCGAAAATTCCTGTTCGTCACCGAAAAACGGTTGAATTTCAGATTACTTCGGCGCAAACCTGTCCCTGCCTGTCAAATAAGCAGTAGTGTCTTCGGGGGGAATGCATGGTCTTCGGGCGTGTGTTGGGATGGCTGTTGATCGGGCTTGCCGTCATCATGGCGTCGGCGGATGCCGTGCTGGCCCTGGGACCGGCGGAATACGCCGGAATCATCACCGCCGACGTGGTCACCCTGCTGGCCGGGCATACGCTCGACACCGCCGAGGCCGGCGGTTCGATGATCGACAGCATCCAGGCCACGATCCTGGACCTTCCCGCCTGGATCGCGGTCGGATTGATGGGCATCAGCCTGTCGGTGGCCTGCCGTAAGCGCCAGCGGGTCCGGCGCTTCGCCCACAGCCGCCGCTAGAGCCGGCTTTATCGGTTGCCGGGCAGCATGCGGCGCAGGACCTCGTCCTTGAGGATGAGGTGGTGCCGCAACGCCGCCAGCACATGCCCGACCAGAACCACCGCCAGCACCCAGCCGAGGGCGCCGTGCCCGGCCCTGAAGAGGTCGCGCAACGCCTCGTCCTTGGCCACCATCACCGGCAGGGTCAAGCCGAACACCGCGACCTCGCGACCGCCGCTCTGCGACATCAGGATGCCGTCCACGGGAATGGCCAGCATCAGGGCGTAAAGAGCCATATGGCCGAGTTTGGCCAGCCGTTGCTCGCCGGCCGGCATGGTCGCCGGCAGCGGCGGCTGCGGCCGCGCGACGCGCCAGGCCAGCCGCCCCACCGCCAGGACCAGCATGATGACTCCGATCGCTTTGTGGAGGCCGATCACTTCCGATCGCATCGTCCCCTTGGGCAGGGCGTCGATCATGTGCCCGACCACCCACAGGGCCATGATGGTCGCCGCCATGCCCCAGTGAAGAGCTCGGGCGACCGGGTCGTAGCGTTCGGAAACAGTCATGGCGGAAGCCCCCAACAGGCTGAACGAAAACCCCAGGGTAGCACAGCGGCGACGGGCACGGGAGGTTGACTTTGCCGGGCCATGGCCTACCCTCGCTGTCCATGGGCGAGGGGTCGGGAGGCCGGTGTTGATGCAGCAGTTTGGGATGCGGGGCTTGCGGGTGGCGGTGGTGCTGACGTCACTGACCGGATTGGCCGCCTGCGGGACCGACGCCGACGTCAGGGGCTATCCGCCGCAGGCCGAATCATGGCCGGCTGCACCACCGCCGCCGGCGGTCGCCACGGCGCCGGCCGTCCCGGCGGTTCCGCTGGCCCCGCCGTCGGCCATCGCCGCCGATCCCGAAGCCCAACGGTTCCACGCCTTGCGCCGCCTGGTGGAAGCGGGCCTGGCCACGCCGGAGGAGGCGGAGGGGCGCCGGACCGCCAATCTGGGCGCTTTGCTGCCCTACTCGGCGCCGCCGCCCGCCGCCGGTCTGGCACGCCCGGCGCCGTTGCAGGATGTCGCCGACCAGATCGCGCGCCTGTCGGTGCGTCCGGCCGCCATCGCCGCCGAGACCGCCGCCGAGCGCGACTTCCTCATGGAGAGCCTGCTGCCCCAATCCCCCAAGGATCGCGCCGTTCCCGCCCGCGTCGATCCGGTGGCCCTCAAGACCGGACGCGACCGCGTCGATACCTTGGCCCGGCTCGGACTGGTCAGCCTGGACGAGCGGATGCGGGAATTGTCGGCCATCGGCCAGGACGAGCAAGTCCTCGCCAACACGCCCCCTCCTCCTCCGCCGCCGCCACCCAAGAAGAAGAAGCCGCTCCGCAAAAGGCCGGTGGGAGCGGACGGCGGCGCCAAGCCGGGCGACGTGCCGGGCGGCGCCATCCCCCCCAACGGCAAGGGACCGGTCGGGGTTCATCTGCTGTCCATGGCCTCGGACAGCCTGACCGCCAAGGCGGTCGACGCGCTGAAAAAGGAATATCCCGAACTGGCGCCGCTGGAGTTCAAGGCGGTGAAGACGGTGATCCCCGATCTCGGCACCACCTACCGCCTGCTGGCCGGGCCGATGCCGCCGGCCGATGCCGAGCAGCTTTGCGTGGCGCTGCGGGCGAAGGGGCAATCCTGCGCGGTCTCCGGCTACTGACTGGTTGGGATCCGGCCCTCGGCCACCGCCGCGGCCAGGGCCCGGCGAATGTTGCCGATACAGCGCTGGACCCTGGTGGTGTCGCGATTGCCGACGGCGGGATCAGGATGCCGGACCGCCCCCCAGGAGGCGTGCGCCATGGCGAGAATGCCCTTGGCCGTCTCGGCGTCGTCGGCGATCCGCCTGACCATCTCGGTGCAATCGGCGACGCAGATGATGAGGTCGGCGCGCAGGCTGTCCCCCGCGGCGTCAAAAGGCAGCCGGTCAATATACCCCGAAACCACCAGATCGATTCGCTGCCCGGTTTCCAACCGGCGCATCATCACGGCAAAGACCGCGTCCTCGAACCGGTATTGAATCGGATCCGTCGCCGCCGTCACGGAAACACCGCCTTGCTCGCCATGGGCCATGTGATCGCCTGCCGACGGGACGTCATGACGGGCCGTCGTCGCGGGACACGACTTCCATATCGGCGGACAGTAATCCACGGAAGATAGCGTCCGCGACCGCATGGGCACGGGTTGTCGCCCCCAGCTTCTTCATGGCGTTGAGGATGTGAAAGTTTGCACCACCAACGGATATCTTAAGGTGCCGCGCTATTTCTTTGCTGCTGCCGCCGCGGGCGATCAATAACAGGACTTCACGCTCTCGTCTTGTCAGCAGTTCTTGCTGATTCTCACCATCCACCACTACACCTAAAATATATCAATGTATTCTTGCTAGAATAGGTTGGGGGGCTGTATCCGATCAAGCGACATGTCAAGACCTAGCAATTCAGCTAGGCGTGGAGGGTTGTTACAAGGAGAGGGAGGGTTTCGGCGACACTGACTTACATATGACAAATGTCAATGCGGCGGCCGATATAAAACTTTCATGTGCGCATTCCGGCGGCAATATCGCCCTATGTCGATGGTCATGTTTCTTTCGGTTTGACGGGTTGTTTGGCATGGCCGTCAGGCGCCTGGTAAAGTCGTGTTGTATGTTGCCGGAATATTGGCAAGGATGCCTTGATCGGGCGGAAGACAAATTTCCCTGGCTTCGTTTGGAAGTGGATGGGCGCGGCGAAAAGGAGAAGGGAAATGGATGTGGCTCTGGGGATCTATTTGGCGACGTGGCTGGGAGGGGCGTTGGTGATCGCCGTCCTCGGCTGCTGGCTGTCGGCGCGCCGCCATCCCCATATCCGCCAATGGGGACTGGCCGTCAAACTCGGTTTGGCGGCGGGCCTCGTCCTGGGGGGGTATTTCTATGGGAAGGGCCGCGCCATTCCCGCCTTTTACGACGCGGCGGTGGAAATGATTTCCATCGGCTTGATGGTGCTGGTGTACGCGACCCTGGCGGCGAGCGTCATGCAGGTGATTGGAATGATGACCAACACGCCGGAACCACGCCGTCTCGGCTGGCTGATTTTCGCCCTGACACCCATCGCCTCGCTGGTCGCGGTGGCGACGGCGGTGGGGCTGGTCGCCCTTTTTCCGGGGTCTTGACCGTCGGGTTCAGGGATGGATGGGACGGGGGCGAGGCGTCGCCGGATGTTCAGCGGGGGGCGGAACGCCGGCAGCAGATCGCCGTCAAGTCGTCCACCACCCGGGGCGAGCCGCTCGACGGCGCCATGATCGCTTCGATGATCGACGCGGCATCCAGGGCGACGCCGTCTTCCACCGCCCGGCGCAGCAACCCGGCGACGCCGGAACAGCCCACCGGCTTGCCGGCCAGTGGCCTCGCCTCCGACAAGGCATCCGAATACAAGAAGAGAAGGGATCCGGCCGGAAACGGCAATTGCCGCTCCTCGTAGGTCGCCGACTCGGATATGCCGAGCGGAAGCCCCTTGCCGTCACCCTCCCAGACACGGCGGCTGGAGAGGTCAATCACCAGCGGCCGCGTCGCGGCGGCGGCGGCATAGGTGAACAGCGACGTGCGCGCATCGACCATGCCGTACAGCATGGCGCAGTAATGCCCCACCGGCAGAACCCCGGTGATTTGCTGGTTGATCTGAACCAGGTATTCCGCCGGCTTGTCCCGCCCTGTCGGCATGTGCTCGATCAACGTATCCAGACGGAAGGTGTTGAGCGCGGCGGTGATGCCGTGGCCGGAGAAGTCCGCCAGATAGATCGCCAGACGGTGTTCGTCCAGTTGGACGACGCCCCAGATGTCGCCGCCGAGGTCGGTTGAGGGCTGAAACATGCCGCTGACGTGAAAGCCGGTGCCGCGCTCCAATTCGGCTAACATGGCGGCGGACGGAAGCAGCTCGCTCTGCATGACCCGCGCCAAGGCCAGGTCGTCGGACATGTCGCCCATGTTGAACGGCATCACCACGGGCATCGTGGTGGCGGCGGCACAGGGGCTGCGCACGGTACAGACCACTTCGTTGCCGCGCCCCCGATAGATCATCCGGTCGAAGCACAACCGCTGGGCCATGGCGATGCCGCGGCCATGGGGGGAGAAGGCCCGGGCGGGGTCGATGTCCATGTAGCGGCGCCAGTCGAAGCCCGACCCCTCGTCGCGAACGGTGAAGTGGACCTCGCTCGCCAGCCGCTGCACCTCCACCGTCACCCGGCGTTGGGCATATTCGGGCAGGGTCGCCGCCGACAATTATCTTGGCCGGTTGAGCGACAACTATGATGGCCGGTATGATTGCCCGCTGGGGCCGGACGTACGGAGGGGCGGTGCCCCGACTGGAGACCGGCCCCAGCGGGCGGCGGCATGACAAACGGCCCCATGGGGCCGTTCCAGCCTGAC
>NZ_CAINTR010000060.1 GCF_903853455.1 uncultured Magnetospirillum sp.
CGTCAATGCTTACCAACTTCTGTTGCGAATCGCATTCGGATGCATACCCCCATTAGCCGTTGGGTATCTATATTTTCAGCAATCGATTCCAGATGTGCTCCGAAACTACCTGTTCCATGAGATCGCGATCGGGACGTCGATTGTTCTGTCACTGTTTGTTGCTTGGATAACGTGGCGTTGCTATGTCAGCAGCCGAGAACCGGCCCTGAGGTTCATGACGCTGGCTTTTCTCGGCTTCGCCGTCATTTACGCGCCCCACGGAATTCTGACCCGCCAGGATTGCACGAACCATTGGCTGTTCATCCTGTATGGCCCAGCCTCACGGGTGGCAATGTGCGGGTTGCTATTGGCTTCGATTACTCGCCTTGGTCATCCGCAGGAATCGGCTGATAATTGGGCAAGCCTAAGACGCCGTTGGCTTGCCTGGATTGTTTTGTTTTTGGCTGTCGATGGTGCGGTATTGTGGTTGGCACAATCTGCTGTTGCCTCCGATTTTCGCATCCGGCTTATTCAAGAAAGCGCTGCCATAGCAATGTCGCTGATTGGACTTGCCGTAATTCATGTGCGGCGGTTGAAGACAGCAATCCTTGCCGAATATCAAATAGCCTTTCTCCTGTTCGCACTCTCGTCCTTGACCTTTCTGCTGACGTCGGCATGGACGAACCTCTGGTGCTTGCCTATCCGGTTAACGCAGACACCCACTACCTGTAGGGTGGGTCCAAGCGCCGGAATATAGGTCGGCGTATGTCGGAGCCTGCACACCGCTTGCGATACCGAGTAGAGAGCGGAAGGCGTTGAATGGGTAGAACCGCCTGTTGAAGCGGAACGTGAACTCGTTGAGGTAGGCTTGCAGATGCTTCGCGCTGACGCCGTGGTGGATGCCATTGAGCCAGGTCTTCAGATTGCTGAAGACGAGGTGGGAGATCGGCAGGAACTCCTCGGCGACCTCGGGATCACCACATTCTGGAATTGCGTGGTGGTCGTATCCCCGCGCCCTCAGGCTGCCATAGGCGCTCCAGTCATCGGTGACGAGCAGGGTCCCCGGCATAACAGCCCTCTCGACAAATCCACACAACGATCCAGCCGAGCGGTCAGGAGTGATGGCAAGGCGAATGCGACCGGCATAGCGGCCATCCTTTCGCTTGTCTTGGGCCGTTCCCGGCTTCCGGTGGCGGACTTCGACGGCAGCGGCCACCAGCGTCTTGTGGTGAACGCCTCGGCCCTCGCCGCGCGTCTTTCCACCGACATAGGTTTCATCGACCTCGACATGTTCACCCGCCGTGCCGCCGATCCGGTCCTGATCAGGCCGCACCATGGCGGCACGCAATTTATGCAGGATGCCGAAGGCCGTCTCGTAGCGGGTCAGGCCGAGTTGCCTCTGGAACTGCGCCGCCGACATGCCCGGTGTCTGACTGGCGACCAGATAGGCCGCCCAGAACCAGACACTGAGCGGCATATGGCTTCGCTCCATAATCGTGCCAACCAAGAGACCGGTTTGGCGGCGGCACGAGCGGCACTCAAGAACGCCGGGCCGGGTAACGATGCGGAAAGGCACGCCGACAGCGGCGCAATACCGGCAGGTAAAGCCGTCAGGCCAGCAGGCAAGTTCAAGATAAGCAGCACACGCAGCATCATTGGGAAACTGCCGCTGAAACTCAGGCAGCGATTGGGGAAAAGCCAGATCGTCGCGCTGGAGGATGTCCATGCCGGTCATGAAGCGCCTCACCGATTCTGCTCGGAGACAGAAACTACCCCTGGGGGGTGTCTGCGTCAACCGGATAGGCAAGCTTTCCAGTTCGGCATTTGCTTGACGCAACTCGTTTTCGATTTGCTTGATCTCGGTGATGTCGGAAATTACAGCAACAAAGCCTTGCACCACATGGTCTGGGCCGATATCGGGAACGTAATGGACTAGCGTCTGTCTTGCCGTGCCATCGGGCTTGGACATGGCTTGTTCAAAGGTTTGCC
>NZ_CAINTR010000061.1 GCF_903853455.1 uncultured Magnetospirillum sp.
CCCGGTTCCGATCCTTCGCCATCAACATCATGCGGGCCAACGGCACCGTCAACATCAGCCGGGAACTCTACATCAATGCCCTGAACCCGCTTCACGCGATGGGCTACAGGGCAGCATGAGGAGAACTGAACAACCCTGCATATAAGCCTAATTGATCTTGCGGGCGTGACGCCCCGAAAGTTTGGAGGAATCGGATTTTCAATAGACGGGCTGTGTACTGAACTGACTGCATGCCCCTCTGGACCTGCGACCGAACCCACCGATAGAGAAGATGCGGCGGCCATTGATGCGCTAGCAAGGACGTTTTCAGGCCGATTTGGACGCAATGCACCGAAGATCACGATGCTCTCCCGAACACCAAAGCACGTTGGCTTGGGATCAAAGACAGCCTTGCTTTTGGGAGCTGCCACGCTAATGGCAAAGGCCTGCGGCATCAACTGCTCGGAGCAGGATATTCAGATATTGAGCGGCAGAGGCGGCGCATCTGGGGTAGGCGTGCACGCCTATTTCAAAGGTGGTGTGATTGTCGATGCTGGGCACCCAAGAGACGGAGGGCCCTATCGTCCTTCAAGCTGTTCTAGCCCCCGGATAATTCCACCTCTTGTAAGTCAAATTATATTTCCGAGCCAGTGGCGCATATCGCTGATTCTCGCGAGCGGAATCCATCCACACGGAAATGACGAGGTTAGCTTCTTCGAACAGAATACCCCCGTCGAGGGCAATGAGGTTCTGAGGGTTCTGGCAGCAGTCTACCATTCCATCATTCCAGCCTTTTTGGAGGCAGATATCCGACTGCTTCATGTCGGGCTGGCCGAAGTTTGCAACAATGGCTTTAAACGGCGCGAGATTGCCAACCAGCCCCTAGCCGTGGCCCAGCTATTGGCTAGTCTCGCCAATCACGAGCGGATTGCTGTAGGGATGAGTAGCATGGGGCCAATGATATATGCCATTCATGAGGCTCGCGATGCCGAGTCAGCAAACATGCTACGCCGCATATCGCACGATCTTTCCGCAACATTTGTTGGAACGTTTTCCGGTAGAAATACCGGATTCGCGGAGTGAAATAATGGTTCTTCGCCCATCATACCGAGATGTGTTTAATTTCAACAGAACCGCCCGCGTATTTTTCTATACGTCAAATCTACACAAACTGCTTCAAGCACGGCTTATATTTGGAAGATATGGGTACGCCCTTGACTACTATAGAAGTCACAAGGAGCCCTATGATGAAGTATATGATAGCGGAACCAATACGCTGCTTGAGCGCGCGATCAGGCAGGTGCATGAGGATTTTGGCCTGAACTCCATATTCTTCGTTGAAGACACATCTCTGAGAATAGACGCGCTCAGTGATGAGGGAGACTACCCCGGCGTCAGGGTGAAGGAATGGTTTTCCGATGTGACATTCCAAGAAGTCGATATGGATCTTAACGCGCGCGGCATTGGCAGACGGGCCACTGTTAAATCAGATATTGGACTATTTGTTCCGACGCTGTCTAAACCTATTTTTGTACATGCAGAGACAAGTGGGACTATCGCAAATACACCTCCAATATTTGAACCGTCGGTTCAGTACCCATGGTTAACGCCAGAGACCTTCAACGGCTGGTTTATCCCAGATGGGTCACATAAGCGTCTGGGCGAAATGGAGTTTGAGGAGTCTCTAGATTACGACTTTCGGGCAAAGTCAATCATTGGACTTATCTCCCGAATTGACGAACTAAATGCTGGACTAAACCTAAAGCCCCAGCACTACCACACAAGAGAGAGGCGGAAAAAGCAAAATGTCCAACTCCCATTGCTCGGTGATGACCGGCTTTGCATACTCGTTATCGGCAACAAATGTGCTGGAAAGAGCACATTTGGCGACTACATGACACAGGTCCACAATGCGCGTGTATTTGAGGCGAGTAGTGTTCTTAGATCAATTGCTGATGACAAAAATAGAGAAATATCTGGCGGGAAATCTGCGATATCATTCCTGAAAAAGGAAGGTATGGATATTGTTGCAAGACAGATAGTTGACTACATTGACGGATTTAATGATAAGATGTACGTCATAACGGGACTGCGAACGGTTGAGGAAGCGCAGCACATCGTCGAATCTGTGCCGCGAACAATCATCATATCAATATCTGCAGATGATAGAATTAGATTTGAAAGACATATCCGCCGAGCCCGTGATAGTGATGTTAAGACATTCAAGGAATTTCAAGATCAAGACAATGAACAGCTCAAATTCGGTCTTTTGAGGGTTTATCAAGACATATCCGATATCATGTTAACAAATGAGTCTGATATTGAGGCATTTCAATCAAAAATTGACGAAGCTATGGGGCGGATATCGGCAAAGACCACACCATACGCGGACCGCCACATTGGGCAAAGTGAACTGAGCCGCAGCCTTTACGCGCTGAATAAGCTGAGAATCACCTCCACCTGTGAGGAGATCTCTGAGGAGACGAAAGCGCTTGGCTTTCACGTTGCAAAATACAATACGAATCGGGCCCTCAAAGAGGTTCCGGAATTCGCAAAGCGAGTGGAACGAGACGGAGATTTGCTCAGTTACAAGGCCTTGCCATTGGCGGGAAAGCTACTTCATCTTATCGAGCGCCTTAGCTCTCGCGAATAAGGATAGCCCCCCCCTTCCCCCTTGCCCTCCCCTCCCCTCCCGGGTCTATGCTGCCGGCATTCACCATACCCCCCGGGAGGCCCCATGGATCCGCGTCACAGCAACCGCACCACCGCCGAGCGCGACGTCGATTCGGTGCTGCACCCCTACACCAACCTGATCCGCCACCGGGAGGTGGGGCCGCTGGTGATCACCCATGGCAAGGGGGTGCGGGTGTTCGACGAGCAAGGGCACGATTATATCGAGGGGCTGGCCGGGCTGTGGTGCACCTCGCTGGGCTGGGGCGAGGAGCGGCTGGTGGAGGCCGCGAGCGCCCAGATGCGCAAGCTGCCGTTCTACCACCTGTTCAGCCACAAGACCCACGACCCGGCGGTGGAGCTGTGTGACCGGCTGCTGGGGCTGGTGCCGGTGCCCATGTCCAAGGTGTTCCTGGCCGGATCGGGCTCGGAGGCCAACGACACCGCCATCAAGCTGATCCACTACCGCGCCAACGCAATGGGACAGCCCAACAAGAAGAAGATCATCGCCCGCGACAAGGCCTATCACGGCGTCACCGTGGCGACCGCCTCGCTGACCGGGCTGGTCAACAACCAGCGCAGCTTCGACCTGCCCATCCCCGGCGTGCTGCGGGCCGGCTGCCCCCATCACTACCGCTTCGGCCATGCCGGCGAAAGCGAGGAGCAGTTCTCCACCCGTCTGGCCGAGGAGCTGGAGGCGCTGATCCTGGCCGAGGGGCCGGACACCGTCGCCGCCTTCTTCGCCGAGCCGGTGATGGGAGCCGGCGGCGTCATCGTGCCGCCCGCCGGCTACTTCCCCAAGATCCAGGCGGTGCTGGACAAATACGACGTGCTGCTGGTGGCCGACGAGGTCATCTGCGGCTTCGGCCGCACCGGCCGCATGTTCGGCACCGAGACCTTCGGCATCCGCCCCGACATGATGACCCTGGCCAAGGGGCTGTCCTCGGGCTATGCCCCCATCTCGGCGCTGGTGGTCAACGAGCGGGTTTACGGCCCCGTCGCCGAGGAATCCGGGCGCATCGGCGTGTTCGGCCACGGCTACACCTATGGCGGCCACCCGGTCTCGGCGGCGGTGGCGGTGGAAACGCTGAAGATCTACGAGGAGCGCGACATCCTGGCCCAGGTGGCCACGGTCGCGCCGGTGTTGCAGCAGGGCCTCGCCGGTTTCCGCGACCACCCCCTGGTGGGCGAAGTGCGGGGAATCGGCCTGATCGGCGCGGCGGAACTGGTGGCCGACAAGGCGGCCAAGACGCCGTTCGACCCCAAGCTGGCGGTCGGCGCCATGGTGGTGGCCAAGGCGCAAGGACATGGCGTCATCCTGCGCGCCATGGGCGACACCATCGCCTTTTCGCCGCCCCTGGTCATCTCGGCCGGGGAAATCGGCGAGCTGCTGGAACGCTTTGGCCGAGCGCTTGACGAAGCTCAGGGCGCGTTGGGCTGAGCCCGGCCAAAATGCCAAGTCCCTACAGGATTACACCGAGTACACTTGCACCCGGCCTTTTGCATCCTCTAGGATCGCCCGAAATCGGACCGCAGCGGCGGGACGGAGGGAGGACCGGATGGATTACGAGCATTACTTCACCAAGCGCATCGCCGAACTGAAAAGCGAAGGGCGCTATCGCGTTTTTGCCGATCTCGAACGCCAGCGTGGCCGCTTTCCCATCGCCACCAACTATCGCGACGGCAAGACCTACGAAGTGGTGGTGTGGTGCTCCAACGATTATCTCGGCATGGGCCAGCACCCCGACGTGATTGCCGCCGCCCATGAGGCGCTGGACCGTTGCGGCGCCGGCGCCGGCGGCACCCGCAACATCTCCGGCACCAACCACTACCATGTGCTGCTGGAGGAAGAGCTGGCCGACTTCAACGGCAAGGAAGCGGCGCTGCTGTTCACCTCGGGCTATGTGGCCAACCAGACGGCGCTGTCCACCCTGGGCGCCAGCATTCCCGGCTGCGTCGTGTTCTCCGACGAGCTCAACCACAATTCCATGATCGAGGGCATCCGCCACGGCCGCTCGGCCAAGCATGTCTTCCGTCACAACGACCCGGAAAATCTCGACCAGTTGCTGTCGGCCTATCCCAAGGAGACCCCCAAGCTGGTGGCCTTCGAATCGGTCTATTCCATGGATGGCGACATCGCCCCCCTGGCCGAATTGTGCGACGTGGCCGAAGCCCACAACGCCATGACCTATCTGGACGAGGTCCATGCCGTCGGCATGTACGGCGCCCAAGGGTCGGGCGTGGCCGAGCGCGACGGCGTGCGCGACCGCATCACCATCATCCAGGGCACGCTGGCCAAGGCCCTCGGCGTGGTCGGCGGCTACATCGCCGCCAGCGCGTCCTGCGTCGATTATGTGCGCAGCTTCGGCCCCGGCTTCATCTTCTCGTCGTCCATGCCGCCGGCGGTGGCCGCCGCCGCCCTGGCCAGCATCCGGTACCTCCGCGCCCATCCCGAGATGCGCGACAAGCACCAGGAGCGCGCCGCCACCTGCAAACGCCTGCTGATCGAGAAGGGCATTCCGGTAATGCCCTCGGTCAGCCATATCGTGCCGGTGATGGTGGGCAACGCCGCCCTGTGCAAGGAAGCCAGCGACCTGCTGCTGCGCGACCACGGCATCTATGTCCAGCCGATCAACTTCCCGACGGTTCCCATCGGCACCGAGCGCCTGCGCATCACGCCGACGCCGCTGCACGACGACGCCATGATGGCGCATCTGGTGAAGTCCTTCAGAACCGTGTGGGAGCAGTTGGATCTCCCCAAGGTCCATCAGCCCAAGGCGGTCAAGGCGGCCGAATGAATTTTCCCGGCCGTAAGCTTGCCGTAAGCTTCGGGCGTTAGCGTCAGGTCAACCGAGCCGATACGATTCCTTCGCGCCCTCGTCGGAGTCACCCTATCGGATTGGCCCTCCCAAGGTGAAGCCGGCGAGTCCCCAACTCTCGCCGGCTTCCGCCGTTTTGGGGCGGTCATCTTTCGAGACGCTTCGCTCCTCAAGATGAGGTTCCTTATCGTCCTCATCCTGAGGAGGCCCGAAGGGCCGTCTCGAAGGATGACAAACGCACGGTCTCACCCTTCCGGCGGAACCTGGCGTTTCTTGCCGTCCGGGCCGATGGCCACATAGGTGAAGGTCGCGCTGGTCACCTTGACCAGGGCGTCGCTGCCGCCGTGGCGGCGCACCCAGGCCTGGACCTGAATGGCGATGGAGGTCCGCCCCACCCGGGTGATCTCGGTGTAGCAGCTGACCTCGTCGCCCACATAGACCGGCTGGTGAAACTCCATCCCCTCCACCGCCACGGTGGGGCAATGGCCCTTGGCGCGGCGATAGGCGTGGGTGCCACCGGCCAGATCCATCTGACTGAGCAGCCAGCCGCCGAACACATGGCCGAACGGATTGGTGTCGGCCGGCATGGCGATGGCCCGGGTCGACAACCGCCCCCGTGGGGCGCTGCTGATCTCGATACTCTCGGTCAAGGGCGTGTCTCCGGCTTTAACAATATGTTGTGGTTAACTGTGGGAACGCTACAGCATGCGCTTGCGCGCCGCCAACGCCTTTCTATAATGGCCGCCATGTCTGATCTCTTCCAGCAGCTTGCCCCCAAGGGCGCCGAATACTCCGCCAAGGACATCGAGGTTCTCGAAGGCCTCGAGCCCGTCCGCCGTCGCCCCGGTATGTATATCGGCGGCACCGACGACCGCGCCCTGCACCATCTGGTGGCCGAGGTGCTCGACAACGCCATGGACGAGGCCGTCGCCGGCCATGCCAGCTGGATCGAGCTGGAGCTGGCGGTGGACGGAATCTGCACCGTGCGCGACAACGGCCGTGGCATTCCCATCGACCCGCACCCCAAGTTTCCCGACAAGAGCGCGCTGGAGGTGATTCTCACCACCCTGCACTCGGGCGGCAAGTTCGGTGGCGACGCCTACAAGGTGTCGGGCGGCCTGCACGGCGTCGGCATCTCGGTGGTCAACGCCCTGTCGGACAAGCTGGTGGTGGAGGTGGCGCGCGAGCGGACCCTGTACACCCAAAGCTTCTCGCGCGGCTTGGCCCTGGGACCGCTGGAGAAGGTCGGCGCGGTGCAGAACCGGCGCGGCACCACGGTGATGTTCCATCCCGATCCCCAGATCTTCGGCGAGCGCGCCCATCTGCGCCCCGGCCCGCTGTACCGGCTGGCCCGCTCCAAGGCCTATCTGTTCCGGGGCGTGCAGATCCGCTGGAAATGCGATCCGCTGCTGCTGAAGGAAGGCGACGAGTTCCCGGCCGAGGAAACCCTGCACTTCCCCGGCGGCCTGACCGATTTCTTGCGCGCCGTGCTCAAGGACCGGCCGCTGATCACCCGCGACGAATTCCAGGGCATCGCGCCGCTGGCCGACGACATGGGCCAGGTGGAATGGGCGGTGGCCTGGCCGGACGACGACGAGGACGGCTTCGTCAACACCTACTGCAACACCGTGCCGACTCCCGAGGGCGGCACCCACGAAGCCGGATTCAGGAACGCGCTGACCCGTGGCCTGCGCGCCTATGGCGACATGGCCAACAACAAGAAGGCGGCCCAGATCACCGCCGAGGATGTGATGGTCGGCGCCTGCATCATGGTCAGCCTGTTCATGCGCGACCCGCAGTTCCAGGGCCAGACCAAGGAAAAGCTCGCCTCGCCCGAAGCCACCAGGCTGGTGGAAAACGCGATCAAGGACCGCTTCGACCACTGGCTGTCGGGCGACAAGGCCTCGGCCGCCGCGCTTCTGGGCAAGCTGGTCGATCGGGCCGAGGACCGCCTGCGCCGCCGTCAGGCCAAGGAAATGAACCGCAAGACGCCGACCAAGCGCCTGCGGCTGCCCGGCAAACTGGCCGACTGCTCACGCTCGCTCAATGTCGGCACCGAACTGTTCCTGGTGGAGGGCGACTCCGCCGGCGGCTCGGCCAAGTCCGGCCGCAACCGCGAGACCCAAGCCATCCTGCCGCTGCGGGGCAAGATCCTCAACGTCGCCTCGGCCTCGGTGGACAAGCTGCGGCAGAATCAGGAGCTGAAGGACCTGATGGAGGCGCTGGGCTGCGGCTTCCGCGAGTCCTACGACGACGACAAGCTGCGCTACGAGAAGATCATCATCATGACCGACGCCGACGTGGACGGCGCCCATATCGCCTCGCTGCTGATGACCTTCTTCTATCAGGAAATGCCCGACCTGATCCGCAACGGCCACCTGTATCTGGCGCTGCCGCCCTTGTACCGCCTGTCCCACGGCCAGACCGTGGTCTATGGCCGCGACGACGCCCACAAGGAAGAACTGCTGAAGACCGTGTTCGCCAACAAGAAGAACGTGGAGATCAGCCGCTTCAAGGGCCTGGGCGAAATGCCGCCGGCCCAGCTCAAGGAAACCACCATGGACCCCAGCAAGCGCGTCCTGCTGCGGGTCACCATCCCCTCGGGCCGCACCGAGGAGGACCACGAGGAGGCCAAGGAGGTCGCCCGGCTGGTGGAAAGCCTGATGGGCCGCAAGCCGGAACTGCGCTTCCAGTTCATCCAGGAACGGGCCAAATTCGCCACCGATCTGGATGTGTGAGGGTTTTGTAGGTTTAGCCATAAGGTGAGAAATTTGGGCATAAGGTGAGAATCGCCTGTGAAGCATCACCCTGGCCCAATTCTCTCGAGATCAGACCGCCTTGCGCGCGTCACGGCCTAATTCTACTGTGTCATAAAGCAAGCCATCGTGGTATCAATGGAGATTCGGTCTGCTCAATAGGGGGGTGAGCATGGGGCTCCATGGAATGGCTGGCGATAGTGAATCGCGATTTGAGGCGTATGTCGAGGACCTTTGCCGCAC
>NZ_CAINTR010000062.1 GCF_903853455.1 uncultured Magnetospirillum sp.
GTCACGGGCCATGCCCCGTGACAATGCGGCGTTGGGCAACACCATGGTGAGATCGGCCCCATCCATCATTCCTCCTCGGCGGAGACGGCTCTGCCGGCTCCTCTTGCTTTGGGGATGGGCGGACGCGTGTGGTCCAACCATGGCGAAGCCGCGTTGCTCCGCATTCATTCTCTCTTAGCCCGGGGAGCCGCAGGCGAGCCGTTGGTGGCCCAACTGAACCGGAGGCCAGGAAACTGTGTGTAAGATCTGTGTGTAAACGGAAAAATATTTTCCGCTAAGTCATTGAATTCATTGGGAAAAATCGCGTGGCGTCCCCAGCGGGATTCGAACCCGCGTCGCCGCCGTGAAAGGGCGGTGTCCTAGGCCTCTAGACGATGGGGACGGCGCGAGGCGAGGGCGACTAGATAGCCGCCTTGGCGGGGAAAATCAAGGACGCTTTGTCGCAATCGGATTCAACGGGCGAAAGCGGCGTCATCGACCACCAATTGCACGCTGGTGGCGCCCTGCCAGGTGTCGGCGCGCAAGCATCCCGCTAGGTGGAAGGCGGCGCCCTGCGACGACAGCAGGGCATGGCCCATCTCGCTGTCGGCGGCGCGGAAGGCGATGGCCTTGAGGCGCTTGCCGCCGGCTCCGGCCAGCATCAGGCGCACATGGCCCGACCCCACCACGTCGGCCTTGACGATGCGGGCGGCGGCGATGGCGAAGCGGGGTTCGGGATTGCCCGAGCCGAACGGCCCCACCTGGGCCAGGGTCTCCACCAGTTCCACCGACGCGGCGCCGGCATCCAGCGCTCCGTCCAGCTCCAGCAGCGGCACCAGCTCGCCGTCCAGCTGGGCCTGGAGGCGGTCGGCGACGAAGGCGTGGAATTCGGCCAGCTTGTCGCGGGCCACGGTGAAGCCCGCCGCCATGGCATGACCGCCGCCGGCCGTGAGCAGCCCCGCCTGACGCGCCGCGATGATCGCCGCCCCCAGGTCGAGGCCGGTGACCGAGCGGCCCGACCCCTTGCCGGTATCGCCGTCCAGCGCCACCACGAGAGCCGCGCGGCCATAGCGCTCCTTCAGCCGGCCGGCGACGATGCCGATCACCCCTTGGTGCCAGCCCTCGCCCGCCGCCAGCAGCAACGGCAGCCCGTCGTCGGGACGGCCTTCCACCTGCTCGATGGCGTCCAGCAGCACCGCCGCCTCGATCTCCTGGCGATCCTTGTTGTAGCCGCCCAACTGGCGGGCGATGTCGGCGGCCTCGGCCGCGTCGTCGGTGGACAGCAGCCGCGTGCCCAGCTCGGCCTCGCCGACCCGGCCGCCGGCGTTGACCCGCGGCCCCAGCACATAGCCGAGGTGATAGGCGCCCGGAGTCTCGGTGATGCCGGCGACGTCGCCCAAGGCGGCGAGGCCGATATTGTGGCGCCGCGCCATCACCTTCAGCCCCTGGGTCACCAGCGCCCGGTTGACCCCGATCAGCGGCACCACGTCGCAGACGGTGCCCAGCGCCACCAGGTCGAGCCAGCGCAGCAGGTCGGGGGCCTTCCGGGTGTCGTACCACCCCGCATTCTTCAAACCGCGATTGAGCCCCACCGCCAGCAGGAAAGCCACGCCCACCGCCGCCAGATGGCCGTGGGGGCTGGTCTCGTCCAGGCGGTTGGGGTTGATCACCGCCAGGGCCGGCGGCAGCGCCGCCTCGCCCACATGGTGATCGACCACGATCATGTCGAGCCCCGCCGCCGCCGCCGCCGCCAGGGCGTCATGGGCGGTGGCGCCGCAATCCACCGTCACCACCACCCCGGCGCCTTCCGCCTGGAGGCGCAGCAGAGCGGGGGCGTTGGGGCCGTAGCCCTCCACCACCCGGTCGGGGATGTAGACCCGCACCTTGGCGCCGACGGCGTGGAGGACGTTGCGCAACAGCGCCGAGGAGGTGGCGCCGTCCACGTCGTAGTCGCCAAAGATGCCGATGGTCTCGCCGGTGGTGACGGCGCGGACCAGCCGTTCCACCGCCTTGTCCATGTCCTTGAGATGGCTGGGGTCGGGCAGCAGGTCGCGCAGGGTGGGATTGAGGAAGGACGGGGCCTCGTCCAGGCCGATGCCGCGCGCCGCCAGCACCCGGCCGACCATCTCGGGCAGGGCCAGACGCTGGGACAGGGCCAGGGCCAGACGCTCGTCACCGGCCCGCGACAGCCAGCGCCGTCCGGTCAGCGAGCGTTCGACCCCCAGGAAGCTCATGACAGAACCGGGCTCCGCTCAAGATCGTGGTGAACGGTGAGATAGCGGATGGTGCCGGTCACCGAGCGCATCACCAGCGAGTGGCTGATGGCGCGATGGTTGGGCAGCAGCCGCGCCCCCTTCAGCACATGACCGTCGGTGATGCCGGTGGCGGCGAACATCACCTCGCCCTTGACCATTTCGTCGATGTCCCATTTGCGCTTGGGATCTTCGATGCCGGCGCGGCGCGCTGCCTGGTGGTCCTGCTCGGAGCGGACCAGCAGGCGACATTGCATGCGGGCGCCCAGGCATTTGAGGCCGGCGGCGGCAAGCACGCCCTGGGCGGCGCCGCCCGAGCCCATATAGGCGTCGATACCGCTGCCCGGCAGGCCGGCGGCGATGGCCCCGGAGACGTCGCCGTCGTCGAACAGCATCACCCGCGCCCCGGCGGCGTAGAGGCGCTCGATCAGGTCGGCGTGGCGGGGACGGTCGAGCACGCTGATGGTCAGCTCGGCGATGGCGCGACCCTTGGCCTCGGCGATGCGGGCCAGATTCTCTTCAGGCGAGGCGTCGAGGTCGATCACCCCGGCAGGCACCTCGGCGCCGACCGCGATCTTTTCCATGTAGGAGTGCTGCGGCACCTTGAGGAACGAGCCCTCCTCGGTCATGGCCACCACCGACAGGGCGTTGTGAGCCCCCCGGGCGCAGATGGAGCGGCCCTCCAGCGCGGTCAGCACGATATCGACCTTCGGCCCCTTGCCGTTGCCGACCTTCTCGCCGGTATGCAGCGGCTGGCCCACGTCGTCGCCCTCGCCGTTGACGATGACGCCGGTCATGGCCAGACGGTTGAGGGCGCTGCGCATGGCGCCGCAGGCGGCCTCGTCCGCGCTCTTTTCGTCGCCGCGTCCGGCATGGCGGGCCGCCGCCAGGGCGCTGGCCTCGGTGACCCGCACCACTTCAAGGGCCAGGTTGCGATCCAGGATCGGGGGGGTGATGGTGTGATCGGACATGGCCGTAACCCTTAAAGGCTCTCGATACGGATCAACTGGAGGTCCGCCACCGCCGCCAGCGTCCGGATGCGGCCGACCGCCCTCAGCATGGAGGCTTCGTCGGTCTCGTGCACGGTCATCACCACCGGCACCGTCTCTTCCGGGGCGCGGCCGCGCTGGATGATCTGCTCCATGGACACCTTTTCGTCGCGCAGCGCGGCGGCGATCTCGGCGAACACGCCCGGCTGGTCCTTGACCATCAGACGGATGTAGAAGGCGCTGCGATGGGCCTCGGCCGGCGCCGCCGGCAGCGGCGTCAACCGGTCCACCGCCACCCCGAACATGGGCATCGCCCGGCCGCAGGCCAGGTCCATCAGGTCGGCCACCACCGCCGAGGCGGTCGGGCGCGCCCCGGCGCCCCGGCCTTCCAGCACGGTGCGGCCGACGAAATCGCCCTCGGTGACGATGGCGTTGAACGGGCCGTTGACATGGGCCAGCGGGAAGGCCAGCGGCACCATGGCGGGATAGACCCGCGCCTCGACCTTGCCGTCGGCTAGCGCGGCGACGCCCAGCAGCTTGATGCGATAGCCCAGCTCGTCGGCATAGCGGATGTCCAGCGCCGAGACGTGACGGATGCCCTCACAGGCGACGCCGTCCAGGTTGATGGGCATGGCGAAGGCGAGGCTGGCCAGGATCGCCAGCTTGTGGGCGGTGTCGATGCCGTCGATGTCGAAGGTGGGGTCGGCTTCGGCGTAACCCAGCGCCTGCGCCTCGGCCAGCACGTCGGCGAAATCGCGCCCGCTCTCGCGCATGGTGCTCAGGATGTAGTTGCAGGTGCCGTTGAGGATGCCCATCACCTTGGTGACGTGGTTGCCGGCCAGACCTTCCCGCAGCGACTTGATGATGGGGATACCGCCGCCTACCGACGCCTCGAAGCCGATGTTGGCCCCGGTGGACTCCGCCAGCCGCGCCAAATCCATGCCGTGATGGGCGATCATCGCCTTGTTGGCGGTAACGACGGAACGGCCGCGCCCCAAGGCGGTCTTGACCACGTCGAGCGCGATGCCGTCGGCGCCGCCGATCAGTTCCACCAGCACGTCGTAATCGCAGTCGCGCGCCATGACGCGGGCGTCGGTGAAGAACGGCACGCCGTCCAGCGGCAGCTCGGTCGGCTGGACCAGGGCGGCGGCGCCCACCAGCGCCAGCGGGCGGCCGGCGCGGGCGGCCAGCAGCGCGGCCTGGTCATGCAGCAGTTGGACGGTGCCGCCGCCGACAGTGCCCAGACCGGCGATGGCGATTTTCAAAGGCGATTTGCTCATTGTTTATGTCCCTCAAGCGCCGGGCGGGGCCTCGCGGCCCCTTGGCTCCTCCGCTGCGCTCCGGGTCGCTCAACGCTCCCGCGCTCGCTTTGCTCGCTCATTCAGTCCTCACGCGCTGTTTCTCGGAAGCCTCGAGCACCTTGTCGTAGTTGCCGAGGAAGGTCTTGATGTTGCGAACCGCCTGTCGGGTGCGGTGGCGGTTTTCCACCAGCCCGATGCGGACATAGCCGTCGCCGTATTCACCGAAGCCGATGCCGGGCGCCACCGCCACCTGGGCTTCCCGCATCAGCAGCTTGGAGAACTCCAGCGAGCCCAGATGGGCGAAGGCCGGCGGGATCGGCGCCCAGGCGAACATGGTGGCCGGCGGGCTGGGGACGTTCCAGCCGGCGGCGTGCAGGCCCTCGATCAGGACGTCGCGGCGATCCTTGTACAGGGCGCGGATCTCGTCGACGCAGTCCTGAGGACCGTTCAGCGCGAAGGCGGCCGCCACCTGAATGGGGGTGAAGGCGCCGTAGTCGAGGTAGCTTTTGATCCGGCTCAGCGCCGCGATCAGCTTCTTGTTGCCGGCGGCGAAGCCGATGCGCCAGCCCGGCATGTTGTAGGTCTTGCTCATGGAGGTGAACTCCACCGCAATTTCCTTGGCGCCAGGGATCTCCAGGATGGAGGGCGGCGGCGTCACGTCGAAATAGATCTCGGAATAGGCCAGGTCGGACAGGATCCAGATGCCGTGGTGGCGGCAGAAGTCCACCACCTGGCCGTAGAAGTCCAGGTCGGCCAGCAGCGCCGTGGGGTTGCTGGGATAGTTCAGCACCAGGGCGATGGGCTTGGGCACCGAATGGCGCACGGCGCGGTCCAGCGCGCGCAGGAATTCGGCGTCGGGGGTCACCGGCACGAAGCGGCACGAGCCGCCGGCGATGATGAAGCCGTAGGGATGGATGGGATAGCTGGGATTGGGCACCAGCACGATGTCGCCGGGGCTGGTGATGGCGTTGGCCAGGTTGGCCAGCCCCTCCTTGGAGCCCAGGGTGACGATGGCCTCGCTCTCCGGGTCGATCTCCACGTTGAAGCGGCGCTGGTAATAGGCCGACAGCGCCTTGCGCAGGCCGGGGATGCCGCGGCTCATGGAATAGCGGTGGGCGCGCGGGTTGCGCGCCGCCTCCACCAGCTTCTCGACGATATGCTCCGGGGTCGGCTGGTCGGGGTTGCCCATGCCGAAGTCGATGATGTCCTCGCCGGCGGCGCGGGCACGCGCCTTCATGGCGTTCACTTCCGCGAACACGTAAGGGGGAAGGCGCTTGATCCGGTGGAAGTCCTGGTCCGGGGTCATGTCTGGAGCCTAGCCGATGGGACGGGTTTGGGGGCGAAAAGGATTGGCAATCATTAACGCGCCACCGGCCAAGAATCGACAGGTTTTTGGGCGGAGCCGGGCCGAGCCGGCTCCGCCGGAAGGTCAGTACTCGATGGAGACCCGGGCGCCGCCGTCGTCGTAGCCCCCGCCCGAAGGGTCGGCGGCGACCAGCAGCTTGCGGGCCGGAACACCCAGATGGGTGAGGACCTTGGCGACGGCGTTGGCCCGCCGGGTGGCGACCTCGGTGTCGTCCCCGTCGGCGAAGGAGACGGGACCCGAGGGAGCGAGGCCGACGATGCGGATCACGCCGCCGGTCTGGCGTTGCAAGGCGGCCACGTCCTTGAGCGCGGCATGGTCGGCGGCGGTCAGGCCGCCATTGCCGCCGAACTGGACGTTGGCCACCTGGAAGGCGGCGGCGGGAGCGGACGGGATGACGGCCCCCTTGGCTCCCCGCACGCCTTTGACGCCGCGCGGCGGCACCAGATCCGGGGCGGCGTCGCCATAGCCGCCGGCATAATTGGCGCGACCGTAGCCGACCGGGGCGTTGGCGGGAACCGCATAGGCGGAGGCCGGCTGGTTGTAGGAGGATTCCGGCCGGGCCGGGGGAATGGTGGCGAAGGGATCATTCTTGTTGGTGGCCGAGGCCGACTCGGCCAGACGGCGCTGATAATGCTCGGACAGCACGGTACGGCGGGTGGGGATGGAGTCGGGCACGTCGGCGCGGGCGGGCGGGCCGCCGGGGGCGACCCGGGGCGGTGCCGAGGGGCCGTCATCGCGGGCGGTCTGCATGCGACGGTCCAGCGACGGCTGGTAGCTGCCCTTGCCACCCTGCGCCGCGGCGTCGGGAGCAGCCCCCGGCGCGGCGGGGGCCGGGGCTTGGGCGACCTGGGTCTGCGGCTGAACCGGCGGCGGACGCTTCGCCAATTGCTTCGTCGGGGTCGGTTCGCGACGCGCGGGTTGCGCGTACTTGGAATTTTCATGATCGGCCGCCAGGCCATTCGGAGCCTGTTTGCGGTCCGAATCGGGCGTCTGGTTGACGTTGGGGAAGGTTCCCTCCGGCCGACGCGGTGCCGCGATCTCCGGATGTTCATCACTACTGATTGACCCTGCGACCCCCTTGTACCACTCAACAGGGTTCATGGCGTCGGGCACCCACGAGCAACCGGCGATCAACGCGGCGGCCACTACGCTTTTTCCGACAGTTAGTGCGCGCCGCTCGTTACGTTGGCGCCAAGCCTCGATGCAATCGAACATGGACGAACTGCAGCCCCCGGTATCGAGAATATGTTTTGATCAGACCGACTTTTACGGCAAGTTCACGTTTATCAGGCCATGGAACGAAAGTATATAGGACTATGGCAAGGGCTAGAAGGGGGGCTGGGGTGCACCTCCCTCTTCTGGCCGGGACCTCGGCGAGACGGCGAGCCGTCTGTTGAGGTTGCACTCTGGATGCACCCTAATGAGGGGTACTTATGGCCGAACAGACGGGCGCGGATCACAAGATGATTGATCCGGCGGAACTCTCGAAAGCGATGACCAGCATCGCCGAGCGCAGCCAGCGAGTCGTCAGCGACTTCCTGACGCGCCAGGCATCGGACCCCAAGTTCGGGTCCGCCGATCCACTCAATATCGGCAACGCCTTCATGGAAATGACGGCGAAGCTGATGAGCGATCCGGCCAAGATGGTCGAGGCTCATCTCAACCTGTGGCAGGACTACATGACGCTGTGGCAGAACACCGCCCGGCGCATGATGGGCGAGGCTCCCGAGCCGGTGGCCAAGCCGGATCCGGCTGACCGCCGCTTCAAGGACGAGATGTGGGACGACAACGAGATCTTCGACTTCATCAAGCAGTCCTACCTGCTGTCGGCGCGCTGGATGCAGGGCGTGGTGAAGGATGTGGAAGGCCTCGACGACCACACCGCCAAGAAGGTGGACTTCTACACTCGCCAGTTCGTCGACGCCATGGCGCCGTCGAACTTCGTCATGACCAATCCCGAGGTGCTGCGCGCCACCGTCGAGTCGCGCGGCGAGAACCTGCTCAAGGGCCTCAACAACTTGCTGGACGACCTGGAGCGGGGCAAAGGTAACCTGTCGATCAAGATGACCGACTACGACGCCTTCAAGGTGGGCGAGAACATCGCCGTCACCCCGGGCAAGGTGGTCTTTCAGAACGATCTGATCCAGCTGTTGCAGTACACGCCCACCACCGAGCAGACCTTCGAGCGGCCGCTGCTGATCGTGCCGCCGTGGATCAACAAGTATTACATCCTCGACCTGCGCCCCAAGAACTCGTTCATCAAATGGGCGGTGGACCAGGGCCACACCGTGTTCGTGATCTCGTGGGTCAACCCCGACGAGAGCTTGGCCGCCAAGGGCTTCGTCGACTACATGCACGAAGGCACCCTGGCCTCGCTCGACGCCATCGAGAAGGCCACCGGCTCCAAGCAGACGGACGTCATCGGCTATTGCCTGGGCGGCACCCTGCTGGCCTGCACCCTGGCCTATCTGACGGCCAAGAAGCAGGAAGACCGCGTCGCCTCGGCGACCTTCTTCACCACCATGACCGACTTCAAGGAACCCGGCGAACTCGGCGTCTTCATCGACGAGGAGCAGTTGGCGGCCCTGGAAGACAAGATGGCGCTGCACGGCTATCTCGACGGCCGCGACATGGCCACCACCTTCAACATGATGCGCGCCAACGACCTGATCTGGTCGTTCGTGGTCAACAACTACCTGCTGGGCAAGGACCCGTTCCCGTTCGACCTGCTGTACTGGAACTCGGATTCCACCCGCATGCCCGCCGCCATGCACAGCTTCTACCTGCGCAAGATGTACCAGGAGAACAAGCTGATCGAGCCGGGCGGCATCGAGCTGGACGGGGTCAAGATTGACCTCACCTCCATCAAGACGCCGATCTACATGCTGGCCACCCGCGAGGACCACATCGCGCCGTGGGCCAGCACCTACGCCCTGACCCAGCAGGTGTCGGGGCCGGTGAAGTTCGTGCTGTCCGCGTCCGGCCACATCGCCGGCGTGGTCAACCCGCCCGCCGCCAACAAGTACTGCTACTGGACCAACACCAAGAAGCCCAAGAGCCCGGAAGCCTGGATCGCCGGCGCCACCGAGGAGGCCGGTTCGTGGTGGACCGACTGGCAGAAGTGGGTCGAGAAGTTCGCCGGCAAGCAGATCCCGGCGCGGGTGCCCGGATCAGGCAAGCTCAAAGCGATCGAGGACGCCCCAGGCGCTTACGTCAAGAACCGGCTGACCTAGTCGTCACCGGGTCAGAATCAAGGCGGCGCCGGGGTCCCGGCGCCGCCTTTTTTCATGTTCCGAAGGAGAGAACTCCCACAAACACGGCCGTCATTCCCGCGAAAGAGCCCCTCTGTCCGGAATGAATTTCCGGCGCTTCGTTTGGGGTCTGCGCTGTTATTCACCACGAAGTCACGAAGGCACCAAGAGGTCTCCCGGGTGGCGCCGTTCCGCCCTCCGTCCGCGTAGCGGACAATAGATTTATCAAGGCGGTGATGGAACGCGAAGCGATGCGGCCGCGACGCTCTCTTCGTGCCTTCGTGACTTCGTGGTGAAAAAACAACGCAACGGCCGGGGGCAGGGCTTGCATCCACCGGCTGGACCGGGGCTGGCGCCGTCATTGACCACGAAACGACGGTGTATCTTCTGGATGACTCACGGCCCAGCAGGCTGTTGAAAAATGCCGCCTTGCTCCATCGTCATTCCCGCGAAAGCGGGACCGAAGGGAACGCGGAGCGGACAATCCATGCCTCCGCACACAGTATCTTGTGGCAGAAAGCCGCAGTTGCATCAACATGCCCCCCCGCTTTGTCCGCTTCGCGTTCCCTTCGGTCCGCGGGGGTGACGAATAAAGAGGAGGTGGAAGACGTTTTTCAACAGCCTGCTAGTTCTACTGTGTCATAAAGCAAGCCATCGTGGTATCAATGGAGATTCGGTCTGCTCAATAGGGGGGTGAGCATGGGGCTCCATGGAATGGCTGGCGATAGTGAATCGCGATTTGAGGCGTATGTCGAGGACCTTTGCCGCAC
>NZ_CAINTR010000063.1 GCF_903853455.1 uncultured Magnetospirillum sp.
CGACCGTTTGAGGGGCGGCGCGGCATTGGTGGTCGTCGAGGAGCACGGGGCCCAGGGCGGCGTCGGCAGCCGGTTGGCGCTTGCCTTACTGGCCCGGGGAGTCGCGCCGCGGCGGTTCGGCCATCTGCATGCCCGTGGCTATCCGCCAGCTATCCTCGGCCGATCCGTATGTCATCGGTATCAGCCACGCCCGCAATTTCGGCTCGCAGGCGGCCTTCCGCAGCGGCATGGCGCTGGCCTCCTGCGAGGCCTGTGTCCTGCTCGACGGCGACCTCCAGGACCCGCCGGAACTGATCGCTGACTTCGTTGCCCGTTGGCGCGAGGGCTATGACGTGGTCTACGGGCGCCGTGTCCGCCGGGACATGCCGTGGCGGTGGGAAGTGCTTTACAAGGGGTTCTATCGGCTCCTCGACTCGCTCAGCGATTTTCCCATTCCCCGCGATGCCGGTGATTTCTCGCTGATCGACCACCGGGTGGTCGGCTGGCTGCTCCGCTGTCGCGAACGCGACAGTTTCCTGCGCGGCCTTCGCGCCTATGTTGGCTTCCGCCAGACCGGCGTCGATTACGTCCGCCCCGAACGCATGTTCGGCACCAGCACCAACAATTTCAGAAGAAACATCGCCTGGGCCAAAAAGGCGATCTTCTCGTTCAGCACCGCCCCGCTGGATTGGCTGACGACGCTGGGTTTAGGGCTGTTCAGCTTGACATTGGTGTTGATGGCATTGCTGGCGGCATCGAAGCTACTGTATCCGTCCTCGGCGCCCCCTGGGGTGGTGACGGTGCTACTTGGCATCATGTTCTTCGGTTCGCTCAATCTTGTCGGCATTGCCGTGATTGGCGAGTACATTGCTAAAATCATCGTGGAAGTGAAAGGGCGTCCGCCGTTCATCCGTTCCGCCATTATAAAGGGCGGCCGCGTGTCGGATTTCCAGCCCCAGCCTCCTTCACCGGTCCCGGAGGCCGAGTGATCCCGGCTGTCGCCTCCTCCAGCCAGCCCTGCCCGATCTGCGGGCATGATGGCGGGGCGCCGATCATCCTCGAACAGCGGATCGATCCGGCGCGGCTGGGGGCATTCAGCTATGCGTCTCGCAAGGATCCGGAGTTCTTTTGCCTGCGCATGGCGGCCTGTCCGGTCTGCGACACCGCCTTTGCCGTTCGGCCGCCCGCCGCCGCCGAACTCGGCAGGGCCTATGCTGCGGCGGGCTTCGACACCGCCGACGAAGAATTCTCCGCCGCCGCCACCTATGCCGGGGCCACCGACGCCTGGCTGGCCGAGGGACACGGCGCGGCGCTGGAAATCGGCTGTGGCTGCGGCGCGTTCCTGCCGCACCTTGCGAAGCGGGGATTCTCTCCGGTGATCGGAATCGAACCGTCGCAAGCGGCGGTCGAGGCAGCGGCGGCGGAGACGCGACCGCTGATCCGTCGCTCGGCCTTTTCGGCCGACGTCTTTATGCCGGGTACCTTCTCGGCCATCTGCTGCTTCCAGACGCTGGAACATGTGCCGGAACCCGGTCGGCTGGTTCGCGATGCCTGCGGTCTCCTGCATCCGGGCGGGCTATTCCTGGCGGTGGTGCATGATCGCCACGCCTGGATCAATCGTCTGCTCGGGCGCCGGTCCCCCATCGTCGATATCGAACATCTGCAACTGTTCACGCGCCGCGGCATCACGCGGTTGCTTGTTGATGGTGGCCTGGAGGTCGAGGGGACTTGGCCTATCGTCAATACCTATCCCTTGCGCTATTGGCTGCGGTTGCTTCCGCTTCCCAATGGCGCTAAACAAACGCTGCTGGCGGTGGTCCGGGGCCTGTCCCTGGACGGCCTGAATGTAGCCATGCCGGTCGGCAACCTGCTGGCCGTCGGCCGCAAGCCGCGCCAATGAGTGTGGGGGGGATGATGGTTCGCGATGTGGACGCCTTCGACGCCGATGCCGCGGCGGGGGGATACCTCTATGCGCAAGGCGACCGCCTGTCCGCCCGCCTGAGCAACGAGCGCATGACCGCCGCCATTCTGGCGATCGCCGATCTGCGTGGCAAACGGGTCATTGACCTCGGTTGCGGCGACGGCACCTATACACTCCCGCTCGCCCTGCGCGGTGGGGCGCGGCAGCTCCTGGGGATCGACCCCACCGCCGCCGCCATCGCCCTGGCGGAACGCCGAGCTGCCACCGAAGGGGTCGATTGCTGCCGGTTCACAGTGGGCTCGATCTACGACGCCGCCATGGCGGATGGTTCCTACGATGTCGCGGTGTTGCGGGGGGTGCTGCATCACCTCGAACATCCGGCTGCGGCGATCAAGGTGGCGTTGGCGTTGGCGCGCGAGGTGGTCATCGTTGAACCCAACGGACTGAATCCGGTGCTCAAGCTCATCGAACGGCTGTCGTCCTATCATCGCGCCCATGGTGAACGCTCGTTCTTGCCGATGACCCTTCACCGCTGGGTTCGGGCCGCCGGCGGCCAGGTGACGGCGGCCGACTTTATCAATCTGGTGCCGATCTTCTCGCCCGATTGGCTGGCGCGGGGTTGCAAACGAGCCGAACCCATCGTCGAAGCCTTCCCCGCAATCCGCGTCCTCGCCTGCGGACAATACGTGCTAAAGGCGAGGAAATCGCAATGATCACTGTCGAGCTTCGCCGCTTACGACGTCCGTGCCCCGACGAATGGGCCACCTTCTTTCTTGATTGCGGCCTACTGTGGGCGGTGGCCGCAACCCTGGCCTACGATATCGTCCTGATCAGCCGAATGCCGGCCATGTGGTGGTACGGTTTGTGCGAAATCGTTCTGGTTGCGGCCGCCCCCCGGATGATGATGCGCGCCTGCAGACTTCCGCCGTGGGACCATCGAATGACGGGGTTGGCCGTGCTGGCATTATTCGCCGCTGCGGTCAATCTCTTAACCTTGAGGCCGGATGCCGACGACTTCAGCTTCTTTCATCGCGCCTTGGCCCAGGTATCGAACCTTGCCGGCCCCATCGCCTTTGGCCACACTGCCCATGATGTAGTGGAACTGCCCGCGCTTTCCCCTTTCCATCTGCTGACTTCTTTCGAGGTAACCGGCGCCCTGTTTGCCCATGCCGCCGGATTGCCGCCCCTGGCCACCATCACCTTGGGATTGGCCTCGATTGGGGCCGCCTTGGTGCCCTTGGCCTATTTCCGCCTTGTCCGCACCGCCGGATTTCCATCCTCGGCCGCACTGGTCGGCGCGGTTGCGGCGATCGGCTGGCTGCTGGTCAGCCGGGATGTCCACCAGGACTGGGGAAATTTCACGCTGCTGCGGATCTGGCAGGGAAAGTGCCTACCGGGGAATACCAAAGGCCTTGTGAACGGCGCCGGTGAGCTTTTGGAGTTGCCCGCCTATAGGGTGTGGTTACGTGGAAAATCCAATTAAAGCTGACTCCCTTCGTATCTGGATGTGGCACGTCTTCCAACTGTTGGCGGGGGGCAGCATGGGGAAGCGCTGCATCGCTCTTTCCCGTTACGCGGGCCAACGGCGCATTCTCGAGATCGGCTGTGCAACGGGGAATGTTTCGGCCGCTTTCTGCCGATTTCCCCAGGTGGAATTCGTCGGTCTCGATATCGATGCCGCTGCCGTCTCGCAGGCGCGCCGCCGGTTCGCAGGCGACGGCCGTTTCCGCTTTGTGGCCGACGAGGTAGGCGGTTTATTGGCGGAAGGGCTGCGCTTCGATTATGTCCTTCTGGCGGGGGTTCTCCACCACATGGACGACCTTGCTGCCGCCGAGCTGGTGGCCGCCGCCGCTCACTTGACGGCTCCCGGAGGGATACTGCTCGCCTACGAGCCGATGCCGCCAGCAGCCCATGCCCCGTGGCTGGTCCGCCTGTATGGACGAATCGAGCGGGGCGATTGGCTTCGGCCCTTGGCCTACCTGGTCGCGCTCCTCGGCGCCCACGCCGCCGGTCTTGCCCTGGTGGACGCAAGTGAGCATCCCATAGCCCCATTCATTGGGAAATGGCCTCAGTGCGCCCGCTTTGCCGTGGTGAGCATGAGGCGGCCGGGCTAGGCCCGGCTCCGCCTGCGGTCGCCTGAAGGGGGGTGCGCTGAACGAAAGTGATGGTGTGAACGTCGCCGCCGACAATTATCTTGGCCGGTTGAGCGACAACTATGATGGCCGGTATGATTGCCCGCTGGGGCCGGACGTAAGGAGGGGCGGAGCCCCGACTGGAGACCGGCCCCAGCGGGCGGCGGCATGACAAACGGCCC
>NZ_CAINTR010000064.1 GCF_903853455.1 uncultured Magnetospirillum sp.
CAGATAAAGATCCACGGGCTTCATGCTCCCGCCCTTCGTCATCATCAGAAACGAAGGGCATATCACTGGCCGACTTTTACGCCGCCCTCAGCACCACAACGGCGCCGATCCGTGGCCTACTTTCTCTCCGGCGCGCACATACGCCGGTCTGGGGTCGGGGGCTCTGCTGGTGGAGATCGCCAAGAACGATCACATCGCCTTCAAGCGCCGGGTGCTGGACGGCGTCCTGGGGCGCACCGACCTCAAGGCGGACGGCGTGCCCGACCATCACGGCTGTCGCCTGGGCAAGTGGTACGACGCCATCACTGACCAGTCCGTGCTCGGCAATTCCGCCTACACCTGCCTCGTCAATCCCCATCAGCAGGTTCACGCCGCCGCCAAGGCGGCCCTCACTCATGCGGGCGAGGGCCGGGTGAAAGAGGCGTTCGACGCGCTGGAAGAGATGAACAAGGCCTCGGTCAGCGTCGTGACCATGCTGGAGAACCTGGCCGCCGAACTGAACGCCATGGAAGAGACCCGCCTGCTGGCGGCGGGGTGAGCGGGTCTACCCGCCGATGACGTTGCGCAACAGGCCGATCTCGGCGATCTCGGTTTCCATGACGTCGCCCGGCTTCAGCACCTCTTGCGGATTGCGGGCGTAACCGACGCCCGGAGGGGTTCCGGTGGCGATGATGTCGCCCGGTTCCAGCGTCAGGCCCGCCGACAGTTCGGCGATGATCCGCGGCACCTTGAAGTACATCTGGTCGGTGCTGGCATCCTGCTTGACCACCCCGTTGACGCGGGTGGTCAGGTGCAGATTGCGGTAATCGAGATCGCTGGCGGCGACGATCCACGGCCCCATCGGCCCATGGCCGTCGAGGCTCTTGCCCTTGAACCACTGGCCGCCGTGCTTCTTCTGTTGCAGGTCGCGGGCGGTGGTGTCGTTGATGACACAGTAGCCGAACACATGCGAGAGCGCGTCGGCCTCGGCGATATTCTTGCCCTTCTTGCCGATGATCACCGCCAACTCGCACTCCCAGTCGATGGCGGTCGACACGGCCGCGTCGTAGGGAATGGGATCGTAGGGGCCGTTGACCGCGTTGACGGCCTTGGTGAAGAACACCGGATGCTCGGGCAGTTCCGCCGTCTTGAGGCGCATGGCCTCGCCTTCCTTGAAATGCTCGAGATAGTTCCAGCCCACCGCGTAGACGTTACGGGTGGGAGCCATGATGGGGGCGAACAGGCGGACATCTGCCACCAGAGGGCCATCCTCGGGGCCTTCCTGCATCAATTGCCGCGCCTGCGCCACCGCGAAGTCGCCGGCGGCGATCAGCGACACCATGCTGACGGGATCGAACGACAGGGCCATGCCCCGCGCCTTGGCCGCCGCCCCGAGATCGACGACACGACCACTGGTCTTGACCGCGCCGACGCGGGGCGTGCCGCCTTGGTACGAATAGCTGACCAGACGCAACGCCCCGGCGGCGGCATTGGGAATGGGGCCGCCGGCTCCCGCCGCTTTCGGGAGCAACGCCCCCATGGCGACAGTGGCTCCGATGGTGATGAACTGACGACGCGACTCATCCATGGCAGGCCCTCCAGGCGAATTGGTAGGACCACGATAACGCCAATAGGGGACCGAGTCAGGTGCGGATTTGCGCCCGCGCTCCGACGTCGTCAGTCTGGAATTACATCTTTTCCAGCTCGTCGATGAAGCCGATCACCACGTCGAGCCCTTGGCGCCAGAAATCGGGATTCCCGGCATCGAGACCGAACGGCGCCAGCAGTTCCTTGTGCCGCAGGGTTCCGCCCGAGCGCAGCATGTCGAGATACTTGGCCGGGAAGCCGGGCACGCCGCCCTTGGCGTAGACCGAATACAGCGAGTTCACCAGGCAATCGCCGAAGGCGTAGGCGTAGACGTAGAACGGCGAGTGGACGAAGTGCGGGATGTAGGTCCAGAAATGGCGATATCCCTCGTCGAAACGCAAGGCCGGACCCAGGCTTTCCGACTGCACCTTCATCCACAGGGCGCCGATGCCTTCCGGCGACAGCTCCCCCCGGCGGCGCTCCTCGTGCAGCAGGGATTCGAACTCGTAGAAGGCGATCTGACGGACCACGGTGTTCAGCATGTCCTCCACCTTGGAGGCCAGCATGATCCGGCGGCTCTTGGCCGAGGTCTCCCGCTCCAGCATGGCGCGGAAGGTCAGCATCTCGCCGAACACCGAGGCGGTCTCGGCCAGGGTCAGCGGCGTGTCGGCCATCAGCGGCCCCTGCCCGCCCGCCAGCACCTGGTGCACCCCATGCCCCAACTCGTGGGCCAGGGTCATGACGTCGCGGGTCTTGCCCTGGAAATTGACCAGCAGGTAAGGATGAACCGACGGCACCGTCGGATGGGCGAAGGCACCGGGCGACTTGCCCGGCCGTACCGGGGCGTCGATCCAGTTGTTGTCGAAGAACCGCCGCCCCACCGCCGCCATCTCGGGCGAGAACGCCTCATAGGCCCCCAGCACGGTGTCGCGGGCCTGCTCCCAGGTGTATTTGCGGTCGTCGTCGTCAGGCAGCGGCGCGTTGCGGTCCCAGTAGTCCAGTTGATCGACCCCGAACCATTTGGCCTTCAGGGCGTAATAGCGATGGGACAGCGGCCCGAAGGCGCCCTTGACCGCCGCGACCAGGGCATCGACCACATGATCCTCAACCTGATTGGACAGGTTGCGATAGGATTGCGGCCGGGGATAGTTGCGCCACTTGTCGTCGATCTCCTTTTCCTTGGCCAGGGTGTTGGTGATCAGCGCGAACAGCGGCGCGTTCTCCTCCAGCACCTTGCCCAGCGACAGGGCGGCGGCCTTGCGCTTGGCGCCGTCGGTGTCGGACATCAGGTTCAGCACCTCGGCCGAGGTCAGGATCTGGTCGTCCACGGGAAAGCGCAGCCGCGCCATGGTCTCGTCGAACAGCCGGTTCCAAGCGGCGGTGCCGACCACATGCAGCTCGTGCAGCATCTTTTCCAGCTCGTCCGACAACTGGTGCGGCCGGAACACGCGCACATCGCGCAGCCACGAGGCGTAATGCGCCGCCTCGGGCGCTTGCAGCAGCTCGGCCAGCCGCTCGTCGGCCAGGCGGTTGATCTCCAGGGTGAAGAACAGGGTATGGGTCGAGATCTCGGTGACCCGCTCATGCATGCCCTGATAGAACCGGCCGCTCTCGGGATCGGACACATTGGCCGAATAGAGCAACTGGGCATAGGACATGGCCCGGTAGATGCTTTCGCTGATGCTCTCGTACTCGGCGATGGCGCGGCCGAAATCCCGGCCCGTCAGCGCGTCCAGCTTGCCGGCATAGGCTCGCTCGAACGCCTTGGCGACATCGCCGGCGGCGACCAGATCGGATTCCAGGCTCGGTGAGTCCGGCGACGGATAAAGGTCGGAAAGATCCCATTCCGGAACGACACCCAGATCGGCCTTAGCGTGAAGATTCATGCACTGACTCCTTGCCCATGAACGGAATATAGATATGACTGACGGGAACGAACAGGGAGATTGATGCATGGTCGACATTCGCGCCTGCGCCAGCCTGCCGGCCATGTTCCTGGAGCAGGCCGAGTCCATGGGCCAAAACCCGTTCCTGTGGGCCAGGCGGGCCGGTCAATGGCAGTCCATGTCATGGCAGGAGGTTGCCGGCGAGGTTCTGGCCCTGGCCGCCGGATTGCGGGTGCTGGGACTGGAACCCGGCGACCGGGTGGCGCTGATCTCGGAGAACCGGCCGGAATGGGTGATCGCCGACCTCGCCATCATGGCCGCCGGTGGCGTCACCGTCCCCGCCTACACCACCAACACCGTCGCCGACCACCTGCACATCCTGGACAATTCCGGCGCCCGGCTGGCCATCGTCTCCACCCGGCAACTGGCGGAGCGGGTCCTGACCGCCGCCACCCGCGCCGACCGCCAGCCGGGAGTGATCGCCATGGAACCGCCGCCGCTGTCGCAGTCGGCCGGCGTGGACATGCATTCCTGGAGCGTGGTGACGGCCACGGGCCGCGACGCCGACCTTGACAGTTCGATCCGGCAAACGGTCGCCGCATTGGCGCGCGACGCCACCGCCTGCCTGATCTACACCTCCGGCACCGGCGGCGTCCCCAAGGGCGTCATGCTGTCGCACGGCGCCATCTTGCACAATTGCCAAGGCGCGGTCGGGGTGCTGGCGGAACTCGGCCTGGAGGACAACGTCTTCTTGTCGTTCTTGCCGCTGTCGCACGCCTACGAGCACACCGCCGGCCTCCACTTCCCCGTCTCCATCGGCGCCCAGATCTACTACGCCGAAAGCATCGAACATCTGGCAGGCAACATGGTGGAGGTGCGGCCGACCATCATGACGGCGGTGCCACGGCTATACGAGAGCATGCGCGCCCGTATCCTCAAAGGGCTGCCCAAGATCAGCCCGTTGCGCCGCAAGCTGTTCCTCGCCGCCTTGGCGCTGGGCACACGCCGCATCGAACACGGCCGGCTGGGACCGCTGGACAGCGTCGCCGACCGGGTGCTGGAGCGCCTGGTGCGCGACAAGGTCCGGGCCCGCTTCGGCGGCCGGCTCAAGGCCTTCGTCTCGGGGGGCGCGCCGCTGCCGCCGGAGATCGGCACCTTCTTCACCGCGCTGGGGGTTCGCATCCTGCAAGGCTACGGCCAGACCGAAACCGCCCCGGTGGTCAGCGTCAACCGCCCCGGCAGCGTCCGCATGGACGCGGTCGGCCCGCCCATGGACGGGGTCGAGGTCCGCATCGCCGCCGACGGCGAAATCCTGATCCGGGGCGAACTGGTCATGCAGGGCTACTGGCGTGACCCCAAGACCACCGCCGCCGCCATCGACCCCGAGGGTTGGCTGCATACCGGCGATATCGGCGTCGTCGATCCCGACGGCGCCATCCGCATCACCGACCGCAAGAAGGACATCATCGTCAATTCCGGCGGCGACAACATCGCGCCGCAGCGAATCGAGGGCTTCCTTACCTTGCAGCCCGAGATCGCCCAGGCCATGGTCCATGGCGACCGCCGGCCGCATCTGGTGGCCCTGATCGTACCGGACCAGGAGTGGGCGGAGGGCTGGGCCAGCGCCAATGGCCGAACCGGCCTTGACGGCCTGACCCAGGATGCCGACTTCCGCCGCGCCATCTCCCAGGCGGTGGATCGGGTCAACGCCCAGTTGTCGGCCATCGAAAAGGTCCGCCGCTTCGCCCTGACCGCCGATCCGTTCTCGGTGGAAAACGGCATGCTGACCCCAACCCTCAAGATCCGCCGCCACAAGATTCGCGAGGGCTTCGGCAGCCTCCTCGAAGGGCTCTACGAAGACAGGAAGTAAACTGACGATAACCCCCAAACGTCACAGCGATAAACAGATTGTGAATATACAGTAAACGCAGAGGAGGGCTGCGCCATTTGCAAAATATAGCCAAGCTTCATGTTGCAATTCACCGCCGGCCTGCCCTAAATTCCGCATTCCGTAGGCCTTGACGCATACTGCCGTTCATGGTGCCCCCATGAACATTGCCATATGGATTTTGCCTTTTACCCGGATACCCATGGCCGATCTCGCCCCCAAGTTTCCCACCGCCGTACCGCAGCCTCCCCTAGACCTGTCGCGGGTCAAGGCGCTGGTCTGCGAGCCGAGCGGCCTGATTCGCCAGGGCATCCGTCTGGCGTTGAACAACGTGGGCATCCGCACCATCAACGAGGCGAACACCTTCCTGGCCGCCCACAAGGCGTGCGAGGAGGGTGAGCATGATTTTCTGGTCCTGAACCAGGAGATCGAAGCCAATGACTCCACCTATCTCCTCCGGGAAATGCGGGCCGGCAATCTGGGCAAGGACCCGTTCGTCGTTTCGGTGATGCTGCTGTCGTCGCGCGAAGAACCTGTGGTTCGCGCCGCCATGGATTGCGGCCCCGACGATCTGCTGCTGATCCCGTTCTCTCCCGATCAGTTGATGAACCGCCTGAAGGTCCTGGTGGACCGCCGCAAGCCCTTCGTCGTCACCCACGACTACATCGGCCCCGACCGCCGCAGCGCCGCCCGCCCCGGCGCCACCTCGGCCGCCCAGTTCCATGTGCCCAACCCCATGCGCGCGCGCGGCCAGGGCACCCCCAGCGATCGCTACCAGAAGCATATGCAAGAGACGCTGTCCGCCATGGCGGTCGAGCGGATCAAGCGGCTGGCCGCCACCATCGACTGGGAGTGCAACGCCCTGACCGTCAGCTTTCGCGAAGGTCGGGCGACGTCGGAAACGACCTTCCGCAGCCTGGTCAAGCTGGACTCGGTCAGCGAGGAACTATCGGGCCGGGTCAGCAAGACGCTGGGGCACACTACCGATATTATCAAAGGATATCTTTCGGACATCCGTAAATTCAAAAACACGCCCAGCCAAGTCTCATTCTCCGATGTCGAGATGTTATCTATGAATGGACGTAAAATATCTGGGACGTATACGTCACGGTAAGTATCAACCCTACCATCAGTATGCCCTCTTCCCGCCATTGGTACCATGGCGATATTGTCGCGTAACTGGTAGATTGTGATTCCCTCGGAACGCCGGCAGGGAGAATCACCTGAATGCTGATCAGCCGAACCGATTCCGCCACCTTCCAGGATCCAGAGGAAGTCTGCTCGAAATCACCGTTTCGGGTGCTGGTGGTCGAGGACGATCTGGTTCACTTCACCTATTGTGAATATATCCTGCGATCCATTTATGGCGACAAGCTGGTCCTGGAGCGCGCCATCGATTGCCGGACCGCCATCGACAAGCTGAACAGCCAGGAATTCGAGATCTGTCTGTTGGACTATCTGGTCAAGGACGGCAACGCCAAGGACGTGCTGGCCCGCGTGGATTTCGGCCACGTCGTCACCCCCATCATCGTCGTCAGCGCCTTCGACGACCGCGACTTCGTGCTGGAAGCCCTGCGCCACGGCGCCGACGACTACGTCATCAAGGGCAAGTTCAACGACAACGAACTGCATCAGGCCATCCAGTACGCCATCTATCGCAAATACAAGGAATTGCGGCTGCGGCAACGCGCCCTGTACGATCCGCTGACCGGTCTGGCCAACCGCCACCTGCTGTTCGACCGGCTGGAGGAGGCGCACCGCTTCTCCGCCCGCCACAACGAGAAGTTCGCGGTCATGGTGGTGGACCTGGACAAGCTGAAACTGGTCAACGACACCATGGGACACGAAGCGGGAGACCGCCTGATCCAGTGCTCCGCCAATGCCTTGGTCGGCAGCATGCGGGCCTGTGACACCGTCGCCCGGGTCGGTGGCGACGAGTTCGTCGCCATCTTGAAAAACGTTCGGGACAAGAGCGGGCTGGCGCGCCTCAGCGACACCGTGCGCCAGACGATCGAAACCAGGGCCGCGTCCGAGATCGGACTGGCGGAGACCGTCACCTGCAGCATCGGCCTTGCCGTCTTCCCCGATGACAGCACGTCGCCGGCCGAGATGCTGCGCCTTGCCGACAACGCCATGTATGTCGTCAAGCGCGACGGCGGCGGCGGCTTCAAGTTCGCCTGACGGCGGTCACTCCGCCTGTTCGACCCGATTGCGGCCTTGGGCCTTGGCCCGGTAGAGAGCGGCGTCGGCGCGGCTCAGACACGCTTCCAGCCCTTCGCCATCCTTGACCTTGCACTCGGCGACGCCGACGCTGGTGGTCAGGCGCAGCGGCGCGCCGCCGCCGACCGTAATATCCAGTTGCCCCAGCCGGTTCCGCAGGCGATCAGCGACGATGATGCCGGCCTCCAAGGTGGTTTCGGGCAGGGCGATGGCGAATTCCTCGCCCCCCATGCGGCCGATGATGTCCTGGTCGCGCAGCACGTCGCGGGCGAGAATGACGAACGCCTTCAACGCCTCGTCACCGGCGGCGTGGCCACGCTCGTCGTTGACGCGCTTGAAGAAATCAAGATCGAGCATCAGCAGCGCCATCGGCCGGCCATAGCGGCCGGCGCGCTGGATCTCCGCCCCGGCGGTCTGCATGAAATGACGGCGGTTGTAGGCCGCGGTGAGAAAGTCGGTAGTGGCCAGTTGCACCAGTTCCTTCTGGACGCAGGCCCGTTCCAACGCCTGACCGACCCGGCGGGCCAATTCGCGCACCAGCTCGCGTTCCGAGCTGGCAAAGGCCTCGTCCCCTTCGGCCGGACGGCTTTCTGGCCAGCAGATCTCGATCCGCCCGGCGGGACGCGAGCCGGCGAAGACCTGAGCCTCCAGCCGCCAGGGAGTCTCCTCGAACCCGGCGGTCTCGACAAAACCGCCAGGGATCAGGCCGTTGAGGCAGGTCAGCCGCACGCCGATGGTCTCCGGCCGCAGCCAAGCGGCGGGAATCAGGCCGACCACGTCCGCCAGCGCCACCTGCAAGGGCAGTTCAAGCGATTCAAGGGCGCGGGAAACCCCGTACAGGCATTTGATCTGGCGCATGCGCCGCTCCAACTGCCGATTGGCCTCCAGCGCTTCGTCCCGAGCCTCGCGCACCAGGATCTCGGCGCGCTTGCGATGAATGGAATAGCGCAGCGACCGCGACAGCGAGGCCGCGTCGATGCGGGCCTTCAGCATGTAGTCCTGCGCGCCTTGCTCCAACGCCTGGATCGCCTGCTCGTCGTCGTCGTGGTTGGTCAGAACCACCACCGCCAGCTCCGGGGCGGCGCCGCAGAACCGCCGCACCGTCTCGTCGCCAACCGAATCGGGCAGGGTCAGGTCAAGGAACACCACGTCGAAGCGTGTCTTCGCGATGGCCTCCAGCGCCGCCGCCAAGCTGATCGCGTGCTCGACCGTGACGCCGGGGAGCTTTTCCAATTCCGCAAGGGTAAGCAGGGCCTGGGTTGGACTGTCCTCGACCAGAAGAGCGTGTTGAAGTGCGGTCACGGAACGGCTTTCCCCTCGAATGGCTCGTCTACGGTCCTTACTCTAGCGCATAACGCCCCGTGCAAGCATCTGTCGAATGCCATATCATCGCCCCAATTCTGAGGAACACTCCCAATATCCCCCGCGACAAAGCCTGTGTTCGCGATTCCACCGGAGGAAAAACCATGCGCCGCCTGCCCGCCATACTCACCATCCTTGCCAGCGGTCTTGCCCTGGCGGCGTGCCAGAAGGTGGACAACACCGCCGGAGCGCCGACCGTCTACATCGACCCCGGCAGCTCCGGGCCGGTCAAGGGCGTCGGCATCGAAAGCCAGGACATCGTCGGCATGACCGACCAGATGCTGCGCGACATGCTGAGCCAACCCCGACTGGCCAACGCGGCGACGCCGCCCAACGTGATCATCGATTCAGAGTATTTCTACAATGAAAGCTCGTCGCGCCTGAACAAGAACTCCATCACCGACCGTCTGCGGGTGGGTCTCAACCGGGCGGCCCTGGGCCGCATGCAGTTCGTCGGGCGCCACTATGCCGACATGGTGGCCAAGGAGCGCGAGCTGAAGCGCCAAGGCACCGTCGACCAAGCCACCCTGCCGGCCGCCAAGGCCCAGAAGGGCGGCGACTACCGCCTGGGCGGCCGCATCACCTCGCTGGACTCGCGCGACCCCAGGACCGGCATGATGCAGCGCTACAGCCAAATCATCTTCGAGATGGTCGATCTCGAAACCTCGGAAATCGTCTGGAGCGGCATCTACGAATTCGGCAAGGCCGCCCAGGACGACATCATCTATCGCTGATCCGGCCCAACAAGGAACGCGGCCATGGCCGTCAGGGGAAAACATCGCGGGGGCGCACGCCTTCTCGCTTCGGCCATGGCGGCGGCCATGCTCGGCGGCTGCGTCACCGCCCGCGAGCAGGAGGCCAGCCTAGACGCCGGAATCGTGCACGCCTATATCGACGACAAACCGCAGGAGCTGCGCCGCCACTTCGTCGTCGCCCAGGCCCAGGGGCAACGCAACCGCGTCCTCAACGACATGCGCCTCGGCCTCGCCACCTTCGCCATGGAACGCAACCCGTTGGCCGAAACGCTGTTCGACGACGCCCTCCAGGGCATCGAGGCGGTCTATGCCGACAACGAGGAGGCCAAGAAGTCCCGCAAGCTGTTCGTCAAGGAGCAGAACAAGGACTTCAAGGGCGAACCCTACGAACGGGTCATGGCCTATTATTACCGGGGACTGCTCTATATGCGGGCCGGCGATTACGAGAACGCCCGGGCCAGCTTCAAGGGCGGCATGCTGCAAGACGCCTTCGCCGAGGAAGAGCAGTACCGGGCCGACTTCGCCTTGATGCCGTACCTCCAAGGCTGGGCCGCCCATTGCTCCGGCAACGCCTCGCTGGCCGCCGAGGACTTCAAGGAATTCCGCGACCTCAACAAGGACACGCCGCTGCCGCGCGAGCACGACACCGTGCTGGTGCTGGTGGAGACCGGCGCGGCCCCGGTCAAGGTCTCCGACGGCCCGCGCCTGCGGATCCGCCGCAACGGTGCCGCCGAAGCCGCCCGGATCCAGTGGAGCGATCCCCGGCACCCCAAGGACCACGCCCAGGACGACACCACCTTGCTGGAAGACATCTACCGGCAAGCCTCCACCCGTGGCGGTCGCCCGTTCGACGCCATCCTGGAAGGCAAGGCGGAATTCAAATCGACGGCGGACACGGTGGGCAACGTCGCCTTGGCCGGCGCCGCCGTGGCCGGTCAGGTCGCCGTCGGCAGCACCCCGCACCGTGGCGCCAGCAAGCAGGAGCGGCAACGCCAGGAAGAGGTCCAGCGCGACGCCGCCATGGTGGGGGGCGCCCTGGCCCTGATCGGGCTGGCGTCCAAGGCGACCGCCTATGCCATCGAGTCCGCCGCGGACACCCGTTATTGGGACAATCTGCCCGACCGCGTTCTCGGCGTGACGCTGGCCCTGCCCGACCGCGTCCCGGCGATCCGGGTAGACATCCTCTCCTCCGGCGGCGATCCGTTGCGCTCCACCGAAGTTCCGATCATCCGGGCCGGACGGTGCGGGATCGCCTGGGTCCGCGACGGCGCCACCCTGCCCCGCAACCCCCGCGCGCCCAACAGCGTCCCCCCCGAGGTCATGGCCAGTCCGGTGATCATCCCGGCCATCCCATCTCGCCCCGTGCAAAGCGCGGAAACGAAGGAGTAGAACCCATGAGACGCCTGCTTGCGACCACGTTCGGCCTGCTGCTTCTCGGCGGATGCACCACCATGGAGCCGGCGCCCTTCTGCGACATGGGACGGGTATCGAGCCAGCGCGCTCTGGTGCCGGGACCGACCATGGTGCCGGATGAAAGCTCGCCGCTGAAGGAAATGCCGCTGAATTCGGCCAACATCACCGATGCGAACATCATCAACAAACTCTATATCCGCGCCATCACCGCCCGACGCACCGGCACCGGCACGGTGGAGGTGGTGGCCCAGGTGGTCAACTGCACCGACTTCCCGCTGAACGCCGAGGCGCGCACCCAGTTCTTCGACGCTGCCAAGGCCCCGTCCGAGCCGGTCAGCGCCTGGAAGCGCTTTCAGCTGCCGGCCAGGACGGTGAACAACTATCAGGAATTCTCCATGGGCGCCCAGACGGTGGACGCCTACCTGATCGAGATGAGGGAAACCCGATGACCCGCACTCCGCTTTCCGTTCTGCTGGCGGCGGCGCTGCTGCTGCCCGCTGCCGCCATCGGCCAGACCGTCGGCGGCACGGTGCCGCCCTATCAGGCGCCGGCCAAGGTCGCCCCACCGGTCCGCGACGGCCAAATCCCCGAATCCGCACCGCGCCCGGATCCGTTCAAGCCGCGCGACGAGTTGGTTCAGAATTTCGCCGGCGCCTATGACAGGGGGGGGCGGCCACGTCTGGCCTTCTACTGGAATCGCCAGCTCACCGACACCCTGGCCCAATGGTACAGCGACAGCCGCGTCGTCACCTCCGGCAAGACCACCAACGCCACCGAAGGCGACCTGACCCTCAAGCAATCGGGCTCCAGCCAGAACACGGTGGAAACCCAGCGCCGCACCATGACGGACTCCCCTCGCCGACCATTGGCGGAAACCTGGGAGTGGGAGTTCCAGGACGGCTTCCTGGCCCCCTTCCTTCAGGCCAACGCGGTCGTGGTCGACCGCACCGCCATCCTGCGCATCATGGGAGCCGGGGCCGAGGAGATCGAGCCCCGCACCGTCGAGATCATGGCCTTGCAGAACATGGCCGACCTGCTGGTGGAAGTGCTGGTGGCCGCGTCCCCCCAGGCCACCACCGGCTATGAATTGCGCGCCCGCATCCTCGACGTCAGGACCGGACGCATCGTCGCCATGGTCAACAGCCGTGGCCTCCGGGAATGGCAGCGGCAGGACCGGGCGGTGGCGACCTCGCACGGCTTCGACCTGCCCGACGACGACGACGAGGGCTTCGGCCCCGAGCGGGCCGACCAGCGCTACAAGGCTACCTCCAGCGGCTTCGAACGCCGCCGCAAGCCCCCCAAGCCGAACGTGATCGCCCAAAATCTGGCCTACAACGTCATGACCGGCATGATCCCCCGGTTGGAAAGCGGCCCTCCTCCGGCACCGCCGGTGGCCACCGTTCCGCCGCCTCCCGTCACGACTCCCCTGGCCAAGGTCGAGCCGCCGGCGGCGGCCGTCCCACCGCCACCGGCCGAGACGGCACCGCAGCCGCTTGTTCCAACTCCCGAAGCGGCGGCGGCCAAGCCGGCTCCCAATCAAAGCGCGGTGCCGTTGCCCGATGTGGACGCCAAACCCCTCCCCGCCCCCACCAAGGCGGCGGCCTCCGAACCGCCGCCGCCGGCCGGGGAAGAACCGCCCATGCCGCACCCGACCAAGCAGTAGAAAGGACTCAGCAGCCGAACGCGAACGCCGTTTCGGTGCCCTCGTCCCAGCCGTCCCACAGGTAGTCGGAGGCCGTGCCGTCGGCGATCAGGCGGAAGGCATAGCGCGCCTGTTCCAGATAGAAGCCGCAATAGGCTCCGATCTGATCCATGCCGCCATTGGCCTCATGCGCCTCGGCCGGACAGGGCGAGCCGCAAAAGTGACGGACCGGACAGGGCGCGCAAGCGGCGATGTCCTCGACCTTGCGCCCGGTCACCTTGCGGAAGGCGGGGCTGTTCAGCACGTCCTCGAGCCGGTCGGTGAACAGGTTGCCGCCGGCGAAGGCCGGCAGACCGATGAACTCGCTGCACGGAAACAGCGAGCCGTCGGGGGCCAGGGCGAAGAAGCTGCGACCGCCGCCACAGGGCGAAATGTCGCACATCAGCCGTCGCGCCGTCGGCGCCAGGATCGAGATCAGGATATTGGCGAAATTGGCCACCACCAGCTTGCGGCCGGTCTGGCGGAACAAGTCGTGGGAGCGATCCAGCGCCGCCAGATAGGCCTTGGCCACCGCCGCGTCCTCGACCCAGGCGTCACGGCCGCCCGGCTGGGTACAGCGCACCACGTTGAGCATGCAGGTCGGCACCTCGTGGGCGTGGAGGAACTCCACCATGGGAGTCAACTGCTCTAGATTCTCCCGATTCATGGTGCAGATGACGCTGTAGCCGGCATAGCCCTTCAGCCGTTCGATGGCGTCCACCGTGGAGGCGAAAACGCCGTCGCCATTCCAGCGCTTGCGCGAACGCCCCGCCACCTCGGGCGACGGCGCGTCCAGGGACAGGCCGATGCTGACGCCCCGGACCATCAGGAAATCCAGCGTCCCCACATCCAGCATGGTGGCGTTGGTCTGGACCCCGAAGCGGAACCGCTCGCCATAGGCGTCGATGGCGGCGAACATGGCGTCGCGGTTCAACAGCGGCTCGGCGCCGTGGAAGATGATCTGCGGCTGGCGTCCTTCCGGCATGGTCCGGGCGAAATAGTCGTCCAGCCGCGCCATGGCGTCGAGCAGCCTGTCCCGGCTCATATGCTCGCCGTTGCGCCGCATGTCGCGCGGAATATAGCAATAGGAACAGTCGAGATTGCAGCGTTCGGTCGGGTTGAAATAGACCGCCGACGGGGTGAGGTGGAAGCGCAGCATCTCCATCTCGCGAAGAAACTCGGCGCGCCGGCTTTGCCATTCCGCCACGATCATTTCACGTTCATGGGGGGCCGCGCGCTCGTCGGGCTGGTCCCGCCGCTCCAGCGCCCAGAAGGCGGTGTCGGGATCGATCAGGGCGGTGTAGTCGGCATGGCCGATGTCGAACCGCTGGAGGCCGTCGAAAAGACGGCCCCCGATGATGGGGGCCGTCTGGTTCAACGCTTCACCTGCTTGTCCATCAGGACGTAGTGCGACAGGCCGGTGCCTTCGGCGTCGCAGGTCTTGCGGGTGGCGATGATCGCCGGGCGGGTCTTGGCTGTCGGCTTGGTGGTGACGTCCTCGGTCTGGGTCATGGGGGGCTTGGTCATAGGGGTCGAACTCCCGTTGATCGGGGCATCGGCAAGGACGCGCGAGCGCCATCGCCGAAACCCTTTTCCATCGGATTTCGCCCCGAGATGAACCATGTCCAGCAGGTCTTCTGGCTTTCGGATCAACCACGAAACCACACCTTCCCGGCAGCGTACCGCCAGTGGTCGGGCTTGGCAGCCCTTGTGGTCCGTGTCCCCGATTACAGCGGCGGGACCGCCACGGAATTGCACCGTGTTCCGGGATGCAGGACAACAGCGGCTTTACGCTGGCCGGGCGTCACCGTCAAGCCGAAGATGAACTCTTGGGCTCTTCCGTCATACGCGTGAACTCCAGCCGGACCCTGAGACCGGGCTGGTTGTCGCCCAGCGTCAGACGGGCGGTGTGCAGCCGCGCCACCGCCTGAACCAGCGACAGCCCCAATCCATTGCCGGGGGTGGTGCGGGTGGAATCGAGCCGCACGAAACGTTCCAGCACGGCGTCACGCGATTCCTCGGGAATTCCCGGCCCGGAATCATCCACCGTCAACTCCACCGCGCCGGATTCGGCGGCGCTGACCGAGACGGTGACGCAACCGCCGGCCGGGGTGTATTTGACGGCGTTGTCCACCAGATTGGCCACCGCCTGGAACAGCAGGTGACGATCGCCCTTGACCATCTGGTCCGACGCGGCGCGGCAGACCAGGCTGACATCCTTTTCCTCGGCCAGCGGCTCGTAAAGCTCGACCGCGTCGGCGGCCAGGGTGGCAAGGTCGACCGGCTGGAACCGCTCCAGCCGCGCCGCCGATTCGGCATGGGAGATGGTCAGGATGGCGCTGAACGTGGCCAGCAGATTGTCGGCCTCGGCCATGGTCTCTTCCAGGGTGCGGCGATAGGCGTCGCAATCGGGCGTCCCCAGCAGCACCAGGTCGATGCGCGAGCGCAGGCGGTTCAGCGGCGTGCGCAGGTCGTGGGCGATATTGTCAGACACGGTGCGGATTCCCTCCAGCAGCCGTTCCAACTCGTCCATCATCTCGTTGAAGCTTTCGGCCAGCGAGTCGAATTCGTCGTTGGTGCCGGACAGCGTCATGCGTTGGCTCATGTCGCCGCCGAAGATGCGCCGGGCGGTGCGGCTCATCTCCTCCACCCGCTGGAGCATGTGGCGGCTGGTGAAATAGCCGCCCACCACGCCGAGCAGGATGGTCAGCGCCAAGCCCCAGCCCAGAGCCCGGTTGATGGCCGACTTGACCCGCTTGGCGTCGGCCAGCGACCGCCCGACCAGCAGGCGGTAGTCGTCGGCCAGTTCGTAAGCATGGGCCAGAACCTCGACCCCGGGACCGACTCCGCCCATGGGCAGGACGCTAAACCGCACCCAGCCCAACATGTCGCTGACCTCCGACGGCCAGTCGCTCAGATTGCCGGCCAGGGGATGGCCGTCCAACCCCATCACCAGATAGCTGGCGCGACCCTCGATGTCCTGGCGCGAGCGCTGGGTGATGATCTCGGCCAGACCGGTGAGGCCGCGATCGCGATAGACCTCGGACAGGCCGGTGGCCTCGGCCTCCACCGTCTCTTGCACCTGCCACTCGATGAACATGGTGGTGCTCCACGACACCAGCGCCAGCAGGGCGATGGCCGAGACCGTGAAGATGCCGAGATAACTGAGCGCCAGCCGAAAGGTGGTGGTGCCGAGAAGGCTGGCGTTAGCGGGCCGCACGAAGCGTGTATCCCGCGCCGCGAACCGTATGGATCAACGGCAACTCGAAATCCTTGTCCACCTTCTGACGCAGCCGGCTGATATGGACGTCGATCAGATTGGTCTGGGGATCGAAATGGTATTCCCAGACATTCTCCAGCAACATGGTCCGCGTCACCACCTGGCCGGCATAGCGCATGAGATATTCCAGCAGGCGGAATTCGCGCGGCTGAAGATCGATGCTGTGGCCGCCGCGGCTGACACTGCGGGCCAGCAGATCCATCTCCAGATCCTCGACCTTGAGCCGGGTCTCCGGCTGTGCCGCCGAGACCCGGCGCGACAAGGCCTCGATGCGGGCCAGCAGTTCGGCGAAGGCATAGGGCTTGACCAGATAATCGTCGCCACCGGCCTTCAACCCCCGTACCCGGTCATCGACCTTGCCCAGCGCCGACAGCACCAGCACCGGCGTGGTGTTGCCGGCGGCGCGGATGGCCTGGATGATGGCCAGACCATCCAACCCCGGCAGCATGCGGTCGATGACCATGGCATCCCAGCGTTCGGAGGTCGCCAGGAACAGGCCATCGGTACCGGTGGCGGCGTGATCCACCACGTGTCCGGCCTCCTTCAGTCCCTTCGCCATATAGGCGGCGGCTTCGCTATCATCCTCGATCAGCAGGATTCGCATTTGGGTATCCGGTTATGTCTGGTGGCGACCTTACAGTCTTCGGTTAGAACGGAAAAGCCCTCGCGCCAGGGGGGAGGACGCGAGGGCCTTTTTTTTCCAGTCGCCGGTCGCGGGGGGACGCTTCCGGTGAAGACACACCTGCTTGGGGGGCAAGCGGCGCATCCGTCGGCGGGGAGTTCAAGTCCGCCGGGTCTGAGAGGCGCTGGCAGGGAGCGCAACCTAACTGCCCAACCGCCTTCTCCAACCTTACAAGCCAGAGCATGCCAGCAGCGAGATTACCGCAGCATTTCGGCGCGATTAACCTTTGGTAATGATCAACACCCACCATCGCCGGTGGCGCCCGAAAATGCCAATAACAAATTGAAACTCAACGTTATTTTCATGTTTCGGCAACGGCGCCCTGCGGACGCTAAGAGCCTGCCCGACGAATCAGACGGTCACGGAGGTGATCGGCGAGAAACCGGGCGGGCTCTCCCGCCGTTGGCGCGAAGGCGACGGCCAGTTCCACTTCGCCCAGCGGCGGCAGGCCGGCGTTCTGGATCGCCACCAGATCCCCGGTGACTGCTTCGCTCGGCATGGCCCCGACCCCCAGCCCGGCCAGGAGGGCGGCGCGGACGCCCTCGGCGCTGGGGGAGGCGAAAACCACCCGCCACGCCATCCCCGCCTGCTCCAGCGCCGCCAGGGCCAGCCGCCGATAGGCACAGGCGTTGGGAAACAGCACCAACGGCAGCGGCCGATCCGCATCGGGAGCGGCGGCGCGGTTACCGCACCAGACCACCTGCTGGCGGGCGATGGTGCCGCTCTCGCCCTCCCCGGCCGGACGCTTGAAGAAGGCGACGTCCAAACCGCCTTGACGCAGCCGGTCCCGCAGGGCGTCCGACACATCGGACATCACTTCCAGCTCGACACCGGGATGGGTGAGTTGGAAGCGCTTCAGCAGATCGGGAAAATCCATCTGAAGAAAATCGGCAGGAACGCCCAGCCGGACTCGCCCTGCCATGGTGGGAACCGCAACCGCCCGCCATGCCGACTCGTTGAGTTCGACCATGCGGCGGGCATAGGGCAGCAAGATGCGGCCCTCGTCGGTCAGCCCGTCCACCCGGCCCTGGCGGCGGCGAATCAGCGCCTTGCCGATCTGCCGTTCAAGCCGGGCCAATTGCAGGCTGACCCCGGATTGGGTCCGGCCGACCACGTCGGCCGCCTTGGAGAAGTTCATGGTCTCGACCACCGCCACGAAGGCGCGCAGGCCGTCCAGGTTGAGTGAATGCGTCATGATAATGACGATATCGAATTATGAGGCACCTCAAAACTCGTTTTTATGATTAAGCCGGCCGCGCCATCCTGTCTCCCTTTCTTCTCGAACCGGAGACCGTCATGGAGACCCCTGCCATCACCCGCCGCGCCCTGCTCATGGGCGGGGCCGCTCTCTCGCTTGCCGCTTGCACCACTCCACGCGACGGTCTGGCCGATGGCCTCGGCCATATCCGCCAGGGCCACGGACCGGAGGCGGTGGTCGTCCTGCACGAATGGCTCGGCGACCACCACAACTATGATCCGGTCCTGCCCTATCTGTCAGACGACACCTACAGCTACGTCTTCGCCGATCTGCGTGGCTATGGCCTGTCAAAGGGCCTGACCGGCGAATACTCGGTCAAGGAAGCCGCCGCCGACGTCCTGGCGCTGATGAGCAGCCAGGGGCATTCGCGCTTTCATGTGGTTGGTCACTCCATGTCGGGAATGATTGCCCAGTATCTCGCCGTGATCGCTCCCGAGCGGGTGAAAAGCGTCGTGGTGATCTCGCCCGTGCCGGCGTCGGGATTCAAGACCGACGAGGCGGGACTCAAGCGCCTGGCGGCGGTGATCGATGACGACGAAGCCGCCCGGGCGGCCATCGATGCCCGAACCGGCAAACGCTACTCGCGCGCGTGGCGGGACCGCAAACTGGCCCTGGCGCGGCAAGCCGCCACCCGCCCGGCCATGATCGGCTACCTCGCCATGTTCACCGGCACCGACTTCTCGGCCCAAGTGACGGGCCTGACCACCCCCGTCACCGCCATCGTCGGCGAGCATGACATCCCGCTGTACCGCCAGGACTCGGTCCAGAAGCTACTGGGGGCCGCCTTCCCCAATTTCGCCGTGACCGTCGATCACGAAGCCGGCCACTACGCCATGCTCGAAACGCCGGTGCTGCTGGCGGCGCTGGTCGAGCGGGCCTTGGCCAATCCGGCGTCGGGCAAAAGCTGACGTCACAACCACAACCGGAAACACCATCCAGACTTTTTCCCTATGGCTTATAGACTCCGACCTTCCGCCTTCACATTCCATACATACTTTGCCCATAATGTAGTCAGCGCAAAGGTTGCCGTCTAATTGTTGGGCACGGAGGGGCGGATGTCGGGGACGGTCAGCATGGGAAACCGGGAACGAAGGGCATGTGCGATATCCCTGGGCACGGGGAGGCGCGCATGTCCCTGATCAAAGCCTCCGACGCATCGCCGCGCCGCCTCCTCGCCGTCATGAAGCGCGTCATCGGCCATATCGAGACATTCGGCAAGGCGCAGGTGCAAAACGCCAGCCAGACCCGGATGCTGGCCCTCAACGCCACCATCGAAGCCGCCCGAGCCGGCCAGGCCGGCATGGGCTTCGCCGTGGTGGCCAACGAGGTCAAGAATCTGGCAACCACCGCTTCGACCAACCAGGCGGCGTTCCAGAATTCGGTTCAGGCCAACATCCAGCTTGGCATGACCATGGTCGAGGCGCTGGTTCAGCAGGTCGAGGGCGAGCGGCTGTCCGGCATTGCCCTCATGTGCGTCCAGCTCATCACCCGGAATCTGTACGAACGAACCTGCGACGTGCGGTTCTGGGCGCGGGACGCCGCCCTGTGGTCGGCGCTGAACGAACCGAATCCGGAGCGGATCAGCCACGCCACCACCGTACTGGAGAACCTCAACAGCGTCTATACCGTCTACGAAAATCTGATGATGGCCGACCGGGACGGCGTCGTTGTCGCCGTGTCCAACCCTCGTCATGGCGGACTGATCGGAACATCGGTGGCAAGTACGGCTTGGTTCCGCGGCGCCATGGCCACCGCCACCGCCGACGACTACGTCTCCGATCCGGTCAAGCCGGACCCCGTTCACGGCGGCCACAGCGTCGCCCTATATGCCGCCGCCATCCGGCACAGCGGCGCGCAACGCGGCGACATCCTGGGCGTTCTCGGCATCGCCTTCGACTGGGAGAAACAGGGCAACAGCATCGTCAAGGACGAAGCCGGCTTCGATGCGGAGGAATGGGGGCGGACCCGCGTCTTGTTGCTGGATGCGGACAAGCGGGTGATCGCCGCGTCCGACGGCCACGATCTCTGGCAACCCTTCGCCCTGGAGACGCGGGGCAATCGCGGCGACCATGTGGGGAGAAACGACCAGGTGATCGCCTATGCGCGAACCATCGGTTACGAGACCTTCGACGGCCATGGCTGGTACGGAGTCGTGATTCAGACGCCGGAATCGGACTCATCCATCACCGTCGCCCTCGACTCGCTCAACAGCGTCTCCCATGCCGGCGCCGGAAGCCTCGCGCTGGGGTAGCCGATAAAAAGTGTTGCCTCTTTGTACTCGCATGTTCTACTGTTGTTCTAATGGAGGATCAGCACATGGAACATTCATTGGAATACGCCGCTCGCGAGATGGTCGCCCATTTCGGCAGTCAGGCCGTGGACGTCGCCACCCGCCGCGCGGTGGATTTGGCGCGGCGCGGCGACTGGCGGGCTCAGGACCGGGCCATGATGATGTTGAGCCGGATCGAATCCCTGACCTCCCGCTGCATGCGGGACGAACAGGTGGGCTGCCTGTAATGGGGCGGGACAGCGGACCAAGCCGCGAACAGGCGGAGGTCGTCGCCCTGCGGGCCCTGGCATGGCTGGTCGCCGACGAGGACCTTGCCGGCCGCTTTCTCGCCATGACCGGCTGCGACGGCGAAACCCTGCGTCAGCGGGCGGGGCTGCCGGAGGTTCTCGGCTCGGTCCTGGACTTCCTGCTGGAGAACGAGCCGGTGCTGCTTGACTTCACCCAATCGGCCGACATCGCCCCCGACACCATCGGACGGGCCAGGCGCTGGCTGCCGGGGGCCATGACCGAATGGCAGCCCGCCCCCCCAGGCAAAGACGCGAACCGGTTGCGAACATCGTTGAATCATCCCACCGACAACGGCCACAATGCCGGGCGCGGATAGGAGATGGGGATGATGTTTCGGATCGGGGCCAAAGTCGTTGCCATGGGGATAGTCGCCATCGGCGTGCTTGGCGCCCCCACCATGGGGTGGTGTTCGGACGCTCATGCCACGGCTCCGGCGGATTCCCATGCGCCCCCCCCGGCGGCCGACGGGCCGATCCAGGCCAGCGTCGCGGTCAACAGTTTCGCCCTGGTGGATCGGGCGCCGGTCCGCAACGGCTTCGCCCCCTTCAGCATCGAGGCCACCGGCCTGCTGCCGGCGCCGCGCAAGCGTGAAAGCTTCACTCCCAGCGAGGACGAGCATTTCTACACCTTGCGCCGCACGGTCGAACGCTTTCTCCAGCGCAAGGAAATCCCCGTCGGCTGGTCGAACTCCAACGAGGCCAAGATCGGATTCGGCACGGAACTGGCCCGCTTTCGCGCCCCCGACGGCATCGCCTACGCGGTGGAGGGCGAACTGGTGGTGCGCGGCACCAGCGTCATCCCGCTGGGGCTGCGACTAGAGGCGCCGGCGGACGGCACCGTTTTGCGCTATTCCGCCGGCCTGATCGTCGCCGACCAGGTGGTGATGATGAAGGAAGGCCTGCTGGACCAGGCCACCCGCAAGGTCGGTTGGATGGTGGCGCTACGCCCCAGCGGTGCCGACGCTGCCATTCCGGTTCGGGCCGTCTTCGCCGTCCGGGCCGAAGGCGACGATCCCGAGGCCAACCGCAAAACTCTCGCCGCCCTGGTGGCGATCCTCACCGGATCTGGCGATGGCCGCCCGGCCACGGCGGAACGCGCCAACGACGCCAGCGAGTGGCTGAAACCGGCGGAGGTCTTCATCAAGCCGGGTCAGCCTCCCGGCGACGTGAAGCCGGAGCATGGCGGCAAGGCGGAAAAGAAAGCCGAGGGTGGCGGCCATCACTGAGGGTCAAATATACGCCAATCTCAGCGCCCCCCAATGGCGGCCGTTGACGGTGATCGGCGCCGAGACGTCGAGCATCAGCGCCTGCTTGCCGCCACCCATGTCGCGGCGATAGCTTTGCACCGTGAAGGGATCGGTCGAACGCGCCGCCTTGAGGCCGACGGCGTCGTCGAAGATGCGGCGGTTGCGGCAATTGGCGGCATTCCACGCCGGATCGCCCCCCTGGGGCTGCGAGAACTTGGCGTTGTGGGTCGGAAGGTAGCCGTTGCGATCAACGGCGGCGCAAAACACGATGCGGTCATTGGTAGCCAAGGCAGCCTCCAGAATTGACGGCAGCACCCGGTCGGTGAACGCGGTGAAACGCGTGGTCTGCTGGAGCGGGTCGGTGCCGGCCACCGGTCGATACTGGTCGTCGAACAGGTCGTCGAGGGACATGTCGCCCTGGGCGACCTCGCGCTCGAACAGGGCGGAAATCTCGCGGGCGCCGTCGCGAACCTTGGCCACGAAGGGCGTCTCCGGGGTTTCGATCCCGGCCTGGGCGGTCAGCACCACCAGCCGCTCGCCCGCTCCCAGCAGATCCTGAAGCCGCGCCCGCGCGTCGTCCAGGCGCCCCCGGAACGCGTCCAGTCCCGCCGCCGCCGTGTCGATTTCGGCGATCATCTCCGACGAACGGTCGTGGATGGCGGAGGCGTCGTCGGCCACCAGCCCGACCCGGCTGGTCATATCGGACAGCGACAGGCGGATGCTGTCGATGGTGTCGGCGATGGCGGTGGTCTCGGCGGTCAGGCCGCTGGCCCGGTCGGCGCTCTCGTCGCCCTGCTCCACCAGCCGGCCGGCGGTGGCGGTCAGCCCTTCCAGGGTCTTGCGGATTTCGGCGCTGGCGGCCCCGGCCTTGCGCGACAATTCCTTGACCTCCCCCGCCACCACGGCGAACCCCTTGCCATGCTCGCCGGCCCGCGCCGACTCGATGGTGGCGTTGAGCGCCAGCAGGTTGGTCTGGCGGGCGATGTGGCCGATCCCCTGGGCGACGCCGACCACATTGCTCATGGCATTCTGCAATTCCAGCAGCAGGCCGCGACCATCGGTGACCATGCGAACCACCTCGTCGATGTCGCCCAGCGAGCCGCGCACCCGGTTCTGCGAGGACTCCGCTTCCGACGACGCGGCCCGCGCGCCGCTCAAGGTGTCGCCCACCGCATCGACGATGCGTTCGTTGCTGGCCGACAGCTCACGGATGCCCCGCTGCAGATCGGCCAGCAGGGCGTGCTGGCCGGCGATATTGGTGGCGACCTCGTCGATATCCTCGGCGATCTCGATCATCTGCTTGCCGATGCCGCCGGTTTCACGGGCGAAGGAGGCGACGATCTCCGTCTCCTCCTGGCGGATGCGCAGCAGCGAGGTGACGCAGAAGCGGACGATGCGGGCCAAGGGACGCACCGTCTCCAACGGTCCGGCAATGCCGAAATTGATCAGCCGCTGGCCCTCGAAATCGACGCCCATGTTGACGCCTTCCCGCATGCCGGTGGACTTGGCCGCCTCCTCCTTGGTGACGCCGTACTCCTCCATCTCGCCGCGCATGATACGCGCCGCGATGGCGTGGATGGTGCCGATACGTTCGCGCACATTGGACGCGACGATCCGGCCTTCCTCGCCCATGAAGCTGCACACCAGCCCCAACTCGCTGGAGAACACGTCGCACAGCTCCTGTCCGAACCGGACATCGAATTCAATGCTCATGGTCTTCTCCACCTCGGCTGGCGCGCGCTATCAAAGCGTATAGTCCGCAGCATCAACGGTGGTCAAGTAATTTTACCACTGCTCGCTTATGCAGCAAAATACCTTGCCATGCCTCGCCGAAGGCATGGTGGTACAGTGAGGATCATGGAGACGAAGAAACAGTCCGGCGAGCGTGGCGCCCCGCCCCGCCCGACTCGCGCCGAACCGCCGGAGGATTGCCCGGTGAAGGATCGCTGCCGCCGTGCCCGTGCGGCGGTATGCCTGGATTGCGGCGCCAAACCGCCGCCGCGGAAGAAAAAGGCGGAGGCTAGTCCACCGAAATCTTGTCCAACTGACCCACGATGAAGCCGACGATGATCAGCACGAACGGCACCACGAACAGCGCCCAGACGATGGCGTGAATCATGCGGTCCCGCAGGGTGTTGTCCTGTTCGACATAGGTGACCGAAGCCGTCGGCCGGGCTGCCTCGAGCCTGGGGCGCAGGACCACCCAATAGGCTCCGGCCAGCGCGGCGCAGGCCAGCACCGTCACACCGACGATGTTGGCCCCGATCCCGGCGGCGCGGTCCAGCCTCACCCCCATGACCATCAGCCAGATCGGAGCGGTCAGGCCCACGCCGGCGGGAACGATCACGGCGCACAGGGTGGCGAAGACGGCAAGCGGAGACCTGGGAAGACGCATGGGATCCTCGACAAGATGACGTGACGGCGGGGCGGACAGTAGCAGCATCGGCTGGCGTTAGCATTACTCCTTCTTCTGGTCGCGCTCGCGCAGATAGTCATCGGTGGTGCGGGTCAGCCTCGGCGCCGCGCCGGCCAAGGGACGCTTGCCGTCCTCCATTTCGTACTGGGCCACCACCCGGCAATCCTCGCACATCTTGATCAGGTCGAGCTTGCCGGGAGCGGCGAACATGGAATGGCCGCTCATGCGCTCGACCATGCGTTCGATCACCGATTTGGAGGCGAAGGGCTTGCCGCAACGGATACAGGGATAGGGCTCCTCCTCCTTCAGGGTCCGCCGAACCCGGGCGTCGGCGGCGAAGGACAGGCGCGGCACCAGACTCACCGCCTTTTCCGGGCAGGTGACGCGGCACAGGCCGCACTGGACGCAGTTGACCTCCAGCAGCCCCAGCGACGGCTTGTCGGGATGGCCCGACAGCGCCTTGGTGGGACAGACCGGGACGCAGGCCATGCACAGGGTGCACTTGGCCGCATCGACCACGATGGCGCCGAACGGGTCGCCCGCCGCCAGATCCAGCATCTCCACCGGCCGGGGGGCGTGGCGATGCAGATGAGCCAGCGCCAGGGCCAGGGTCTGCCGCTTGCCGCCCAGCACCAGGAATTCCGCCGCCGGCTCCACCGGCACCGGCACCGGCACCGGCTCGGCCAGCGCCGCCGCCAAGCCGGCAGGATCGGCCTCGGCCAGCACCGCCACGGTCGCCGACCAGCCCAGACCACCGGCCACCCGGTTGGCGAGAGCGGCGGCGGCCCGCAGCGGCTCCAGATCCACCTGCCGCTCCGGCCGGGCCAGCAGCACCAGCCGCGCCGCCCCCTTGGCCAAGGCGGTCAGCAGGAAATCCGGTCCCAGCGCCGCCACCGCCGGCACCGCCAGCGGCAGCACAGCCGCCGGCAGACCGTCGCCGAACCGGGCCAGGGCGGCGATCAGGTCGTCCCCGTGCTCGCCGTCATGGATCAGCAGCACCGGCCGTTCGCCGCCGCCGGCCCGATAAGTCTCCAACAGCGCGGACAGCCGCTTGAACACCCCGTTGCCGGCGGGAACGTCGAACCGGATGGCGCCGGTGGGGCAGGTGCTGGCGCAGGGACCGTGACCGCCGCACACATGGGCGTCCACCGAAGCCGCGTCGCCCAGTGGCGTCAGCGCCCCCGACGGGCAAACATCGAGGCAGCGGGTGCAGGCGACTTGGCCGTTGCGGGAATGGGCGCACAGCCCGGCGTCAATCTTGATCCAGCGCGGCTTCTCGAACTCGCCCACCAACCCGCCGATCTCGGCCAGCGCCCGCTCCAGCGCCACCGTGTCGCCGGGAGCGACCGCCACCCAGCCGTCGCGCGGCGCCAGCAGCGGCGGCGCGCCGGTGAGATCGAGCACGACGTCGCAAGACAGCGACCGTTCGCCCACCGCCGCCTCGAAGGCCAGGGCCCCCCGCGCCGAGGGCGAGGCCCCCGCCAGATCGGCCAGGGTCAGTTTGAAGGCGCCGAGATGGCCCGAGGCCGCCACCGGCCGTCCCCGGAACAGGCCGAGCGACCGCACCGCCGGCGGGATCAGGTCGCCATCGTGACCGGGCAGCAGCACGCAGGTCACCGCTTGGCTCCCCCCCAGGCGCTTGGCGGCATCCAGCACCGCCTGACCGCGCCCCAGGATCACCACGCTGCCCTGCGAGGTCAGGGTGACCGAAGGCGTCGCCGCCGGTTCCAGCACCGCCTCGGCCAGCAGCGCCGCCATCTTGGGCGCCGCTTGGCCGGCCTCGGCCGACCAGCCGGCGCGGTCGCGGATATCGACGCAGAGCGGCGGCTCAGCCTCGACCAGCCCGGCCAATTCGCCGAACAGCGGCGCCTCCTGGCCACAGCAGACCAGCAGCGGCTCGCCGCCCGACAGGGCGGCGCGATAGGCGTCCACTTGGGCCCGGCAAAGCTGGAAATAGACCGGCTCCGGCGTCTCGCCCCCCAGCGCCGCCGCCACCGCCTTGGGATCGAGCGGCATGGTGCCCTCGCACGAACACATCAACACCCGCCGACCGCCAAGCTTCATCCCGAACATCCCCGTTTTCGTTGCCACCCATTGTAGGTCGGGCGGGGCCGTCATACTGTAAAGGTCTGGAGGCCGAGAATGAAAGAGCAAGACATGCTGGTGCGTCCCGACCCCGAGGACGCGCGGCTTTATCAGATCGTCGCCGGCATCGACCAGAACGGCGCGGCGGTGGACGCCGCAATCATCAACGAACGCCCGCTGACCATTTTCCTCAATGGCCGCGAGATCGTCACCGCCATGACCATCGGCGACCATCCCGACTATCTGGCGCTGGGCTACCTGCTGAACCAGAACATGCTGCGCCCCGACGACGAGGTGCGCGCGGTCGAATACGATGCCGAGATCGAAACGGTGGTGGTGCGCACCAATCGCCAGACCGACTACGAGGAAAAGCTGAAGAAGAAGATCCAAACCTCGGGCTGCGCCATGGGCACGGTGTTCGGCGACGTCATGGAAAAGTTCGAGACGGTCAGCCTGGACACCACCGCCCGTTTCCACACCTCGTGGCTCTATGCCTTGCAGAAGTCCATCAACACCATGCCCAGCCTCTATCTCAAGACCGGCGCCATCCACGGCTGCGTGTTGTGCGAACAGGACCGGCCGCTGATCTACATGGAAGACGTCGGCCGCCACAACGCCATGGACAAGATCGCCGGCTACATGTTTCGCCATGGCCTGTCCTCCGCCGGCAAAAGCCTCTACACCACCGGGCGGCTGACCAGCGAGATGGTGATCAAGACGGTGCAGATGGGCATTCCGGTGCTGCTGTCGCGCTCGGGCTTCACCGCCTGGGGAGTGGAGCTGGCGCGCAAGGCGGGGCTGACCCTGATCGGCCGCGCCAAGGGCAAGCGCTTCGTCGCCCTGGCCGGGGCCGAGCGCATCGTGTTCGACGCCGACCCGGCCTCGGTCCTCGACGAACCCGGCCACCTGTCGCGCAAGGGGAGCCGGGATGATGAGTAGTTATGTCTCCCCCCCCATTGCCGGCCTGATCCTGGCGGGCGGATTGTCACGGCGCATGGGAGGCGGCGACAAGGCGCTGATCGAGGTGGAGGGCCAAAGCCTGCTGGACCGCACCATCGAGCGACTGAGCCCCCAGGTCGGCCCCATGATCCTCAACGCCAATGGCGACCCCACCCGCTTCGCCGAATTCACCCTGCCGGTGGTGCCCGATGTGATCGAGGGCTATGCCGGCCCGCTGGTCGGCATACTGACCGGTCTGGAATGGCTGCGCGACCACTCCCTGGGGGTGGAGTGGATGGTCAGCGTCGCCGCCGACACGCCGCTGTTTCCGCTGGATCTGGTGGAGCGGCTGCACCGGGCGGCCATGGAGGAACAGGCCGACATCGCCATCGCCTGCACCGGCTCGCGCACCCATCCGGTGTTCGCCCTGTGGCCGACCCGGCTTGCCGCCGAGCTGCGCGCCGCCGTGGTCGCCGAAGGCATCCGCAAGATCGAGGCCTGGACCGACCGCTACAAGGTCGCCCGGGTCGATTGGCCGGCCAAACCTGTCGATCCCTTCTTCAACGTCAACGCCCCCGAGGACGTGGTGCGGCTGCGCATGATCCTGGCCGGCACCCTGCCGGCCGAGCCACCGCTGTCCGCCCGCGCCGAGGTGGCGGTGGCGGTCGAGCGCCGCGACAGCGCCACCGCCTGGATCACCGAGTCCTGGCGGCCGCTGGAGGTGATCGCCGAACCACCCGCCGCCGCCCAGCCCTGGGTTCTGCTGCGGCGCGGCGACGGTTTCGAGCATTATCTGGCCTCGGGTGTTCCGCTGGAACTGCATCGCTCCGATCTGGCCAGCTATCGCTATAATCTGGGCGGCAACGAGCCGCGCCTCTATGTGGTGCTGCGCCGGACCGGCGACGCCGCCCGGCCGGTCGCCGTGGTGCTGGCCACCGCCGCACCCGATCAGGCCCAGGCCATGAGCGAAAGCGGCGAGGACGTGGTCGATGGCCTGCCCATGCCGGAAGCCCTGCGCGCCTGGATCGAGATGTTCTGCGCCTGCCATCCCGCCGACGAGCCCCTGCGCAAGCGCAGGCGCGACACCATGGACACGGACGGCGCCTTCGCCGCCAAGGCGCGACCATGAGCGAGCCTTTCTTATCGCGCTGGTCCAAGCGCAAGCAGGAGGCCAAAGCCCCGCCGGCTCCGGTCTCGGAGGCAGTGCCCCCCCTCCTCCCGGAGACGGAAGAAGACCCGCCTCCGGAACTCCCCACCCCCGATCTTCCCAGCATCGAATCGCTGGGCAAGGAGTCCGACTACTCGGGCTTCCTGAAGCCGGGCGTCCCGCCCAATCTGCGGCAAGAAGCGCTTCGAAAGCTGTGGGCCTCCGACCCCACCCTGATGGCGCCGGAAACCCTGGATCTCCACATGGGCGACTATTCCACCCCGCCGGGGGCCGAAATGGTCAAGACCGCCTGGAGACTGGGCAAGGGCGTACTCGACGCAGCCCAATTGGTGGCCGAGGAGGAGGCCAAGCCGACGGAGTCGGAGGATTAGGATGGCTCCCGTTATGACGGACAGACGCGGGCGGAACGATTTGTTAATTTTGTTGTTTTTACACAGCATCGGGATTATGCCGTAAAATTCACACACGCCAGCAACACCCAAATATGCATGCTGCAAAGCACAAATGCTTACCCACAAGAACTATGTAGACAATAAAACCTATTCTTCCGTTATTCTTGACTGGTCAGACCAATGCGAGGATGATCAACCTGTCACTTACCTCAAGTGACCAAGGTTACGGCGACAGATCCGAACCATTGGGAGACCTCATGCCGGCGAAATCCGCCCCGAATGCCGTCGCAGACGAAGATTTCCTGCGGGCTCGCTTCTACGGACTGCTGGCCGCCCTGTTGGCCGCGCCGCCACCGGATGATTTGCTCCGTCGCATCGCCGCCTTGAAGCCCGACCCGACGCCGCTGGGCAGCGCCCTGGGCGAGTTGGCCCTGGCCGCCATGGCCGCCGATGCCGACAGCGTCGCCGAGGAATTCCAGACCCTGTTCATCGGGGTCACCGGCGGCGACCTGATACCCTATGCCTCGTGGTATCTCACCGGCTTTCTCCAGGAAAAGCCGCTGGCGGCGTTGCGCGACGACATGGCCCGCCTGGGCGTCGAGCGCTCGCCCGACATCCCGGAGCCCGAGGACCACGCCGCCTCGCTGTTCGAGATCATGCAGGGGCTGATCACCGGCCTGTTCGACGCCCCTCTGCCCCTGCCGGCCCAGAAGGCCTTCTTCGCCACCCATATGGAAAGCTGGATGCCCCGCTTCCTGGCCGATCTGGAAAAGGCCGAGGCGGCCCGCTTCTACCGCGCAGTGGGCAAGGTTGGCCGCGTTTTCCTCGACATCGAGACCCAAGCCTTCGCCATGGTGGACTGAGGAGAGTTCCATGACCGACCGGTCAGACATAATTGCCCTCGACCGCCGCGCCTTCCTCCGCGGTATCGGTCTTTCCGCCGGAGCCGCCGGAGCGGCGGCGGTCGGCGTCGTCGCCACCCAGGCCGACGCCAAGGCGAAGGCCGGCGCCACCCAAGGGACCGGCTATCAGGAAACCGAACATGTCCGCCGCGCCTACGAGGCCGCCGGATTCTGACATTCGGAGAGACGCGCCATGCTGATCAAGAAGCGTGAAGGCTCGACCGCCCCGAGCCGCCTGTCCGAAACCCTCGCCGCGGTGGCCGGCGCCACCGTCGACCGCCGCGCCTTCCTCAAGCGTTCGGGACTAGCCGCCGGCGGCGCCGTCCTGGCGGGAGGACTGGCGGCCGGTACGGTGCGCCGCGCCGAGGCGGTGCCCCAGGCTCCCGACGCCAGCACCGTGACCAAACGGGCGATCTGTACCCACTGCTCGGTGGGCTGCACCGTCAATGCCGAGGTTTCCAACGGTGTCTGGATCGGCCAGGAACCCGCCTTCGACAGCCCGATCAACCTGGGCAGCCACTGCGCCAAGGGCGCGGCGGTGCGCGAACACGCCCATGGCGACCGCCGCCTGAAATACCCCATGAAGCTGGAGGGCGGGAAGTACAAGCGCATCAGTTGGGATCAGGCCATCGACGAAGTCGGCGACCGGCTGCTGAAGATCCGCGACACCGCCGGTCCCGATTCGGTCTACTGGCTGGGCTCGGCCAAGTTCTCCAACGAGCAGGCCTACCTCATGCGCAAATTCGCCGCGCTGTGGGGCACCAACAACGTGGACCATCAGGCCCGCATCTGCCACTCCACCACCGTCGCCGGCGTCGCCCAGACCTGGGGCTATGGCGCCATGACCAATTCCTACAACGACATCCACAATTCCAAGGCCATGTTCTTCATCGGCTCCAACGCCGCCGAGGCTCATCCGGTGGCCATGTTGCACATCCTCAAGGCCAAGGAGCAGAACCACGCGCCGCTGATCGTCTGCGACCCGCGCTTCACCCGCACCGCCGCCCATGCCGACGAATATGTGCGGCTACGCCCCGGCACCGACGTGCCGCTGATCTGGGGCATCCTCTACCACATCTTCGAGAACGGCTGGGACGACAAGGAGTACATCCGCAAACGGGTCTGGGGCATGGATCAGGTCCGCGCCGAGGTGGCCAAATGGACCCCGGAGGAGACCGAGCGGGTCACCGGGGTGCCCGGCATCCAGGTCAAGCGGGTTGCCGAAATGCTGGCCAAGAACCGCCCCGCCACCGTGGTGTGGTGCATGGGCGGCACCCAGCACACCGTCGGCAACAACAATGTGCGCGCCTACTGCATCTTGCAGTTGGCCCTGGGCAATATCGGCGTGGCGGGCGGCGGCACCAACATCTTCCGTGGCCACGACAACGTCCAGGGCGCTACCGACATGGGTTTGGATGTGACGACGCTGCCGGCCTATTACGGCCTCGCCGCCGGCGCCTGGAAGCATTGGGCGCGGGTCTGGGGCCTCGACTACGACTACCTCAAGAGCCGCTTCAAGAGTCCCGAACTGATGGAAGCGCCCGGCATCCCGGTGTCGCGCTGGTTCGACGGCGTCAATGAGGCCAAGGAGAACATCGCCCAGCCCGAGCCGATCAAGGCGATGATCTATTGGGGCCATGCGCCCAATTCCCAGACCCGCCAGCCCGAACTGAAGAGGGCGATGGAAACGCTCGACACCCTGGTGGTGATCGATCCCTATCCCACCGTCTCGGCGGTGCTGCACGACCGCACCGACGGGGTCTATCTGCTGCCGGCCGCCACCCAGTTCGAGGTGGACGGTTCGCGCACCGCCTCCAACCGTTCGATCCAGTGGAGCGAGCGGGTGATCAAGCCCATGTTCGAGTGCAAGTCCGACCACGAGATCATGTATCTGTTCGCCCGGAAGTTCGGCTATGCCGCCGAGCTATTCAAGAACATCAAGGTCGAGGGCACCGAGCCGCTGGTCGAGGACATCCTGCGCGAGATCAATCGCGGCGCTTGGACCATTGCCTATACCGGTCAGTCGCCCGAACGACTGAAGGCGCACATGGCCAACCAGCAGACCTTCGACAAGACCACGCTGAGGGCGGTGGGCGGGCCTTGCGACGGCGAGTATTACGGCCTGCCCTGGCCGTGCTGGGGCAACGCCGCCATGAAGCATCCCGGCACTCCCAACCTCTACGACACCTCCAAGCCGGTCAAGGACGGCGGGCTCAACTTCCGCGCCCTGTTCCCGGAATACAAGGGCGAGAGCCTGCTGGCGGTGGACTCGTGGCCGGAAGGCTCGGAGCTGCCCGCCGGCCATCCCGGCGTCACCTTCGGCATGCTGAAGAAGCTGGGCTGGGAGGCCGACTTCACCCCCGAGGAGATGGCGGTCATCAGCAAGATCGGCGGCGAGAAGATCGACGAGGTGGCCTGGACGGTGGACCTGTCCGGCGGCATCCAGCGCGTCGCGGTCAAGCACGGCCTCGCCCCGTTCGGCAACGCCAAGGCTCGCGCCGTGGTGTGGAACTTCCCCGACCCGGTGCCCATCCACCGCGAACCGCTCTACACGCCGCGCCGCGACCTGGTGGCCCAGTACCCCACCTATGCCGACAAGAAGATGATGCGGCTGCCCTTCCTCTATAAGACCATCCAGGACAAGGACGTCTCCAAGGACTTCCCCATCATCCTGACCTCCGGCCGTCTGGTGGAGTACGAGGGCGGCGGCGACGAGACCCGCTCCAATCCCTGGCTGGCCGAGTTGCAGCCCGACATGTTCGTCGAGGTCAACACCTTCGACGCCAACAATGCCGGATTGCGCAACGGCGAGTTCGCCTGGGTGTTCGGCCCGGAAGGCGGCAAGGTCAAGGTCAAGACCCGGATCACCGAACGGGTGGGGCGCGGCGTCGCCTTCATGCCGTTCCACTTCGGCGGCTGGTACCAGGGCAAGGACCTGCGGTCCAAATACCCCGAAGGCGCCTCGCCCATCGTATTGGGGGAAAGCACCAACACCGCCCAGACCTATGGCTACGACGCGGTCACCGCCATGCAGGAAACCAAGGTCACCCTGTGCCGCATCGAGAAGGCGTGAGGAGGAGAGAGGCCATGGCCCGTATGAAATTCCTCTGCGACGCCGAACGCTGCATCCATTGCAGCGGCTGCGTCACCGCCTGCAAGAACGAGCACGAGGTGCCCTGGGGCATCAACCGCCGCCGGGTGGTCACCCTCAACGACGGCAAGCCGGGACAGCGATCCCTGTCGGTGGCCTGCATGCACTGCTCCGACGCGCCCTGCATGGCGGTCTGTCCGGTGGACTGCTTCTACCAGACCAACGACGGCATCGTGCTGCACAACAAGGATCTGTGCATCGGCTGCGGCTATTGCTTCTACGCCTGCCCGTTCGGAGCGCCGCAATACCCCTCCACCGGCAATTTCGGCGGTCGCGGCAAGATGGACAAGTGCACCTTCTGCGCCGGCGGTCCCGAGGTCGATCACTCCAAGGCGGAGCTGGAGAAATACGGCCGCAACCGCATCGCCGAGGGCAAGCTGCCGTTGTGCGCCGAGATGTGCGCCACCAAGGCCCTGCTGGCCGGCGACGGCGACATGGTATCGACCATCTACCGCGAGCGGGTGATGGCGCGCGGCTTCGGGTCGGGCGCCGCCGGCTGGGGGCAGGCCTATGGCAAGAAGGGCTGAGGCGATGAAGCCGCTGGCCGTTCTCCTGGGGCTGATCCTGCTGGGCGGTTGCAATGCCGAGGAACGTAGCCATGTGGTCAAGCTGGAGAAGGGCGGCTATACGGGAACGGCCGACGGCGTGCTGTCCGACGCCACCCGCCTCACCCTGCGTCAGCGGATGGCTTGGCTGACCGACGGCCCCGCCGAGGTCGCCGCCGGCGACGGGCCAGCCCCCACCGCCACCGCGACGGTGAGCGGCCGCATCACCGGTCAGAATTATTGAGGAGGACGAGCGTCATGCGCTGGACCACCATCCTCGCCACCTTGATGATCGCCACTCTCTGCTGGGCCAGCCCGGCGCCGGCCGCTTCGTCAGATGACGACATTCCCTCCGCCGCCCAGTCGGGTCAGGTCACCCTGCCCGATACCTGGCGCGCCGTCCGCCAGGGCGAAGCCGGCTTCATCGCCGGCCAGCCGGCGTCGCGCGGGGTGCTGATCCAGTCGGAGGGCGAGACGTGGCGGGCGGCGCGCAACGGCAAGCTGGCCTGGTATGGCGGGCTGGCCCTGGTGGGGGTGACGCTGGCCATCGGCGCCTTCTACGTCATCCGCGGCAAGATCATGCTGGAAGGGGGGCCGTCGGGAACATCCATCCTGCGCTTCACCAAGCTGGAGCGGGTCGGCCATTGGTTGACCGCCGGCTCGTTCCTGGTGCTGGGCGTCACCGGGCTGAACATGCTGTTCGGGCGCTGGCTGCTAGAGCCGATCATCGGCAAAACCCTGTTCTCGTGGCTGACCTGGGCCGGAAAATGGCTGCACAATATCGGCGGCTTCTTCTTCATCGCCGGGATGGTGCTGATCTTCGTGCTGTGGGCCAGGGACAACCTGTGGGACCGCTACGACTGGGGCTGGATCAAGGATGGCGGCGGCCTGCTGAAAAAAGGAGTCCATCCCCCCGCCGCCAAGTTCAACTTCGGCCAGAAGACCCAGTTCTGGATGGTGATCGTGGTCGGAACCCTGGTGGCGTCCACCGGATTGAACCTGCTGTTCCCCTTCACCCTGGGCGACATTCACCTCATGCAGGTGATGCAGTTGGTCCATGCCGGTCTGGCGGTGGTGATGGTGCTGTTCATCCTGGGCCACATCTATATCGGCACCATCGGCATGGAAGGCCCCACCAGCGCCGTCACCACCGGCTACGTGGACCGGGAATGGGCGCGCCAGCACCACTCGGTCTGGGTCGCCGAGGAAGAGGGCAAGACCGCCAAGCCGGCGGAATAGCCGCATCGTCTTCCTCAGGGAGAGGGATTACTTAGGCCGATGCCGGGTCAGGTCCTGGGGCCAGATGGCGCTGGGGTCCATGCTCTCGCGCCCCGGCTCGGGCTCGGTCAACGGCTGGCACGGCTTGAGGCTGTCCAGGCACTTGGCCGCCAGATTCTGGTAGGCCTGGGTGCCACGGGTCTTGCGGGCGATCTCGTTGTCGCTGAGTTCGCGCACCACCTTGGCCGGGATGCCGGCGACCAGGACGCGCGGCGGGATGATCATTCCGGCCGGCACGAAGGCCATGGCCGCCATGACGGAGTTCTCGCCCAGCTCGGCACCGTCATAGATGGCGCTGTTCATGCCCACCAGCCCGTTGCGCCGGATGAGGCAGCCATGCACCACCGAACCGTGGCCGATATGGCCGTCATCCTCGATAACGGTATGGAAGCCGGGGGTTCCGTGCAGCATGCAGTAGTCCTGGATATTGCAGCCGGCGCCGATGATGACGCTGGAAAAATCGGCCCGCAAGGACGCGCCGGGACCGATATAGCAGCGCGGGCCGATGCGCACGTCGCCGATCAGGACGGCGGTGGGATGCACGAAAGCGGTGGGGTGGACGACCGGGATCATCCCCTCGAACGAATAGCACAGGCCGCTCATGTGGTCCTCCGATGGCGCTCGAACACGGCGCGGACGTCGTCAGGTATGGGGACCGGCCGCTGGGTCTGCCGATCGACGAAGACGTGAATCCAATGGCCCTCGGCGGCGGCCTCGTCGCAGCCCTGCTCGAACAGGGCCAGGCCGTAGCGGGCGCTGGTGCGGCCCATCTGGTCGATGCGCAGGCCAGCCACCACCCCGGCGGGATAGGACAAGGGCCGCAGGAACTTGCAGTGGCTTTCGGCGGCGAAGGTGATCACCGGCGCCTTCATCAGGTCGATGCCGCAAGCATCCCGCAGGAAGGCCACCACGATGTGCTCGAAAAAGCGCTGGTACAGCACATTGTTGACGTGCCCGAACATGTCGTTGTCGGACCACCGGGTCTGGATGTCCAGCCGGTAGGGATAATCGGCCTGACGGCCGATCTCCTTCTTGTGTTTCTCGCTCATTGCGCCGTCCATCCGCCTTCCACCGGTAGGCTGGTTCCGGTGATGTTGGCGGCGGCGGGCGAGCACAGGAACACCGCCAGCCCTCCCAATTGCTCGGTGGTGGTGAAGGCCTTGGTCGGCTGCTTCTCGCTCAGCATCTCGGCCCTGGCCTGGGCCGCCGGGATGTCCCGCTCGGCGGCGCGGGCGTCGATCTGAGCCTGGACCAGCGGCGTCAGCACCCAGCCGGGACAGATGGCGTTGCAGGTGACACCGCTCTCGGCGGCTTCCAGCGCCACCGTCTTGGTCAGGCCGACCACGCCGTGCTTGGCGGCGATGTAGGCCGCCTTATTGACGGAGGCGACCAGGCCATGGACCGAGGCGATGTTGACGATTCGGCCCCAGCCGCGCGCCTTCATGCCGGGAAGGGCGGCACGGATGCCGTGGAACACCGCCGTCAGGTTGATGGCGATCACCGCGTCCCAGCGGTCCAGCGGAAAGCCCTCCACCGGCGACACATGCTGGATGCCGGCATTGTTGACCAGGATGTCCACGGCGCCCAGCCGGGCCTGGGCATCGCGCACCACCGCGCCGCCGCCATCGGAAAGGGCGAGGTCGGCGCCGTTATACCGCACCCGGACACCGAATTCCCGCTCGAGGCCGACCCGCAAACTCTCGATCTCGGCGGCATCGCCGAAGCCGTTGAGCATGACGTCGGCCCCCTGCCCCGCCAGGGCGCGGGCGATGCCCAGACCGATCCCGCTGGTCGAGCCGGTCACGACCGCCGTCTTTCCCTTCAGCATGATGGTTCTCCTGACTCGACTGATTGGTCATACCGCGCCGGAAATACGCAATCAAGTACCGTTTTACCGTTTGAAGAACGCCTCGGCCCCGGCCCGGACTGATTCCTTGCGTTTGATCGCCTCGCCCGCCCGCGCGATCTCGGCTTCCAGCGCGGCGATATAGTCGCGCAGTTCCTCGATCGACATGGGGTCGAGGGACCGAAGGGTGGGGGCCGCCTTGCGCGGCTCCAGATCGTCACTGTCCATGGCGATGCCTTCCTCTCTTGCCTTCACGGTTCGAACGTACCAGATTGACCACATCATCGACAAACAGGGGTTGAGAATGCTGCCCGACAGCATGACATGCGTCGAAATCACCAAACCCGGCCCGCCCGAGGTGTTGTGCCCCGTTACCCGGCCGGTGCCGCAGCCGCGCCCTGGCGAGGTGGTGATCAAGGTCGCCGCCGCCGGCATCAACCGCCCCGACGTATTGCAGCGCCAGGGTGCCTATCCGGCGCCGCCCGGCGCCTCGGACCTGCCCGGCCTGGAAGTGGCGGGAATCATCGCCGCCCTGGGCGACGGCGTCACCGCTCCTGCCTTGGGAGAGGCGGTCTGCGCCCTGGCCCCGGGCGGCGGCTATGCCGAATACTGCGCCGTCGACGCCAGACTGTGTCTGCCGCTTCCCGCCGGTTACGACATGGTGCGCGCCGCCGCCCTGCCCGAAACCTTCTTCACCGTCTGGCACAACGTGGTCGAGCGCGGCCAGTTGAAGGCGGGGGAAAGCTTCCTGGTCCATGGCGGCGCCGGCGGCATCGGCACCACCGCCATTCAACTGGCCAAGGCGCTGGGCGCCACCGTTTTCGCCACCGCCTCGGGTGCCGCCAAGTGCAAGGCCTGCGCCGACCTGGGGGCCGACCACGCCATCGACTACACCACCTCGGACTTCGTCGAGGTGGTCAAGGCCGCCACCGGCGGCAAGGGCGTCGACGTCATCCTCGACATGGTGGGCGGCGACTACATCGCCCGCAACATCAAGTCGCTGGCCACCGAAGGCCGGCTGGTCTCCATCGCCTTCCTGCGCGGCTCCTCCGCCGAGTTGAACCTGATGCCGGTGATGCTGAAGCGCCTCACCCTCACCGGCTCGACCCTGCGGCCCCAGTCCAACGACGCCAAGGCCCGCATGGCCAAGGGATTGCGCGAGACCGTCTGGCCGCTGCTGTCAGCCGGACGCATCGCCCCGCTGATCCACGCCACCTTCCCGCTGGCCCAGGCCGCCGAGGCTCACCGGCTGATGGAGGGCAACACTCATATGGGCAAGATCATCTTGACGGTTTGACCAACGCGAAGATCACCCATATAAGTATCGGCACATTCCAAAAGATTGTCGCCGCCCGCCTCGTGGCCCTCTGGGACCGGGCGGGCATTTCGCAAAGCTTTGCGGGGGAGTTCCCGCCCCGTCCCAACCGGGACGGAGGGGCGCATCCCCGCCGGAGCCGCCGGCCGTCTCGTGCCGGAAGGCCCAGGTAGAATATTACAGGAGGTTACATGGCCCTGCCGCTCATGCCCAAGGCGACCGCCGTCTGGTTGGTCGAGAACACCGCCCTCACCTTCGAGCAGGTCGCCGATTTCTGCGGCCTGCATCCGCTGGAAGTCCAGGCCATCGCCGACGGTGAAGTGGCCGTGGGGATCGTCGGCCTCGACCCCGTCGCCAACAGCCAGGTCACCCGCGCCGAGATCGAGCGCTGCGAGGCCAATCCCGATGGCCGCCTGAAGCTGACCATCACCGACATCCCCCAATCCAACGCCAAGCCCAAGGGCGCGCGCTACACCCCGGTGTCCAAGCGCCAGGACCGCCCCGACGCCATCGCCTGGATCATCAAGCACCACCCGGAACTGTCGGATGCCGGCATCTCCAAGCTGATCGGCACCACCAAGCCGACCATCCAGTCGGTGCGCGACAAGAGCCACTGGAACGCCAGCAACATCAAGCCGCGCAATCCGGTCACGCTGGGCATGTGCTCGGAAGCCGACCTGGAGAAGGCGGTGGCGCTGTCCGGCCGGTCACGCAGCCATCACGACATCGCCGCCGAAAAGCCGGCGGAAGCGCACCACGACGAGTAGAGTGTTTCACTTCCCTTAGCGCCCGCCGGAGACATCATCCCCGGCGGGCGTTCTGATTCTGGAGCGCCCCCCTCTTTTCGTCATGCGCGGGCTCGTCCCGCGTATCCACGCGGTGCGGCAAGGCTCGAACGATTACGGCGCGGAATGGCGTGGATGCCCGGAACACGTCCGGGCAAGACGCTGAAAGTGGCTCGATTCAGTCACAGCCCGAAACCTTACCGCCCCAAGGCCTTGGCCAGCGCCTTGAACGGCAGCAGGACGCAGCCGTGACGGCTTTTATGCGGCCGCACCGCCAGGAAGGCCGCCAGGGCGGGCAAGGGCGGTTCGGCCCCCTGCTTGAGCATGGCGCCCACCCGGTCGGCCAGCGCCACCGCAGTCTCCGCCTCCAGCCCGACCGCCGCTTGCGCGACCACGGTGGCGGCGGCCTTGCACAGCAGGCAGCCCTTGGCGCCATGCCCCAGCGCCGCGACCCGGCCCTGGCTCAGCCGCAGATCCAGACTCACCGTGTCGCCGCACAGCGGATTGTCCAGGGTCGCGCTGGCATCGGGCGCCTCCAGCCGCTGGGAGGCCTCGGCGGCGAGATCCTTGATCGCCTGCTGGTACAACTCCTCGCTCATTGTTCATGCCCCTCAAGCGCCGGGCGCCCACATCCGTGGGCTTGGCTCCCGCGCTCGGCTGACGCCTCACTCATCGCAACACCCGGATCGCGTGGGCCAGACCATCCAGCAGCGCCTGCACATCGGCGCGATTGGTGTAGGGCGCCAGACTGGCCCTGACACAGCCCTCCTCCAGCCCCAGTGCCACCATCAGCGGCCGGGCGCAGTGAGCGCCGCCGCGCACCGCCACGCCGCGCTCGCCCAGCAGATGCGACAGATCGTGGGGATGACAGCCCGCGACCACGAACGACACCACCGGCAGGCGCGCCTCCAGGTCCGGCGGCCCCACCACCCTGACACCGTCCAGGCCGGCGAGGCCGGCCAGCAGGCGGCGGGTCAGTTCCTTCTCGGCCGCATGGACCGAAGGCCAATCCAGACCGCACATCCATTCCAGCGCCACGCCCAGGCCCACCGCCTGGGCCACCGGCGGCGTTCCGGCTTCGAAGCGCTCCGGCGGATCGAGCGGTTCGGCGTCGGTGGGACCGACCACGCCGACCATGCCGCCGCCCCACAGCACCGGCGGCAGCTCCGCCAGCAGTTCGCGCCGTCCCCACAGCACCCCGATCCCGGTGGGGCCATAGGCCTTGTGGCCGGCGAAGGCGTAGAGATCGGCCCCCAGCGCGCGCGGATCAACCGGCCCGTGCGGCACCATCTGGGCTCCGTCCACCACCAGCTTGGCTCCCACGGCGTGGGCGGCCTCGGCCAGCCGGGGAATGTCGGTCACAGCGCCGGTGACGTTGGAGGCATGGGTCACCGCCACCACCCGGCAGCGCCCGTCGATCAGAGACAGGTCGTCCAGCCGCAAACGGCCGTCGCCGTCCACCGGCAGGCTGACCACCTCGAAGCCCTTGCGCTGGGACAGCATCAGCCAGGGCAAAAGGTTGGAATGGTGCTCGGCCGCCGACACCACCACGCGGTCGCCCGGTCCCAGCTTCTCTCCCAAGGCCAGGGCGGCGATGTTGAGCGCCAGGGTGCAGCCGCCGGTGAACACCACCTCGTCCGCCTCGGCCGACAGGAAGCGGGCGACCCTTTGGCGGGCTCCGTCATAGGCGTCGTCGGCGCGGCGCGCCAATTCGTGCAGACCGCGATGGACATTGGCCCGGGCGCTCAGGTCGTGATGGGCCACCGCTTCCACCACCGCGCTGGGCAATTGCGCCATGGCGGCGCTGTCCAGGTAGTGGAATCCGGCGCGGGCCAGCACCGGAAAGGCGTCGCGGATCGGGGCGGTCATGAACCACCATCCAGCGCCTTGAGGTCCTCGGGCGTGTCCACATCGATCAGAACGGACTCATCCATCTCGACCTCCACCACCGCGTCGCCATACTGGAACAGCAGCCCTCGGGCACCCTTGTCCCCGGTCAAGCCCTGCATCTCGGCGAAGAACCGCCGTCCCAGCAGCACCGGATTGCCCCGGCGGCCGCCCGAGACCGGCACCACGATCTCGCGGCCCAGCGCTGGAGCGTAGGCCGCCGCCAGTGCCGCCACATGGGAGGCGGTCACGCGCGGCATGTCGCCCAGCAGCACCACCGCCGCCGCACTGTCGGCGGACAAGGCGGCGGTTCCCAGCGCCAGCGACGACGCCATGCCGCGCTCGGGGGCGGGATTGACCACCACCACCACATCGGGCGGCAGCACGCTCAACGGCTCCGGCCCGGTCACCACCACCACCGGGTCGAGGCCGGCCTCCAGCGCCGCCCGCACCGCCAGCACCACCATGGGCACGCCGTCGATTTCGGCCAGCCGCTTGTCGCGTCCCATGCGTCGTGCCCGCCCCGCCGCCAGAACGATGCCGGCGATGGCGGTCATGACCGGCCACCACAGCCTTCGACCGCGCGGCGCGCCAGCACCCCGATCAGATGGGCGCGATATTCGGCGGTGGCGTGCAGGTCGCGGTTGAGGTCGTCGGCCGGCACCATGAGCCCGGCCAGCGCCGCCGGGCTGAACTCGTGGCTCAGCGCGTCCTCGAATTCAGGCAGGCGAAAAACGCACGCTCCGGCCCCGGTCACCGCCACCCGCATGCCGATATAGGTCTCGGCAACGAAGACGCCGACCACCGGATAGCCCGAGGCGGGATTGCGAACCTTGGCGTAACCGGCGCGGCGCGGCAGCGGATAGGCGATTTCGACGATCACCTCGCCCGGCTCCAGCGCGGTCTCGAACATGCCGACGAAGAAGGCGTCGGCCGGAATGACGCGGCGGTCGGTGCGGATCTCCGCCCCCAGCCCCAACACCCCGGCGGCATGGTCGCCAGCCGGATCGTTGTTGGCCAGCGAACCGCCCAAGGTCCCCATGTTGCGCACCTGCAAATCGCCGATGGAGCCGGCCAGTTCGGCCAGCGCGGCGATCTCCACGCCCTCGGCCATCTCGGCATGGGTGGAGGCGGCCCCCACCACCAGCATGTCGCCGTCGCGGCGAATGCCGCGCAGTTCCGGCAACCGGGCGATGTCGATCAAGGCGGAGGGCGACGCCAGCCGCAGCTTCAACGCCCCCAGCAGGCTCTGGCCGCCGGCCAGATAGCGCGGATCGCCATCCTGGCCGTAAGCGGCGACGGCCTCGGCCAAGCCGGTGGGGCGGACATAGTCGAACGGAAACATCAGCCGCCTCCCTGGCGGGCGCGGATGCCGTCGGCCACCGCGTCGATGATGGGACGATAGCCGGTGCAACGGCACAGATTGCCCGACAGCCCGTCGCGGATGGAAGCCTCGTCCGGCCGCTCCAGATGCTCGACCAGATCCAGCGCCGTCATCACCATGCCCGGCGTGCAAAAGCCGCATTGTAGGGCGTGGCGGTCGCGGAAGGCCTGCTGCACCGGATGCAGGGTCTCCCCGTCCGCCACACCTTCGATGGTCAGAACGGAGCGGCCATCGGCCTGGGCCGCCAGGATCAGGCAGGATTTGACGGCGCGGCCATCCAGATGGACGGTGCAGGCCCCGCATTGGCCGGTGTCGCAGCCCACATGGCTGCCGGTCAGCCCGAGATGCTCGCGCAGCAACGTCACCAGCAGAAGCCGGGGTTCAATCTCGGCTTCGACCGGCTTGCCGTTGACCTTGAGCGAAATACGCATATATCCCCCTTCTCCAAGTCCATCATCTCAAGGTGATGCTCATCCCGGCAATGGTCAATGGGATTGCCGGGCGCTATCATCGGGCCTCCACCAAGGAGACGACATGGCCATCGCGGTGAAATCCTGCCTCGACGTGGTGTTCTGGCTGTCGGACCAGGCGCTCAATGATCGGGAATATATCCAGCCGCAGAAGCTGCACCGCCTGCTCTACCTGTCGCAGGCCTATTTCGCCGTGGCCTATCACGGGCGCAAGCTGATGCCCGCCACCTTCGTGACCGACGCGTTCGGGCCGGTGGAACCCACCGTCTTCCACGCCTTCGCCTATGGCCGCCCGAACATGATCGAGGGCAACGCGCTGAGCGAGCAGGTCAGCCATTTCCTCGACGGCATCTGGCGCCGCTTCGGCCAGTACACCGCCGACCAGCTCACCAAGAAGGTGGCCGAACACGCCCCGGTGGCCCTGGCCATGGCCAAGGGCGTCAACGAGGAGATTCCCTTCGACGAGATGGTGACGTTCTACACCTCGGAAGCCGCCGCCCGCAGCGCCAAGACCCCCGGCAGCGGGGTCGACCATGTGGATCAGGTGGTCAAGCCCCGCGTACTCCGCTCGCAATCGGGCAAGCCGGTCAGCGTCGTCACCTGGAAGCCCAAGGCCGTCACGGTCAAGAAAGAAGAATGATCACTCGCCGCACCCTGCTTGCCGGCGGCCTCGCCCTGGGGCTGGCCGGCTGTTCCACGCCGCAATCCCCGGCTCCCCGCGTCACCCTGCCGCCCCGCCCCAAGGCGACCCCCGGTCTGGTGGACGATCCCGCCTTGCTGGGGCTGAACGCCGTCATCGACATCCACCACGGCAACCGGGTGCGCAGTTTCGCGGCGGCTCGCGACGACAGCGGCATCCTGGGAGTGATCCACAAGGCCAGCGAAGGCGATTGGCTGGACCCTCTCCACGACGAGCGCCGGGCTCAGGCCGAGGCCGCCGGGCTGTTGTGGGGCTCGTACCATTTCGGCACCGGCCAGCATCCCGGCGCGGCCCAGGCGCAGATGTTCCTTGCCGCCGCCCGCCCCGATCCCGCCACGCTGCTGGTGCTGGACCTGGAACTGAACGAGCGCGCCCCGGCCAATTCCATGGGAATCGATGCCGCCGAGGATTTCGTGCGCGAGATCGTCAGCGCCACCGGGCGGCTGCCCCTGCTCTACGTCCATCCCGCCTGGGCCGACGGCGATCCCTTGCGCGGCCGCACCTTGGGCGGGAACATCCAGCCGGGCTCGCTGCTGGCCGCCTGCGACCTGTGGCTGGCCGATTATCGCTACGAGCCGGAGCTGCCCCGCGCCTGGGGACAGCGGGGCTGGACCATGTGGCAGTTCGCCGGCGACGACGCCAATTCCGGCGGACCGTTCCGCGATCAGGCCCGCATGGTCAAGGGCGTCGACCGCTGCGACCGCTCGGTCTTCGCCGGCGGTCGCGACGACCTGATCCGCTACTGGACCGCCGCGGCGGGGCGCACCGGCTCCTGACCCGACGGCCTAGGGGTCGGGCTGGGATTGGCGGCGCGGTACTGGGCGATGGTGACGAAGTGGCAGCCCCGGCCTTTCAGATCATCCAGCACGCCCCCCATGGCGGCGATGGTGCTGTCGTGGATGTCGTGGAACAGGAAGATGCCGTGCGCCCCCTGCCCGACCGGCAGGATGTTGCTCTCCAGGGCCGAGACGGTGTGATAGCGCCAATCCTCGCTGTCGCGCGACCACAGCACCACTTCGAGACCGTCCTTGCGGGCCAGGGCCACCAGGGACGGATCGTAGGACCCATAGGGCGGCCGGAAGAACTTGGGATCGGCGCCCAGGCTCCTCAACTGCGCCACCGTGTCCTCGATTTCCTTCTGGCGGGCCGCCTCGTCCAGTTTGCGCATGTCGGGATGATCCCAGGAATGGTTCTCGACCTCGTGACCATCGACCACCATGCGGCGGATCATCTCGGGGTACCGCCGCGCATGCTCGCCCAGCACGAAGAAGGTGGCCTTGACCTGCCGCTCCGCCAGCAGGTCCAGAAGTTTGGTGGTGTGCTGGCCGGGACCGTCATCGAAGGTGATGGCGCAATCGCCGGTCTTGCCGCCGAAATCCAACGGCGGCGGCCGGTCGGCGGGAATGCTCTTCGGAGATTGCGCGCCGCCCAGCCAGGACGGCCAAGCCTCCGCCGACATGGGAAGCATCAACAGCACGACCGCGCACGCCAACCAACGCATTCACCATCCCCCCCGGACAATTCCTCAAGGGGAGATTTGGACTGATTTCAACCCGCCTGTCCAGCCCCGGCCCGCGTCGGCACCAGCAGATTGGTCTGCAAGGTCTGAACCGCCTGCCCCTCGCCGTCCAGGGTGACCACCCGGAATTTGGCGAGGCCGAGGCCGGGCCGGGAGCGCATCTCGCGGGTCTCCAACACCTCGATCCGCACCGTCAGCACGTCGCCGGGCCGCACCGGCCGATGCCAGGCCAGGGATTCCAGACCGGTTCCGATCACCCCCAGCGGCAGCTTCATCTCGCTGGTGACGATGAGACGCATGGTCGCCGCCGCCGTGTGCCAGCCCGAGGCCGCCAGCCCCTCGAAGAACGAGTCCTTGGCGGTTTCCTCGTCGAGATGGAAATGCTGCGGGTCCCAGGCGGCGGCAAAGCCCTTGATGTCCTCGACCGTCACGGTATAGCTGGGCGAACTGAAGGTTTGGCCGGGTGTCAGGTCTTCCAGATAGTGGGTCATGCGACTTCTCCCTCGGCGACCGGCACGGTGACGGGGGCCATTCCCCCCTTGCGACCGACCATCAGCGCCATGGCCGCCGCCACCAGACAGGCCAGTCCGGCGGCTATGAAGGCCATCTGGTAGTCGCCCAGGTCGGTGCGGATCCATCCCGCCAGGAAGGCGGCGGTGGCGGCGCCCAGTTGGTGGGCTCCGAAGATCCAGCCGAACATCACCCCGGCCCGCTCGCGGCCGAAGACGGCGGCGGTCAGCTTGACCGTCGGCGGCACCGTGGCGATCCAGTCCAGCCCATAGAACACCGCGAACAGCCACAGGCCGAACACGTCGGGGCCGAACGCCCAGTCGAGGAAGATCAGCGAAATGCCGCGCAGGCCGTAATACCAGAACAGCAGCTTGCGGGAATCCCAGCGGTCCGACAGCCAGCCCGACAAGGTGGTTCCCACCATGTCGAAGACGCCCATGGCGGCCAGCAAGCCGGCGGCCTTGACCTCGGGAATGCCATGGTCGAAGCAGGCCGGAATCAGATGGGTGCCGATCAGGCCGTTGGTGGACAGGCCGCAGACGAAGAAGGTTCCGGCCAGCAGCCGGAAATCCCGTGACCGCATCCCGTCCTTCAGCGCCATGATCGCCGCCACGGCGGGATTGCCGGCCCGCACCGGCGCCGGCGGCGCCTGGGTGGCGCCCACCGGCCACAAGCCCAGATCGGCGGGACGGTCGCGCATGAAGATCCAGATGATCGGCATCAGGATAGCTGCGGCTCCGGCGATCAGCAGCACCGCCGCCCGCCAGCCGAAGCGTTCCACCGCCATGGCCATCTGGGGCAGGAAGACCAACTGCCCGGTGGCAGTGGCCGCCGACAGCACCCCCATCACCGTGCCGCGATAGGCGTCGAACCAGCGGCTGACCACGGTGGCGCCCAGCACCATGGCGATGGTTCCCGAACCGCCGCCCACCACCACGCCCCACAGCAGCACCATGTGCCAAGGCGCGGTCATGGTGGTGGTGGCGGTCACGCCCACCGCCAGCACACTCAGGGCCAGCACCATGGTCCGGCGCAGACCGATGCGGTCCATCACGGCGGCGGCGAACGGCGCCATCAGCCCGTAGAGGATCAGGTTGACCGACACCGCCGCCGAGATGGTGGCGCGGCTCCAGCCGAACTCGGCCTCCAGCGGCACCATCATCACCCCAGGCGCCGAACGGATGCCCGCCGCCACCAGCAAGGTGACGAAGGTCAGTCCGGCGGCGATCCAACCGTAGTGCAATCTGCGTGCGGGCATGGCGCCCTCCGTGGGAAATGATACCAATCTGTCTCATTGCTTTTGTACAGACAGGTCTGTATCATTGTCAATTATGATTACAGCCCCTCAATCGCCGGGCGGGATGCGTCCCGCATCCCTTGGCTTTCGCCGCACAAGCGGCGCCGGCCGTTGGCCGCAACTCCGGAGCACTGAACTCGTTCAGTGCTCCGTCGGTTGAGGGTCAAACGTATGAACAAGCCAAAACCCGTTCTTGATCCCCCCGACAAGCTATCGGCCCGCGACCGCATCCTGGCCGCCGCCAACGAGCTGTTCTACAAGGAGGGCATCCGCGCCATCGGCATCGACACGGTGATCGAGAAGGCCGGCGTCGCCAAGATGAGCCTGTATCGCGCCTTTCCCTCCAAGGACGACCTGATCGCCGCCTTCATGGAGATGCGCGACAAGATTTACTGGGAATGGTGGGACGGCGTCGTCGCCCGCCATCCCGGCGACCCGCGCCGGCAGCTCGGCGCCCTGTTCCTGGCCCTGGCCAAGCGCACCTCCAGCCCCAGCTACCGGGGTTGCCCCTTCGTCAACACCGCGGTGGAATTCCCCGATCACAGCCATCCCGGCCGCGCCGTCGCCGAAGGCAACAAACGCGAGCTGCGCCGCCGGGTGCGCGGTCTGGTCGATGGCCTGGGCGTGGCCGCGCCGGCCCTGCTGACCGACCAGTTGCTTCTGCTGATGGAAGGGGCCTATTCCGCCGGCAACACCTTGGGGGCCGACGGCCCCTCCGCCGCCGTGGCCTCGGCCGCCGAAGCCATCATCGATTCCCACCTGCGAGAGGACCGGACATGACCCAACCGAATCTGTTCCAGCCCCTGAGTCTGCGCGGTTTGACCCTTTCCAACCGCGTCGTCGTCGCCCCCATGTGCCAGTACAGCGCCATCGACGGAATCGCCCAGGACTGGCATCTGCAGCATTACGGCAGCTTCGCCGCCTCCGGACCGGGGATGATCGTCATCGAGGCCACCGGCGTGTCGCCCGAAGGCCGTATCTCTCCCCGCTGCCTCGGCCTCCACAACGAGGCCACCGAGGCGGCCTTCACCCACCTCGTCGGCGCCTTGAAGAGCTTCGGCGCCAGCGCCAGTCGCAGCGCCATCGCCGTTCAGCTCGGCCATGCCGGCCGCAAGGGCGGCGCCGCGCCGCCCTGGGAAGGCGGCAAGCCCGCCAAGGACGGCTGGCAGACCCTGTCGGCCTCGGACATCCCCTTCGACACCGACTGGCCGGCCCCCAAGGCGGCCACCGCCGACGACCTCGCCCGCCTGAAGCAGTGCTTCGTCGATGCCGCCAAGCGGGCGTTGCGCGTCGGCTTCGACGCCATCGAGCTGCACTCGGCCCATGGCTATCTGCTGCACCAGTTCCTGTCGCCGCTGTCCAATCGCCGCACCGATTCCTATGGCGGTTCGCTGGACAACCGCATGCGCTTCCCGCTGGAAGTGGTCGAGGCCCTGCGCGCCGCCTGGCCGGCCGACAAGCCGCTGGGCATCCGCATCAGCGCCACCGATTGGGTCGAGGGCGGCTGGACCCCGGACGAGGCGGTGGTCTACGCCAAGGCGTTCCGCGCCGCCGGCATCGACTATGTCTGCGTCTCCTCCGGCGGGCTGGTGCCCTATGCCAAGGTCCCCGTCGCTCCCGGCTACCAGATCGAACTGGCGCGACGCATCCGCGCCGAGGCCCAAATCCCCACCCGCACCGTCGGCCTGATCGTCTCGCCGCATCAGGCCGAGGCCGCCCTGGCCGATGGCGCCGCCGACATGGTCGCCATCGGGCGCGGCTTCCTCGACAATCCCCGCTGGGTCTGGCACGCCGCCGAGGAACTGGGCGCCGAAATCGCCTATCCGCCGCAATTCATGGCCGTGCGCGGAAAAATCTGGCCGGGAGCCACCCTGGCGCGCCCCCGGGCCGCGGCCGAATAGCAAAGATAAAGCCCGCCCCACGGTCGTGGGGCGGGCTTGGTCCGGCTTAGAAAGCTCAGGCCAGGACCTCTTTCATCTTTTCCTGGTCCAGTTCCTTCTCCCACTTGGAGATGACCACGGCGGCGACGCCGTTGCCGATGAAGTTGGTCAGGGCCCGGGCTTCCGACATGAAGCGGTCGATGCCGAGGATCAGCGCCAGACCGGCCACCGGCACCGACGGAACCACCGCCAGCGTCGCCGCCAAGGTGATGAAGCCGGCACCGGTCACGCCGGAGGCCCCCTTGGAGGTCAGCATGGCGACACCCAGCAGGGTCGCTTCCTGGGTGACGGTCAGTTCGATGTCCAGCGCCTGGGCGACGAACAGCGCCGCCATGGTCAGGTAGATGTTGGTGCCGTCGAGATTGAAGGAATAGCCCGAGGGGATCACCAGACCCACCACCGACTTGGAGCAGCCCATGTTCTCCAGCTTGCGCATCAGCGGCACCAGGGCCGATTCCGAGGACGAGGTGCCGAGCACGGTCAACAGTTCCGCCATGATGTATTTGATGAACTTGAAGATGCTGAAGCCGGTCATCCGCCCGATGATTCCGAGGACGATCACGATGAACAGGACGCAGGTCAGGTAGAAACTGCCCATCAGGAAGGCCAACGGCTTCAACGCCGCGACGCCGTACTTGCCGATGGTGAAGGCCATGGCTCCGCCGGCGCCCAGCGGCGCCACCTTCATGATGGTGTTCATCATGGCGAAGAAGATGTGCGAGCATTCCTCGATGAACAGATGCACGCCCTGGCCGGCACGCCCCATATGGGTCATGGCATAGCCGAACAGAATCGCCACCAGCAGGACCTGAAGCAGGTCGCCGTTCCCCGTGAAGGCGTCGACCAGGGTCTTGGGAATGATGTGCAGGAGGAAGTCGATGGAGCTCTGCTCGGTGGCCATCTTGGCGTAAGTGGCGACCGCCTTGGCGTCGAGCGAAGCCGGATCGGCGTGAAAGCCGTCGCCGGGCTTCAGCACATGCATCACCACCACGCCGATGACCAGGGCGAAGGTGGACACCACCTCGAAATAGAGCAGCGCCTTGCCGCCAACCCGGCCCACCTTCTTCATGTCGCCGGCGCCGGCGATGCCCAGCACCACGGTACAGAAGATCACCGGGCTGATCAGCATCTTCACCAGGGCGATGAAGGCGTCGCCCAACGGCTTGAGCTTGACCGCGAATTCCGGCTCGAAGTAGCCCAGCGTGCCGCCGATCACGATGGCAACCAACACCCAGAAATAGAGATGACTCGTCAGGCGCTTCATGATTTCGATCCTCCCAGATTACGACGCCGCTGCGCTCTGTCTTATATTTAGGGATTAGGGCCGGTGAAGTCGATTGTGGCTTTCCGATGGTTAGGAACAAACACCATCGCGCAAACCGTTGACGGGCGCCCCCTGGTGGGAAATGGTGTGGTCCTGGCCAACCGGTGGGGCATCCATGTCCGGCAGAGATGACAATAGCGCTGCGACACCGGTCTTGCGAGTGGTTCTGCCATTCGCGGCGGGCTACTTCCTGTCCTACCTCTATCGCACCGTCAACGCGGTGCTGGCCCCGGAAATCGGACGGACCATACCGCTGGACGCCGCCGATATCGGCCTGATGACCGGCATCTATTTCATCACCTTCGCCGCCGCCCAACTGCCGCTCGGCCTTCTGCTCGACCGTTTCGGGCCGCGGCGGGTCGAGGCCGTGATGTTGGTCTTCGCCGCCGCGGGTGCGCTGGCTTTTTCCCTGGCCGAATCCGTTCCGGCCCTGGTGGTGGGACGCGCCCTGGTGGGCTTCGGCGTGTCCGCCTGCCTGATGGCGGCGCTGAAGGCCAATGTCCTGTTCTTTCCCCCGAACCGGCTGCCCCTGATGAACGGCGTCATCCTGGGAGCCGGCGGCCTGGGAGCGGTGGCGGCGACGGCGCCGGTCCAACTGGCGCTTCAGGTGATGGACTGGCGCGGCGTCTATGCCGGGGTCGCCGCCCTGACCCTGCTGTCGGGACTGGCGATCTGGCTGACCGTGCCCGAGCGCCCCGGTTCCGCCGGGACCGGCAGCCTGGGCGCCCAGTTGCGCGACGTGGCCGAGATCTTCCGCAATCCCACCTTCTGGCGCATCGCCCCCGCCAGCATGGCCTCGCTGGGCAGCTTCATGGCCATCCAAGGCCTGTGGGCCGGCCCCTGGCTGCGCGACGTCGCCGGCCTGTCGGTCGCCGAGACCGCCAGCGGCCTGTCGCTGATGGCCGCCGGCATGGCCCTGGGCTATCTGTCCATCGGCGCCATGGCGGAAGGATTCGAGCGTCTCGGCATCCCCGCCGCCACGTTGGGGGCCATGGGCATGACCCTTCACGCCCTGGCCCTGGCCGCCATGGCGTTCGGCTGGATTGCCGCGCCGCTGACCCTGTCGGCGATCTACGGGTTTACCGGCGCCTCGAGTTCGATTAATTACGCTGTGCTGACGCGACGGTTTCCGGCGCGGCTGGCGGGACGGGTCAACACCAGTCTCAATCTGCTGATCTTTGTCGCCGCCTTCTCGCTGCAATGGGGGCTGGGCTGGGTGATCGGCCGTTGGGACAAGGTGGACGGCCACTGGCCCGCCGTCGCCTGGGCCGTTTCGCTTGGCATTCCCTTGGTGGCGACGCTGGCCGGGTTGGCTTGGCTGGCGCCCAGTTGTCGGGCCGAAAAGACACCATGACCGCCGCTTCCCGGGAAAACCGGACCACGTTGAACTGGGGCCTTGCGCTGTCCCTGCTGCTGCATCTGGTGTTCACCATTTTGTCGCAGTTCGACAGCCTGCCCGATGTCAACCTCCACCTCCCCGAGCAGGTGATGGAGGTCGAGGTGGTGCGGGAAAAGCCGCCACCGCCGAAAGCCATAGAGCAGTCTCCTCCTGCGCCGCCGCCGCAGCGGCCGGAACCGCCGCCACAGCAGCAGCCGGCCAAACCGGTCGCGCCCCCCCAGTTGCAGCACGCCCCCATCGCCGAGCAGTCCTCCGCCCCCAAGCGGCCGGCGGCGCAGGACCAGGGCATATCGTTCGAACGCCGGAACACGCCTCCGCCGAAGGTGGGAGAACTCACCCAGAGCGCCCAGGACTTCATCCTCGCCCAGGTGCTGCGCATGTGGCGGTTCGACACCTCCATCCTCAAGGGAAGCGACCTCACCCTCAGCATGACCATCCTGATCGAGCGCGACGGCACCCTGAGCGACACACTGAACAAGAACGCGCCCTGGAACCCCAGCGCGGTCATCCGTGGTTACGACCAGATGCCGGACGGCACCATAAAGCGCTCGCTGGAAAGCATGATGCTGGCCCTGAGAATGGCCCAGCCGTTGCAACTCCCCCCCGACGACGGCAAGGGATGGCCGCGCCGCATGATCATCCGCTTCCGCCCCGGCGATCTTTAAATTGTCCCTCACGCGCCGGGCGGGATGCGTCCCGCATCCCTTGGCTTTCGCGCCATGAGGCGCGCCGGGCCTTGCCCGCAACTCCGATCGAATGAACGCCTTCATTCGTTCGTCGGGATGCCTCAGCCTTTGACCCCGTTGTCGCTGGCGGCCGGGGCTGCTATCGTCCGCGTCCCATCATGGAGAAGGTCGTCATGAACGAGGTAAAGGTCGCGATCCTGGGCGCCAGCGGTTACACCGGGGCCGAGTTGGTGCGCCTGCTGGCGCTGCACCCCAACTTCCGCATCACGGCCATGACCGGCGACCGCAAGGCCGGCCAGCCCATGTCGGCGGTGTTTCCCCATCTGGCCACCCTGGCCCTGCCCGATCTGGTCGCCATCGACCAGGTGGATTTCGCCGCCGTGGACGCGGTGTTCTGTTGCCTGCCCCATGGCACCACCCAGGAGGTGATCGCCGGCCTGCCCGCCCATGTGCGCATCGTCGATCTGTCGGCCGATTTCCGGCTGTTCGACGTCGCCAGCTATGCCCAGTGGTACGGTCACGAACACCGGGCGCCGGACTTGCAGAAGGAGGCGGTCTACGGCCTGACCGAGATCGCGCGGGCCAAGATCGCCACGGCGCGGCTGGTGGCCAATCCCGGCTGCTATCCCACCTCGGTGCAGCTGCCGCTGATTCCGCTGCTGGAACGGGGCCTGATCACGGCCGAGGACATCGTCATCGACGCCAAGTCGGGCGTATCGGGGGCCGGCCGCGCCGCCAAGGAAGCCAACCTGTTCACCGAGGTCACCGAGGGCATCCACCCTTACGGCATCGCCGGCCATCGCCACGCACCCGAGATCGAGCAGGGCCTGTCCGACGCTTTCGGCAAGCCGGTGCTGGTGACCTTCACCCCCCATCTGATCCCCATGAGCCGGGGCATGCTATCGACCATCTACGTCAAGCTGACCGGCGCCAACACCGCCGCCTCCCTGCGCGCCGCCCTGGCCGAGCGTTTTCATGGCGAGGCCTTCGTGCATGTGCTGCCCGAAGGGGTGGTGCCGGCGACCCGGCATGTGCGCGGTTCCAACTTCTGCCTGATCAACGTCTTCGACGACCGCGTCAAGGGCCGGGCCATCATCACCGCGGTGATCGACAATCTGGTCAAGGGCGCCTCGGGTCAGGCGTTGCAGAACATGAACCTGATGTTCGGATTCCCCGAAACGCTGGGGCTGCAACAGCAGCCCATGTTCCCGTGAGGCATCTATGACCACCGGACATATCATGGCTTACAAGGGCGTTCTGCCCACCATCGCCGCCGACGCCTTCATCGCTCCCACCGCCACGGTGATCGGCGACGTGGTGATCGGCGACGGCACCAGCGTGTGGTTCAACTGCGTCATTCGCGGCGACGTCCACGAAATCCGCATCGGCAGCCACACCAACATCCAGGACGGCACCATCATTCACGTCACCGGCGGCAAGCTGGGGACGTATATCGGCTCGGGCATCACCATCGGCCACGGCGCCATCCTGCACGCCTGCACATTGGAAGACGGCTGTTTCATCGGCATGGGCGCCATCGTCCTGGACGGCGTCGTGGTGGAATCAGGGGGCATGGTGGCGGCCGGCGCGGTGGTGACGCCGGGCAAGCGGGTCAAGGCCGGCGAGCTGTGGGGCGGCAATCCCGCCAAGCTGCTGCGCGAGCTGTCCGAGCAGGATCGCGCCTTCTTCCCGGTCTCGGCGGCCAACTATGTCGCCCTGGGACAGACCTATCGCGCCGAGTAGCTTGCCCCCCGGCCGTGTCGCTCCTATTCTTGCGCGCAGGAGTGGACGCGCCCGCCCGGCGCTTGGGGGGCTTCATCAATGAGCGAGGCGGTAGCCGAGCGCGGCGCCATTGCGGCGCCCGGAGCGCAGCGGAGGAGCCAAGGGGCCGTGAGGCCCCGCCCGGCGCTTGAGGGGCTTGAACAATGAGCGAGGCGTCAGCCGAGCGCGGCGCCATTGCGGCGCCCGGAGCGCAGCGGAGGAGCCAAGGGGCCGTGAGGCCCCGCCCGGCGCTTGAGGGGCTTGAACAATGAGCCGGAAGCGGCCCAGGGACGGTCTGCTGTCCAGACTGGCGCGGCCGTTCTCGGCTCTGGGCCGGCTGGTAGGCGGTCAGGAGGAGTCCTCCGACATCGCCATCCCCACGGATGCCGGCGATACCTCCGACAACGTGGTCGAGGATTCCTTCACCCTCGCCCTTGAGACACTGCTGATCGAGGACGAAGGCAAGTTCCAGACCAAGCTTCAGGTCATTTCCCTGGTGGAATTCCGGGAAGCGGTCGGCGACAAATGGTACCGCCTGTCCGAAAAGGTGATGATGATCGCCGAAGGCGTCATCAACCTGCATATTGGCGCTGGCAATGTGTTCGGCCGCCGGGGGCAGGACTTCTTCGTCTTGCTGTTTCGTAACGTCCCCACCGCCGAAGGGCGTCGCCGCGCCGTTCAGATCGCCCAGGAGCTGGGCACGCGGCTGGTGGGAGCCCAGTTCATCGGCCATGAGCGGCCGCTGGCGCTGGCCACGGAAATCGCGCTGGGCGACGCCATCGGCCCCGATGGCGCCCTTGACCTCGCCGCCATTCACGACGCCGTCGGCGAGATGCGCGCCCTCATCGCCCCGGCCCCACCCGCCCGCACCGGCTACCGTCCCCATCTGACCAAGCTCGCGGCCGAGGAAGACCTGCCGATCCACCACTCCTCCCTGCCGCCGCCCTTGCCCGAACAGGGGGATCTGCGCGCCCATCTGCGGCCCAGCAAGCTGTCGGCCAAGGAGTTCATCCCCCGCCGCTCCATGCTGCCCAGCCAGGGACCGGCCAAGACCGAAAGCGCCCCCCGGCAGGTGGCTGCCCCGACCTGGAAAGCGGTGGCCATGGACGACCGCAACAAACCGGCCGACGACGGTGTCGGCGGGGCTCCGCCCATGCCGGGCGACGCCAAGCTGTCGCTGGTGTGGCGGCCGACCTGGATGGCGGCGGGCGAGATCATCGGCGCCTACAAGGCTCAGCTCAACCGGGTGGACACGCCGGGCCAGTTTCCCTACGAAGGGTGCCATGCCTATCCCGGCGACGGCGGCGAAACCGCGCTGACCCTAGACCGCTTCGTGATCGGCGCCACCGTGCGTGAGATGCGCACGGCCGAGACCGCCGCCAGCCGCTCCGTCATCGTGCTGCCGCTGCACTGGGCTTCGGCCAGTTCGCCGCAACGGCTGTCGCTGCTGGCGCCGCTGGGCGACCTGTCCGAGGATGTGCGTGGCAATCGCCTGATCATCGATCTGTTCGGAATCCCCGACGGAGCCGCCGACGGCCGGTTGGCCACCACCGTCCAGGCGTTGCGGCCGCTGTGCAAGGAAGTGACGCTGCGGGTGCGTCTGGCCTATCCGCGCGCGCCTCGCGCCGCCGATTGCGGCGTCACCACCATCGGCATCGATCTCGCCGAACTGCCCCCCGGCGAACGGAGCGACGACGATACCTTGCTGGATTCCTTGGCTCGGCTGCATCAGAATGCGGATGCCGTCCGGCTGGGAGTCTATGCCTGGGGCATTCGCCGCCGCGCCGTGGTGGTCGGCACCGTGTTGGGAGGCTTCGCCATGATCGACGGCCCCGGCCTGATGAAGGATCTGGCCCGTCCGGCCAAGGTCCTGCCGGCACCGCGGTCACGCCTTGCCGGAGACGCCAAGAAACCATGACCGCACTCCGCCCCCTTCCCACTTCGACCCCGGCCATCGCCGCCGTCGCATTCGTCGCCGCCGTGATCGGCCTCACCCTGGTGGTGCCGGGGCTGATGGATTGGAACCGGCTGCGGCCCCGGATCGAGGCGGCAACCTCCAGGGCCATGGGCCGCCCGGTGACGGTTTCAGGCCCCATTTCCGGGCGGGTGTTTCCCAACCCCGTCCTCATCGTGGGCGGTCTGACCATGGGCGACGCCTCCGCCGAAAGCCTGCTGGTGGGGCTGCGGCTGCTGCCGCTGCTGGTGGGGCGGAACGAAATCGACCACCTGACCCTGAGCGGCGGCAAGCTCGGCCCGGTGGAGGGGATCGAAGCCCGCTTCGATCCCTCCGGCGAGACCTCCGCCACCGGACGGCTGACCCTGCCCAATGGCACCGCCGCCACCCTGGCCTTCGAAGGCTTCACCGACTTCAGGAATGCGTCCGGCAAGTTGCGCCTGTCCGCCGCGCAACTGACGGCGGAAAGCTCGGTGTCGCTGTCACCGGACGAAGCCAACCTGCCGGACGTGATAGTCACGCTCGGGCAATCCCGTGCCACGGGCAGCATCGTCGCCAGCTTGAAGGCCTCGCCCATCCAGGTCGACGCCACGGTGAAGGCCGGCGACCTTGATCTGGACACGCTGGCGCCCCCTTCGCCCGTGGCCTCCCAACCCACGCCGCCCGAACCGGTACCGCCGGTTCCCGCGTCGCCGGAGCCGACGCAGGCCCAAGCGCCGGCCCAGCCTGCTTCCGGCGGATTCGCCCTGCCGCGCAACGTCACCGCCAACCTCGCCTTCACCGCCGGGTCCCTGCATTGGCGCGGCATCACCCTCGGCCGGCTCGAGGTCAACGCCTTGCTGGACAACGGCGTCCTCAGCCTCGGCCATGCCTCGTCGGACGTTCAAGGTGTCGGCCTCGCCGAACTGACCGGCACCCTGGCCGCCAAGGGCGGGCAGCCGAGCTTCGATGGCAACTTGCGCGCCACCACCAGCCGCGCGGGCTTGAGCAGCCGGGTGACCCTGCATGGGTCCCAGCTTCTGCTGTCGGCCTTGACCCTGGCCATGGACGACATCCATGCCACCGGCGAGGCCACCATCACCCTGGACAATCCGGTGGCGGTCAAGGCCCGCATGTCCGCCCTCGGGCTGGATGCCGGCTTCGACGGCCGCATGGACGGAGCCCGCGCCAGCGGCGCCGCCTCCCTGCATGCCGCCAGCTTCGCCCAGGCGGCACGGCTGTTTTCCGGCTCCTACCGCCCCCGTGGCGGTGGCCCCCTGGCCGTCACCGCCCATCTGAATGCCGAGGGCGACACCGTCGCCTTCGATCAGTTGGAAGCGCGGCTGGGCGAGGCCGTGCTGAACGGCCAGGGCAAGCTGGTCTGGGGCATCAGCCCCAGCCTCGCCGCCGACCTGAGCAGTCCCGGCCTCGCCCTCGCCCCGTTCCTGCCGGCCGAGGCCAAGCCTTTCGCCCTGAACGCCTGGAGGCTGGACAAGGCCAGCGCCCATCTCGCCCTCGCCGACGGCACGGCGACGCTGGAGCGCCTGTCCGGGCGACTGCTGGGCGGCGACCTGAGCGGAACCGCCAAGGCCACCGCCGCCGGCATGGCCGGAACCTTCGCCATCCGGGGGGCCGATATCGGCGGCCTGGGGCTGGGCGCCGGCGGCATCAAGGCCACCAAGGGCCGCCTGGATGGACAGGCGAAACTGTCCATGTCGCCCCAGCAGCTGACCACCCTGACCGGTGACGGACGGTTCGAGGTCAAGGATGGCGTGGTCGAAGGCTTCGATCTGGCGGCCATGGACGCCCAGATGCATCGGCTGGAAAATCTCGGCAGCATGCTGGGACTGGTCCAGACCGCTCTGTCGGGCGGCAGTTCGCGGTTCTCGTCGCTGTCGGCCAGCTTCCGCGCCGAGCGGGGCGTGGTGACCAGCCGCGACGTCAAACTGGACGCCGAGGGCGGCGGCGCCACCGGAACCGCAATCATCGACCTACCCAAGGACAGCATCGACGCCCGCTTCGCCTTCAAACTGGCCACCCCCGACGCGCCGCCGCTGGGGCTGCGCCTGGAGGGCAAGCTGGGAGCGCCCAACAAGATCATCGACGTCAACGCCATGCAGCGCTATCTGGTCGAGCACGGCCTTGGCAAGGCGCTGAAGGGCAAGAACGGCGGCCTGATCGAGACCCTGCTGGGCGTCAAGCCGCGCGAGAAGAAGCAGTAGCGGTCAAGGCCGCCGGTTGGTTCTCGCGTCGGCGCAGTCTGTACGCTTTGTGGCAACTACGCTCCACGGTCATCCCGTTGCTGATGCTGGGGGCCGCGTCCTTCGGGAGCTATTGGACACGGGTGGCGGCGACGGCCTCGGCAGGCGGGGCCGGCACGTTGCGGCAGGCCTGGGCCAGATGTTGCACGCGTTCGCGGTCGAGATGCCCCTGGTGATGGAAGCTGTCGGCCGTCTGTTGGGTGATGGTCAGGAAGACACGGTTGCCACGGGTCTGCATGGCGATGTCGATCACCCGTTCGGTGACGCCGGCCTCGCGCAGCACGGCGACGTCCTCGGCAATCACTTCTTCGACCAACTCGGGACCGAAGCCGGCGCGATCAACTCCCACCAGATAGGGCCGGTGCAAGCCGAGATAGCCGTCGATGCGTCGCCGTGGCGCGCCAAGGGCGGCGATGGCTGCGGCGGAATAGGCCGAGGCGCCTTTAGGAATCACCACCTCTAGGTCAGCCCAACCGAACAGGCGGCCGATCTGCGCTCCTGCCCAGGCGTCGCCTCCGGGCGAATCGATGCGGGCGCGGCGAATGTCGGGATGAACGTCCAGCAGGGTGGCAACGGAGCATTGCTCCAGGGGCCGGATGGTGCCTTCGATCACCAGCACGTCACCGTCCAGCCGAACTGCAGCTATGGCGGCGGCAGGGGCGGCGATGGACAGCACGCCCGCCAGGACGAGAACGGGGCGCAGGGCCATGGCGGGCCTCTGTCGCCTGGGGGATGAGTGGATGGACGGACCGGGTTGGATTGGCATGACACTCGCCCGCACAAAAGGCATAGATCTCACCGTCAAAACTAACCCAAAGTATTATATATGTGGTTCCTTCTCCAGGCACTTTGAAGGGATTTTGACGCTATGATTGAGATGGCAGGGTTGCACTCCCAGCATGGGAAGAAGACACACTGGGGGCTTACGTATGTCTCTTGTGGGTCAGAACCGGTCATTCCGCGACGGTCGAATCCGTTCGATAGTCACCCCGGCCGCGCTACACCAGGCACATGGACAGGTTGACCAGGAAGCCACCGATCAGGTGATGGGGATCGGTCCCGAACTCCTTGCGGAACGCCACGTCGTCCTTGCGCGGCAGGTCGGTCAGCGGATCGAACAGGGCGTGGAAGAACATGCAGAATTCGCGCTCGCCGAACACCAGCGGCTCCTCGTTGGGATCATGCTCGCGGGTGACGAAGGCGTTGGAGGCGAGGCTGACCGTCGATGGCCGGTACTGCATCAGCTTGATGAACCAGTCCTTGCGCAGCTCGTAGCGTTTGAACGACGCCGAGATGTGAACCAGGGTATGCCACAGCACCAGCTTGGCCTCGGCATCCTCGTAGAACAGATCCCAGGTGAATTGCTCGCCCCGGTCCTCCTTCAGCGCGTGGACGATGTCGTTGCAGCGCTTGGAGTAAACTTCGGCCTCGTCGCCCAGCACCAGATGCAGAAACGAGAAGATGTTGGTCACCAGGGCGCGGTCCAGCGACTCGTCATGAAACAAGGGGCTGAGCGGGTGCACCACCAGACGGCCGAACGCATTGCTGCGGCGCAGCTCGTGCTTCTCGCTCTCGACGATGTCCATCATCTCGCGGTAGGAGCGATGGTAGAAGTCGTCGAAACTGAGCGAGACTTTCAGCTCGGAAACAATGCTTTCCAGCAAAGGCATGCTGAGCGGCTGGCCGTGACCGGCCTGTTCCACCGCCAAGACCAAGGCGTCGAGAACCACGTTGGTGGTCTTGCGCAGATGATGCGGACCTCTCGCCCCCATGACGGACCTCTTGACCTATCCTTGGCCGAAAATTATCGGCAGTTCCTTAGACAATATGGATCGCGTGGAGATTGTTTTCCAGTCCGCATTCACGCCACGACGAGACATCGCCCCCGAATCGTCATGGCGCAAATTTATCCTAATGCGGTACAATCTAATATTTCATGCTACATATGGGTGTCCGAATGAAAACTATCCGACTTTTGATGCTAGCGCTGCTTGCCGCGACGACAGCCACGGCAGCATGGGCCGACCAATGCGGCCCGGTTAAAGGCACCCCTGGAAAGTTCGACTATTACCTGCTGAGTCTGTCCTGGGCGCCGGCCTACTGCGCCACCCCGTCGGGCAAGTCCAACACCCAGGAATGCGGTCCCGGCACCAATTACGGCTTCGTCGTCCACGGCCTGTGGCCGCAATTCACCAATGGCACCTGGCCGCAATGCTGCCAGGCGGTGGCGCCGGTCGCCAACGACCCGGTGCTGACCAAACTGTCCGCCGTGATGATCGGCGACAGCCTGCACCAGCACGAATGGGAAAAGCACGGCTCGTGCGTCACCACGGTTCAGGACGATTATTTCGGCAAGATCCAACAGGCGGCGGACACGTTCGGTCTGGCTCCCGGCTTGTCGCCGGACAGCTACAGCCAAATCAAGGTGTCGGATCTGAAGGCCTTCTGGCCGGTGGCCCCGACCGGTTCCATCACCACTCAGTGTTCGGGCAAGGGCAAGACGCTGAGCGAGGTCCATATCTGCCTCGACGGCACCTTGGCGCCGATTCCCTGCCCCGCCGCCGAGGTCAAGGCCGACAATTGCGCCGGCTCGGTGGTGTTACAGGGGCGCTAACCACGCCGCCAACGCGCCGGTCACCGCCTCCGGCTGTTCCATGGGCGACAGGTGGCCGCACGTCTCCACCGTCACCAACCGGGCACCGTTGATCGCCGCCACCATCTCCTGGTGGCGGTCGACGGGCGTCAGGGTGTCCTCGGCCCCGCACAGCACCAGGGTCGGACAGCGGATGGCGGACAGGAAGGGCCGCGAATCCGGCCGCCCCATGATGGCGGTCTGCTGGCGGATGAATGCGTCCTTGCCGACGGTTCGGGCCATGTCCTTGGCCAGACCGGTGATGGCGGCGTCGGCCAGCGAAGCGGGAGCCAAGAGATTGGGCAGCATGGTCGGCATGATCTTGTCGAAACTGCCGGCGCGGGCGATGGCGATGGCATCGGCGCGGCGGATGCTCTGCTCTCCGGTGTCGGGACGGGCGGTGGTGTCGAGCAGGGCCAGACGCTCGACCCGCTCGGGCGAGCGTCGCATGATCTCCATGCAGACATAGCCACCCATGGACAGCCCCGCCAGGGCGAAGCGCGGCGGCGCCACCGCCAGCACCCGCTCGGCCATGGCGCCCAGGCTGTCGTCCTGAGTCAGGTCGGCCACCAGAACCTCCAGGGTCGCCGACAGGGTGCGGGCCTGATGGGTCCACAGCCGCCCGTCGGTGAGCAGGCCGGGCAGCAGGATCAAGGTCGTGGACATGGCGTTTCTCCTTTAGTCCCTCAAGCGCCGGGCGGGATGCGTCCCGCATCCCTTGGCTTTCGCGCCATGAGGCGCGCCGGGCACCCGCGCGCAGGCGCGAATCAAATATATCTGCCGGCGAAGCCGGCGGGCCCGCAACTCCGATCGAATGAAACCCTCATTCGATCGTCGGTCCTACTTGATCAGCGCCGACAATTCCTTGAACTCCGGCGTCCCGGCGCGATGCAGCCACTCGAAGATCACCATCTCCACCGTCACGATCTGGATGCCGGCGGCGGCGAGGCGCAGCATGGCGGTCTGGTAGCTGGCGTCGGTGCGCGACGAACAGGCGTCGGCCACCACCGCCGGCTCGAAGCCCTCGGCCTTGAAGCCCAGCGCGCTTTGCAGCACGCAGACATGGGACTCGATCCCGGCGATCACCACCTGCTTGCGCCTGAACTGCCGGAACCGTTCAAGAATGGCGGGGTCGGAAGCGCAGGAAAAATGCAGTTTCTCCATCACCGATCCCTCGGGGGCGAGTTCGGCCAACTCGCCCATGGTATGGCCCAGCCCCTTGGGATACTGCTCGCTCACCACCAGCGGCACCCCCAGCCGGACCGCTGCCCGCATCAGCAGGCCACAGCCGCGATAGACCCGGCGCGGCTCCGCCATGACCGGGGCCAGCCCCTGCTGGACATCGACGATAAGCAGACTGGAACACTCGGCTTGAATCAGCATCGGAAGCTCCGCTCGGACTGGACGGGAAGCGTATCGGTCGGAGAACAACGACACAATCCTCTCTCTAAAGAACATTGTCACCCGATCCGAGTTGACTTAGGCGCATGAACCCCTATTATCCCGCCGCATATGACACTCCCGAACGAACATGGCCGCTCAGACGGCCCGGACAGCACTTCGATGACCTTCGAAGACCTCGGCCTTGGCGCGGAGCTTCTACAAGCCCTCGCAGAATCAGGCTATACCACCCCCACGCCCATCCAGGCGCAAGCCATTCCGGTGGTCTTGATGGGGCGCGACGTCTTGGGCTGCGCCCAGACCGGAACCGGAAAGACCGCATCCTTCACCTTGCCGATGATCGAGATCCTCGCGGCCGGCCGCGCCAAGGCGCGCATGCCCCGCTCGCTCATCCTGGCGCCGACCCGCGAACTGGCGGCCCAGGTGGCCGACAATTTCGACAAGTACGGCAAATACCATAACCTCAAGAAGGCGCTGATCATCGGCGGCGAATCCATGAGCGACCAGGTCGCGCTGCTGGATCGCGGCGTCGACGTGCTGATCGCCACCCCGGGCCGCCTGCTCGACATGTTCGAGCGCGGCCGCATCCTGCTCAACGACGTCAAGGTCCTGGTCATCGACGAGGCCGACCGCATGCTCGACATGGGCTTCATCCCCGATGTGGAGCGCATCGTCGGCCTGCTGCCCAAGATCCGCCAGACCCTGTTCTTCTCGGCGACCCTGGGGCCGGAAATCCGCCGCCTCGCCGACGCCTTCCTGATGAACCCGAAGGAAGTCACCGTTTCGCCGGGCACCTCGACCGCCACCACCGTGGTCCAGGCCATGGCCGTGGTCGAGGAAATCGACAAGCGGGAGACGCTCCGTCACCTGATCCGCATCGAGGAAGTCAAGAACGCCTTCATCTTCTGCAACCGCAAGCGCGACGTGGACGTTCTATTCCGCTCGCTGAAGAAGCATGGCTTCGACGTGGTGCAGTTGCACGGCGACATGGCCCAGTCGGCTCGTGGCGAGACGCTGGAGATGTTCAAGAAGGGCGAAGCCCGCCTGATGGTGTGCTCCGACGTCGCCGCGCGCGGTCTCGACGTCTCGGCGGTCAGCCATGTGTTCAACTTCGACGTTCCCATCCATGCCGAGGACTATGTCCACCGCATCGGCCGCACCGGCCGCGCCGGCATGACCGGGCACGCCTTCACCATCGCCACCCCTGACGACGGCAAGTTCATCGGCGCCATCGAAAAGCTGATCGGCAACACCATTCCCCGCATCGAGATCGAGGGCGTTCCCGCCCTTGAACTGGACATGTCGGCCCGGCGCGGCCGTGGCGGCGCGGCCCGTGGCGGCAGCAGCGAGCGCCCCGCGCGTGGCGGCGAGCGGCCTGGCCGCGGTGAACGCCCCGCACGAGGCGAACGGCCGGCCCGCAAGCCGCGCGAAGAGGCCGCTCCCGTCGAGGACGTGGTCGCCATCGACGCGCCGCAGCCGGACATCGCCGTTATCGAACCGCCCAAGCGCGAGGAAAGAAGCCGTGGCCGTGGCCGCGAGCGCCCCGAACCCAGACACGCCGAGCCCCGGCGCGAAGAAACCAAGCGGGAAGAGCCCCAGCAAGCCCCGCGCGAAGAGCGTGGCGGCCGAGGCCGCGATGATCGGAACCGGGGCCGCGACGACCGTGGCCGCCGCCGGGGCCGCATCGACGAACTCGGCATCGGCGAGATGCTGCATCCCGACGGCGTCATCGGCTTTGGCGATCACCCGCCCGACTTCATCATCGCCGCCGTTCCCCTGCCGTCCAAAATCTCCCCTCGCGACGAGGCGGAGCCGGACGACGTGGAGACCGATGAGGACGAGACCGACAGCGTGGATTGACGGGCGGGCTTCGGCCCGCCACCCAATCAGGGAGATGCAGCGATGCAGACCATCTTCGTCCAGGTGAAATGCGAACTGGGTCGCGCCTATCTGGTCGCCGACGAAGCCGTCGATATCGAGCAGGTGTCGGAGGTGCATTCCATCTCCGGCCAGTACGACCTGATGCTGAAATGCTATCTCGACGACGGTGTCGATCTCGGCCAGTTCGTGGTCGATACCATCCAGAAGCTGCCCGGCGTCAAGGACACCTTCACCCTGATCGCCTTCAAGGCCTTCTCCTGATCGAATTCTTTTCCCTCGTCACTCCCGCTTTCGCGGGAGTGACGAGGGGTGGGAAACCGTCAACAGCCCCCCCTGCCCTCCGCCGCCCCGTCCGGGTGGACCCTAACCTATCCACAAGATATTGCCGTCACCCTCCCCCTGGGTGTTCCTTCGCTTGACCCGGCCGCCCACTATCGGCGAAAAGCAGAATGCGAGCAGGGTGAACCGCGCGGCATGCCCGATGTTCACCGCTAGGGAGGCCAAAGGCGAATGACTCATCATCACGACCAGCGCGTCGATTGCCGCGCCATCGGAGCCTATGACCTGCGCAAGGCCACCGAGGCCGCCGCCCGCGCCGCCTATGAATGGATCGGCCGCGGCGACAAGGCCCAGGGTGACCATGCGGCGGTGGCGGCCATGTGGGCCGAACTGAACGCCCTGCCGCTCGACGGCCTGATGCTGGTGGGCGAAGGCCCCCGTTCCGAGATCAGCATGCTCTATCACGGCCAACGCTTCGGCGACGAAGCCGCGACGCCGGTCTGGGACCTGGCGGTCGATCCGGTGGAGGGAACCAGCTTCCTGGCCAAGGGCATGACCAACGCCATGGCGGTGGTGGCCATGGCGCCGCACGGCACCCTGTTCGATCCCGCCCCGGCTTTCTATATGGAGAAGCTGGCGGCACCGCCGGCCGCCAAGGGCAAGATCGATCCCACCGCACCGGTGGAGGTGCGGCTGAAGCAATTGTCCGAGGCACTGGACAAGCCCATGGACGAGATGACCATCTACGTCATCGAAAAGCCGCGCCACAAGGCGCTGGTCGAGGCCATCCACGCCGCCGGCGCCCGCGTGGCGCTGTATCCCGCCGGCGACGTGGCGGGCGCCCTGATGGCCGCCATTCCCGGCTCGGGGATCGATGCCCTGATGGGCACCGGCGGCACCCCGGAAGGCATGCTGTCGGCCATCGCCATCCGCGCCATGGGCGGCGAGTTCATGGCCCGCATCGACCCGCAACTGGCTTCGGAGCAGACCGCCGTCGAAGCCGCCGGCATGGACACCAACCGCTGGCGCATGCTCGACGAGTTGGTGCGCTCCGACGACGTGGTGTTCTGTGCCACCGGCATCACCACCGGCCTGCTGTTCGACGGCGTCGAGCGCTCGGGCGGCATGGAGAAGACCCAGACCCTGATGATCGGCGGCGATGCCGGTCAACGCCAGATGCTGACCTCCTGGCACAAGCGCGGATAAGCTTTTTTCTTTCACTTTCCAGAGCAAGGACCGTTCGATGACCGCTCAGGCCACCCACGCCGAAATGGCAAACGCCATCCGTTTCCTGTCCATGGACGCCGTCGAGAAGGCCAAGTCCGGCCATCCCGGCATGCCCATGGGCATGGCCGACGTGGCGACGGTGCTGTTCTCGCGCTTCCTGAAATTCGACGCCAAGGCGCCGAAATGGGCGGATCGCGACCGCTTCGTGCTGTCGGCCGGCCACGGCTCCATGCTGCTCTATTCGCTGGGCTATCTGACCGGCTTCGAGGATCTGGACATCGAGCAGATCAAGAATTTCCGCCAGATGGGCTACCGCACCGCCGGCCATCCCGAATTCGGTCACGTCGCCATCGCCGACACCACCACCGGCCCGCTGGGTCAGGGCATCACCAACGCGGTGGGTTTCGCCCTGGCGGAGAAGATGCAGGCGGCGCGCCATGGCAAGTCCGTGGTCGATCACTACACCTATGTCATCGCCGGTGACGGCTGCCTGATGGAGGGCATCAGCCACGAAGCCATCTCCATGGCCGGCCATTGGGGCCTGGAAAAACTGATCGTGCTGTGGGACGACAACCATATCTGTATCGACGGCGACACCTCGGTGTCGGTGTCCGACGACCAGTTGGCCCGCTTCGCCGCCTCCAACTGGGATGTCTGCCGCGTCGATGGCCACGACCCGGAATCCATCGCCAAGGCCATCGAGGCGGCGCGCCAGAGCAACCGCCCCAGCCTGATCGCCTGCAAGACCGTCATCGGCTATGGCGCCCCCACCAAGGCCGGCAGCGAGAAGACCCACGGCGCCCCCCTGGGCGCCGACGAAATCGCCGGGGCGCGGGCCAAGCTGAACTGGCCCCATGCGCCGTTCGAGGTTCCCGCCCATGTCCTGAACGCCTGGCGCATCGCCGGCGCGCGCGGCGCCACCGAACGCGCCGCCTGGGACAAGCGTCTCGCCGCCCATCCGGCCAAGGCCGAATTCGAGCGCACCAATGCCGGCACCCTGCCGGAAAGCTGGAAGCAGGCGGTCAGCGCCTTCAAGCGCAAGGCCTCGGCCGAGCAGCCCAAATGGGCCACCCGCAAGGCCAGCCAGGAAGCGCTGGAGGCCCTGACCCCGGCCATCCCCGAGATGATCGGCGGCTCGGCCGACCTCACCCACTCCAACCTGACCATCACCAAGGCCACCAAGTCGGTGACGCCGGCCGACTTCTCCGGCCGCTACATCCATTACGGCGTGCGCGAACACGGCATGGCGGCGGTGATGAACGGCCTCGCCCTGCATGGCGGCTTCATCCCCTATGGCGGCACCTTCCTGATCTTCGCCAACTATCTGTGGCCGGCGCTGCGCATGAGCGCCATGATGGGGCAGCGGGTGATCTACGTTCTGACCCACGATTCCATCGGCCTGGGCGAGGACGGCCCCACCCACCAGCCCATCGAGACCGTCGCGGCGCTGCGCGCCACCCCCAACGTGCTGGTGTTCCGTCCCTGCGACCCGGTGGAGACCATGGAGGCCTACGAGGCCGCCCTGGAGAACACCACCGGCCCCAGCGTCCTGGCCCTGTCGCGCCAGAACCTGCCGACGCTGCGCACCGAACACACCGAGGAGAACCGCACCGCGCGGGGCGCCTATGTTCTGTCCGAGGCCCCCAAGTCGGCCAATGGGGCCAAGCGTCAGGTGACCATCCTGGCTACCGGCTCGGAGGTCAGCCTGGCCCTGGACGCCCAGAAACTGCTGGCCGACAAGGGCGTCGGCGCCGCCGTGGTGTCCATGCCGTGCTGGGAGTTGTTCGAACGCCAGCCGAAGGAGTATCGTTGTTCCGTACTGGGAGAAGGAACCGTCCGCGTCGCCGTCGAGGCGCTGGGGACCTTCGGCTGGGAGCGCTGGGTCGGAGAGGACGGTGCCATCATCGGCATGTCCGGGTTCGGCGCCTCGGCCCCGGCCGAAAAGCTGTACGAACACTTCGGCATCACCGCGGGTGCGGTGGCCGACGCGGCTCTGGCCCGTCTGTAACGGGTCGGCCGGCACGAACGCCAAGTAGGAGATAAGAACAGATGTCTCTCGTTTCATTGCGCCAGCTCCTCGATCACGCCGCCGAGCATGGCTATGGCATCCCCGCGTTCAACGTGAACAACATGGAGCAGGTCAAGGCGATCATGGAGGCCGCTTCGGCCACCAACAGCCCGGTGATCCTGCAAGCCTCGGCCGGCGCCCGCAAATACGCCGGCGAAGCCTTCCTGCGTCACCTGATCCTCGCCGCCATCGAATCCTACCCCGACATTCCGGTCTGTATGCACCAGGATCACGGCACCTCGCCGGCCATCAACGTGCGCGCCATCCAGTCGGGCTTCTCGTCGGTGATGATGGACGGCTCGCTCAAGGAAGACGGCAAGACCCCGTCCAGCTGGGACTACAACGTCGATGTCACCAAGCGGGTGGTCGATATCGCCCATGCCTGCGGCGTCTCGGTGGAAGGTGAGCTGGGCTGCCTGGGCTCGCTGGAAAGCGGCATGGCGGGCGAGGAGGACGGCGTCGGCGCCGCCGGCAAACTGGACCACTCCCAGCTGCTGACCGACCCCAACGAGGCCGCCGAGTTCGTCAAGCTGACCCAGGTGGACGCCCTGGCCATCGCCATTGGCACCAGCCACGGCGCCTACAAGTTCACCCGTCCGCCCACCGGCGAAGTGCTGGCGATCAAGCGGGTCAAGGAGATCCACGCCCGCATCCCCAACACCCATCTGGTGATGCACGGCTCCTCGTCGGTGCCGCAGGATTGGCTGGAGATCATCAACAATTACGGCGGCGATCTCGGCCAGACCTATGGCGTGCCGGTCGCGGAAATCGTCGAGGGCATCAAGCACGGCGTGCGCAAGATCAACATCGACACCGATCTGCGCATGGCCTCCACCGGCTCGATCCGCAAGTTCTTCAAGGACGAGCCCAAGAAGTTCGACCCGCGCGAATACCTCAAGCTCACCATCGCCGCCATGTCCGGGATCTGCAAGGCCCGCTACGAAGCCTTCGGCACCGCCGGCAACGCCTCCAAGATCAAGGTCGTCAACCTTGAGAACATGAGCGGCCGCTACGCCAAGGGCGAACTGGCCCCCAAGATCCAGTAGGCCGTAGGAAGAAGCCCTCTCCCAGCGGGAGAGGGTGGCCCACAGGGCCGGGTGAGGGAGAGAGGCGTCCGCTCAACGGGTGCTTCCGTGGACGCGCATCCCCCTCACCCCCGCCCCTCTCCCGGGAAGGGAGAGGGGGGGACATAATAAACGCAGGGAGAAGCACGCCCATGACCGTGAAGATCGCCCCCTCCATCCTGTCCGCCGATTTCGCCCGCCTGGGAGAAGAGGTCAAGGCCATCGACGAGGCCGGTTGCGACTGGGTCCACATCGACGTCATGGACGGCCATTTCGTCCCCAACCTGACCTTCGGCCCGGCCATCATCAAGGCGGTGCGGCCCTATACCAAGAAGGTGTTCGACGTCCACCTGATGATCGACCCGGCCCAGCCCTATCTCGAGGACTACGCCAAGGCCGGCGCCGACATCATCACCGTCCACGCCGAGGCCGACCGCCACATCGACCGCTCGCTGCAACTCATCCGATCCCTGGGCAAGAAGGCCGGCCTGTCGCTCAACCCGGCCACCCCGGAAAGCGTCATCGAATACGTGCTCGACAAGCTCGACCTGATCCTGGTGATGAGCGTCAACCCCGGCTTCGGCGGCCAGAGCTTCATCGAAAGCCAATTGGACAAGATCGCCCGCATCCGCACGATGATCGGGACCCGCCCCATCGACCTCCAGGTGGACGGCGGCGTCACCGCCGACAACGCCCACCGCGTCGTCGCCGCCGGCGCCAACGTCCTGGTGGCTGGCTCGGCGGTGTTCAAGACCAAGGACTATGCCAGTAACATGGCGGCGATCCGGGGCTCGAAGGCGGCGGCCTGATTCGCGAGGATGTGACAAACATCAAGCAGGCGGTGGCGACCGGCGATCCGGTCGCTTTCGTTTGCGTGGCGAAACGGCAAATCGTCATTTTTGCTCCCTGACTTTAACCATCTTCGCGGTCTGTGAAGCGCGGACCTCCGCCGGTTTGGCCGAGTTAGGCGCTGTCACAAAACCTTCACAGTTCTGTCGCGGAGGTGTAACAGAGCCTCGCTATGGTGGCGCGGTGGAAGCCCCCCTTCCCATCGATTTCGCTCGCTCCATGGAGGACTCATGATCAGGAAGACCATCGCCGTAGCCGCCGTCGCGGTTGCCGCCGTCGCCATGACCGGCACCGCCCACGCCCGCGACCAGATTCGCATCGTCGGCTCGTCAACCGTGTATCCGTTCTCCACCGCCGTCGCCGAACAGTTCGGCAAGGGCGGAAAATTCAAGACCCCCGTCGTCGAGAGCACCGGAACCGGCGGCGGCATGCGGCTGTTCTGCTCCGGTGTCGGCGAGAACTTCCCTGACATCACCAATGCGTCGCGCCGCATCACCACGTCCGAGTTCGAGAACTGCACCAAGAACGGCGTCACCGGCATCACCGAAGTGATCGTCGGCTTCGACGGCATCGTCTTCATCAACGCCAAGGCGGGTCCCAAGTTCACCCTGACCCGTGAGCAGATCTACAAGGCGACCGCCAAGGACGTGCCGGTCGGCGGCAAGCTGGTTCCCAATCCCTACAAGGCCTGGAGCGAGATCGACCCGTCGCTGCCCAAGGAACCGATCCTGGTCTATGGCCCGGCCCCGAACCACGGCACCCGCGACGCCTATGTCGAACTGGTTCTCGATCCGGCCTGTGAGCATCAGCCAGTGATCGAGGCGCTGGACAAGGACGCCAAGAAGAAGGCCTGCCAGACCGTCCGCGAAGACGGCGCCTGGGTCGAGGTGTCGGAGAACTACACGGTGATCCAGCAGAAGATCACCTCCAATCCGGCCGCCGTCGGCGTGATCACCTTCAGCTATCTCGAGCAGAACGGCGACAAGGTCCAGGGCGCGACGGTGGACGGCAAGACCGCCAGCTTCGAGAGCATCGCCAATGGCACCTACCCGGTATCGCGGCCGCTGTTCTTCTACATCAAGAAGCAGCATGTGGCCATGATCCCCGGCATCAAGGAATACATCGCCGAGTTCACCTCGGACAAGGCCTGGGGCAAGGAAGGCTATCTGGCCGACAAGGGCCTGATCGCGTCCCCCGACGCCGCGCGCAAGGAGCAGGCAGCCAATGCCAAGGCTCTGAACGACATGAAGATGTAAGATGGCGTGAGGGGGGCCGGGTCCCGGCCCCCCTCACACTTTTTTGGTTTCTTTCGCAGATTTCAGGCGCCGCTCCCCATGCAGACTCTGACACTTGCCGCCATCCTGCTGCTGCTGTCGTCCTTCGCTTTCCGCTTGGGACGCAAGCGCGCCTTCGCCGTCTCGGCCCATGAGCCGCGTTCGCTTCACTCCCTGCCGGGATATTACGGCTCGTGGGTGGCGTTGTGGTGCGGCTTGCCCGCCTTCGCGGTTCTGGTCGCCTGGCTGGTGCTGGAACCGACCGTGGTCCGGGAACTGGTGATCTCCGACCTGCCGGCCGCCATGCAGGCGCTGCCCTCCGACAACATCGACGTCCTGATCAACGAAGTGCGCAACGCGGCCCAGGGCCACGCCACCACCAACCCCGACCTTGCCGCCGCCGCCGACCACTACACCCATCTGCGCCAGATCGGCTTTGCCGCCGTCGCCGTGGTTTCGGTGGCCATCGCCCTGGCGGGAGCGGCCTTTGCCTATCGCCGCATCGAGCCGGCCCTGCGAGCCCGCCCCCGGGTGGAGGCCTCGATCAATGTCTTCCTGGTGGCCAGTTCGACGGTCGCCATCTTCACCACCATCGGCATCGTCCTGTCGCTGCTGTTCGAGTCGCTGCGCTTTTTCCATATGGTGAATTTCTTCGATTTCCTGTTCGGGCTCAGTTGGAGCCCCCAGATGGCCACCCGCTCCGACCAGGTGGGCAGCTCCGGCGCCTTCGGCATGATCCCGCTGTTCACCGGCACCATGCTGATCAGCCTGATCTCCATGGTGGTCGCTCTGCCGCTGGGCCTGTTCTCGGCCATCTACATGTCCGAATACGCCCAGCCCAGGATCCGGGCGGTGGCCAAGCCGGCGCTGGAGATCCTGGCCGGCATCCCCACCGTGGTGTTCGGCTTCTTCGCCGTGATCACGGTCGCGCCGCTGATCCGCACCGCCGGCGCCATGTTCGGCCTGTCGGTCGCCTCCGAAAGCGCCCTGGCGGCCGGCTTCGTCATGGGCATCACCCTGATCCCGCTGATCTCGTCGCTGTCCGACGACGTCATCACCGCCGTGCCCCAATCCCTGCGCGAAGGCGCCTTCGGCCTCGGCGCCACCCGGTCGGAGACCATCCGCCAAGTGGTGCTGCCCGCAGCATTGCCCGGCATCGTCGGCGGCGTGCTGCTGGCGGTGTCGCGCGCCATCGGCGAAACCATGATCGTGGTGATGGCCGCCGGACTGTCGGCCAAGCTGACCTTCAATCCGCTGGAAGCGGTGACCACGGTGACGGTTCAGATCGTCACCCTGCTGGTGGGCGACACCGAATTCGACAGCCCAAAGACACTGGCGGCTTTCGCGCTTGGCCTGATGCTGTTCGCCATCACGCTGGGCTTGAACGTCGTCGCCCTTCATATCGTTCAGAAATACCGGGAAAAGTATGACTGAGATGGCTCAAACCACCGCCGCTACCCGCACCGCGGAGACCGTGGCCTCCCGACTTAGCCGCCGCTACGCCGCCGAGCGCCGCTTCCGCGCCCTGGGGCTGGGATCCATCCTGCTTTCGGTGGGTTTCCTGGCCCTCCTGTTGGGCAGCATCATCGACAAGGGCTGGACCGGCTTTCTTCAGACCCAGATCGCCATCGAGATCGCCTTCGATCCCCAGGTCATCGACCCGGATGGCTCCCGCGATCCCGTAACGCTGGATACCGCCGACTATGCCGCCCTGGTGCGCAATGGTCTGGTCGCCCGCCTGGCGCCCGAGGCCGACCGCGCCACCCGACGCGACCTCTCGGCCCTGGTCAGCACCATGGCCGCCAACCAGTTGCGCCACATGGTGACCAACGACCCGTCCTTGATCGGAACCCGCGCCACGTTGTGGCTGCTGGCCTCGGACAAGCTCGACATGGTGGTCAAGGGGCAGGTTCCGCGCCAGTTGGGCGCCGACGGCAATAGCCTCAACGACCGGCAGCTCGGCTGGCTGGGCGAGTTGGAGCAGGCCGGGCAGACCCGCAAGACCTTCAACGCCACCTTCTTCATTTCCGGCGATTCCCGCGCGCCGGAACAGGCCGGCATCTGGGGCGCGGTGGTGGGCTCGTTCTTCTCGCTGGCCATCACCTTGCTGGTCAGTTTTCCGCTGGGCGTCGCCACCGCCGTCTATCTCGAGGAATTCGCCCCCAGCAACCGCTGGACCAATCTGATCGAGGTCAACATCAACAATCTGGCCGCCGTCCCGTCGGTGGTGTTCGGATTGCTGGGTCTGGCGGTGTTCCTCAACGTCTTCCACATGCCGCGCTCGGCACCGCTGGTGGGTGGTTTGGTGCTGGCGCTGATCTGCCTGCCCACCATCATCATCGCCGGCCGCGCCGCCCTGAAGGCGGTGCCGCCGTCCATCCGCCAGGCCGCCGCCGGGCTGGGGGCGTCGCCGTTGCAGATCGTCGCCCACCACGTTCTGCCCCTGGCCATGCCGGGCATGCTGACCGGCACCATCCTCGGCATGGCCCGCGCCCTGGGCGAGACCGCGCCGCTGCTGATGATCGGCATGGTCGCCTTCATCGTCGACATCCCCAAGAGCCCGCTGGACCCGTCGGCGGTGCTGCCGGTGCAGATCTATCTGTGGGCCGGCAGCACGGAGCGGGCCTTCGTCGAGAAGACGTCGGCGGCGATCATCGTGCTGTTGCTGTTCCTGGTGTCCATGAACATGGTCGCCATCGTGCTCCGCAAGAAATTCGAACGTCGGTGGTAGATCAAATGAACATGAACGCCGTTCTGCCCCAGGGCTCCAGCAAGATTTCCGCCAAGGCGCTGGACGTCCACTACAGCGAGAAGCAAGCCCTGTTCGGAGTCGACCTGGACATCCGGGCGGGAGAGGTGACGGCATTGATCGGCCCGTCGGGCTGCGGAAAGTCCACCTTCCTGCGCTGCATCAACCGGATGAATGACCTGGTCGACGGGGCTCGGGTCAGCGGCAGCCTGACCCTGGACGGCACCGACATCTATGACCGCATCATCGACGTGGTCCAGTTGCGGGCCCGGGTCGGCATGGTGTTCCAGAAGCCCAATCCGTTCCCCAAGTCCATCTACGACAACGTCGCCTATGGGCCGCGCATCCACGGGCTGGCCCAGGATCAGGCCGAGCTGGACGAGATCGTCATGACCAGCCTGGAAAAGGCCGGCCTGCTGAACGAGGTCAAGGATCGGCTGCAAGAATCCGGCACCAGCCTGTCGGGCGGCCAGCAGCAGCGGCTGTGCATCGCGCGGGCCATCGCCGTCGAGCCCGAGGTGATCCTGATGGACGAGCCGTGCTCGGCGCTGGATCCCATCGCCACCGCCAAGGTGGAAGAACTGATCGACGAACTGCGCGAGAACTTCACCATCGTCATCGTCACCCATTCCATGCAGCAGGCGGCCCGCGTCTCCCAGCGCACCGCCTTCTTCCACCTGGGCAAGCTGATCGAGGTCGGCGACACCGAGCAGATTTTCACCAATCCGCAGCAGCCCCTGACTCAGGGCTACATCACGGGCAGATTCGGCTGATGAGCGACCACACCGTCAAGTCCTATGACGAGGAGCTGGCCCACCTGACCAGCATCCTCGCCCGCATGGGCGGCATGGCCGAGGCGCAATTCGCGGCCGGCATCCAAGCATTGAGCAAACGCGACGACGATCTTGCCCAACGGGTGATCGACGGCGACAGCCGCATCGACGAACTGGACCAGGAAATCCAGACTTTCGCGGTGCGCCTGCTGGCGCTGCGCCAACCCATGGCCAGCGATCTGCGCCAGATCGTCAGCGCGCTCAACATCTCGGGCGAGATCGAACGGATCGGCGACTACGCCGCCAATCTGGGCAAGCGCTGCCTGATCCTGAACCACCTGCCGGTCACCGCACCGGTGGCCGGGGTGGTTCGGCTGGCCGAACTGGTGCGCAGCCTGGTCAAGGACATCCTCGACGCCTATCTCGAGCAGGACGTGGAAAAGGCCATCCGCGTCTGGAGCCGCGACGAGGAAGTGGATGAGATGTACAATGGCGTGTTTCGTGAACTGATCGACCAGATGACCGAGGATTCCGGCACCATTACCGCCTCGACACACCTCTTGTTCATCGCCAAGAATGTCGAGCGCATCGGCGACCATGCCACCAATATTGCCGAGACGTTGCACTTTCAGATCCTCGGCACCCAGCCCAAAGGCGCAAGGCCCAAGGGCAACACCGTCGGAGCCCCCGAATGACCGCACGCGACACCGGTTCGCCCAGCCAGATGAAGCCGCTGATCCTGATCGTCGAGGATGAAGCCTCGCTGGTCACCTTGCTGCGCTACAACCTGGAAAAGGAAGGCTATCGCGTCTGCGAGGCGGGCGACGGCGAGGAAGCGCTGACCGTGCTGGCCGAGCGCAAGCCCGACCTCGTCCTGTTGGACTGGATGCTGCCCTCCCTGTCGGGGATCGAGGTCTGCCGCCAGCTGCGCCGCAAACCCGCCACCCGCGACCTGCCGGTGATCATGCTGACCGCCCGTGGCGAGGAAGGCGACAAGATCCGCGGCCTCAACACCGGCGCCGACGACTACCTGACCAAGCCGTTCTCGCTGCCGGAATTGACCGCCCGCGTCCGCGCCCTGCTGCGCCGGGCCCAGCCGGTCCAGCAGAAGGGTTTGCTGAGCTGGGGCGATATCAGCATGGATCTGGCCGCCCACCGCGTCACCCGTGGCGGCCGCCCCATCCATCTCGGCCCCACCGAGTTCCGCCTGCTCCAGTTCTTCATGCAGCATCCGGGCACGGTATTCTCGCGCGAGGAATTGCTGGACGCGGTCTGGGGACCCGACATCTATGTGGAGCCGCGCACGGTGGACGTTCATATCCGCCGCCTGCGCAAGGCCCTCAACTGCGACACCGAAAGCGACATCATCCGCACGGTGCGCGCCGCCGGCTACGCCCTGGACGCCGAGTCCGCCGCGTAAATATTACACATCGTTGCTCGCCGCTCCGTTCCCCTGCATTATGGTGGAACGGTTCGGGGGGAATCCGGTGTTCAAACATTTGGGAAAATTGGTCTTGGGCGCAGTTGTCGCCATGGCGACGGCCGTGGCATGGCCTGTCCACGCCGAGACCTGGACCGCGTCCCATCAGTTCCCCCCCGGCGACCCGCGCGACCTGGCGCTTCAGGCCATCGCCCACGACATGGCGGCGGCGGGCCTCACCATCAAGGTTTTCCCGGCGGCGTCGCTGCTGCGCCCCGGCGACCAGTGGAACGGGCTGATCAACGGCAGCGTCGACATGGCGTTCACCCCGGCCGACTACCTGATCGAACGGTTCCCGCAGCTGGCGGTGCTGTCGCTGCCCGGCATGATCGGCACCCGAGCCCAGGCCGAGAAGGCCGGCGTCTCGGCGCCCATGCACGAACTCCGCCGCCTGATCGAGGCCGAGGGGGTGATGATCCTGGCCGATTCCTGGAGTACCGGAGCCATCGGCGGCCGCCGGAAATGCATTCTGGCACCGCAGGACGCGCGGGGCTTGCGGGCTCGCGTCATCGGCAAATACATGGCTGAAACCTGGAGCGCCGCCGGCGCCATTCCGGTTTCGGCTCCCACCTCCGACACGCTGGCCACCCTGGTGGACAGCAACCTGATCGACATCGCCAACACCAGTACCGCCACCCTTCTGACATTGCGCAAGCAGCATCAGTTCGCCTGTATCACCATCCCCGGCGAAGCCGGGGCGTTGTGGTCCTTGTGGCAGCCCATCCTGATCTCCAAGCGCCGTTTCGACGCCCTGGACGAGCCGCGTCGTCAGGCCTTGCTGACGGCGGCGGCGCGCGCCCAGGAGGCCCTGGCCGTCTCCACCCCGGTGACCGAGCGCCGCCTAGCGGAAGAATTCAAGGCATCGGGCGGCCGCGTGGTCAGCATGGATGCCGAAACGCTGGCGGCATGGCATAAACTGGCGCGGCGCACCGCCTGGAAAATGTTCCGCGAGCAGATCCCCGGCGGCGGCGAGTTGATCGACCGGATGCAGCAGGCCGTGGAATAAGAGGACCGACCGCCATGAAGGAAACCAGCAAGGCCCTGCCGCGCCGCCTGCATCTTCCCGAATTCGCCACCCGCTACTTCGTCGGCCAAGGCCTGGATATCGGCGCCGGCACCGACCCCATCGCCCAGTACGGCGAGGCCTTCCCCGCCATCAAGGCGGTGCGGGCCTGGGACGCGGCCGACGGCGACGCCCAGTACCTGACCGGCCTCGCCGATGCCGGCTTCGATTTCGTCCATGCCGCCTATGTCCTGCAACGCATGGCCGACCCGCGCGAGGCGCTGCGCCATTGGTTTCGGGTGCTCAAGCCCGGCGGCCACCTGATTCTGCTGGTGCCCGACGAGGATATGTACGAGCAGGGTTTCTGGCCCAGCCGCTACAACCACGATAACCGCTGGACCTTCACCGTGTTCAAGACCAAGTCGTGGTGTCCGGTCTCGCTGAATCTGATCGAGGTGGTTCAGGCCCTGGGAGCCGCCGCCGATATCCGGCGCATGGAAGTGCTGGGAGGCGGCTATCGCCACGGTCTGCCCCGCTTCGACCAGACCCTGACCCCGGTAGCCGAAAGCGCCATCGAACTGGTGATCCGCAAGCGGCCCCAGACCGAGACGGTGGCCGGTGGCCGCATCAATCCCGACGGCCAGTTGACCCCCGCCGACGTCTATGTCCTGACCGGCCTCCGGGTCGAACATCCGAAGGCATAGGATCAAGCGTCCAGGAACGCCTCCAGCACAGAAAGCTGGCCGGGAACGTTCAGCATGGGCGCATGACCGCAGCCCGGCACCGTCACCAGCTTGGCCCCGGGGCCGCGCCGGGTCATCTCCTCGGCGACTTCGGGCAGCAGCACGTCGGACGTCTCGCCGCGCAGGATCAAGGTGGGACAGACGATGCCGTCCCACAACGGCCAATAGTTCAGGTTGTCGGGCTGGCTGGCGAAGACCCGCATGATCTCGGGATCGTAGTGAACGGTAATCCGCCCGTCGTCCCGCCGGCGGGCCGAGGTCTCGGCCATGCTCCGCCATTCCGGATCGGACAAGGCGCCGAACGGAAGATAGATCTGGCGCAGAAAGGCCTCCAACTCACGCATGTCGGCGAAGCTGGGCCGCGCCGTGACATAGGCGCGAATACGGGTGATCGCCACCGGATTGGGCCGGGGGCCGATATCGTTCATCACCAGGCGCTGGATGCATCGCTTCAACGGGCCGGCCGCCAACATCATTCCCAACAACCCGCCCATGGAGGTGCCGACCCACTGGCAGCGCTCGACTCCCATCTGCCGCAACAGCGAACAGGCCTGATCGGCATAGGCTTCAAGGGTGTAATCGCGATCGGGATGACTGGACCAACTCGACAGGCCACGGCCAAGCGTATCGGGACAGATCACCCGGTAACGCGACGCGAAATGCGAGGCAGCCACATCGAAGTCGTTTCCGGTCCGGGCCAGCCCATGCCACATCACCAGCACCGGCGCCTCCGGCGATCCCCATTCGATAACGTGATGCTCCTGGCCGCCGACATCGAAATAGTGTGAGCGTCGTGCGGTCATGAAGATCCCCCCTGCACCATGATGTCGCGGCGCATTCTCCCGACACGCCGCGCAACCATTGTGTCCGACAACCGCCCGAGACGCAACCTTCCGGAGGAACACATCCATTAGTGGCTAAGAATCACCGGAACCGTCATATGCTTCAGCAGGTGCCGGGTGGTGCCGCCCAGCACCATCTCGCGCATGCGCGAATGGCCGTAACCACCCATGACGATCAGGTCGGAATCCTCGTCGGCGGCGCGGCTGAGCAGCATGTCCCCCACGTCGACGTCATCGGAGGCGATGTGTTCGCACACCGCGTTGACACCATGACGCGACAGATGCAGGCAGATGTCGGCGCCAGGAATGTCGCCGTGTCCCGCCATGCCGTGGCCGGGATTGATGGCGATGACATGGACCAGATCGGCTCGCTCCAGGATCGGCAGGGCGTCGTGGACCGCCCGCGTCGCCTCGCGGCTGGCATTCCAGGCGACCAGAACCCGCCGTCCCACCGTGGGAAAGGTCCCGGCATAGGGAACCACCAGGACCGGCCGCCCCACCGCCAGCAGCAGGGAATCGGCCAACGGCCGGGCCGCTTCGTCCTCGGCGGAGGTCTGGCCGACGACGACGAGGTCGCAATAGCGGGCATGAAGCGCCACCGACTCGACCGCGTCGCCGCGGACATCGCGCCATTCGACGGTGGTTCCGGCGGCCAGGGGGCGGGAGTCCACCAGGGCCTTGGCCCTGGCTGCCGCCTCGGCGTCGATACGCGCCAGGATCTGGTCCATCTCGCCGCCCAATTGGGCGGTCACCGCCACCGGCATCGCCGACCTGAAGCGAACGTTCAGCGCCACCAGATGGGCCTGATGGACGTCGGCGAGCCCCCGCGCCAAATCCAATCGGATCGCGGCGCGAGCGGAATCGTCCACCTGAACGAGGATATCCTTGAAGACAGCCATGGCGTCCCCCTCTGTCGTCGATCCATCGCCCCCATATTAGGCCAAGGGCGAGCCCGACGCCATTCCTCCTCGGAGACGGTCAGAAGCTGGTGGGATCGCAGGACTGGCGATGAAGCTTAAGCACCTTGCACAGTTTGCGCGCCTCGGCCTGATCCTTCAGCGGTCCCACGATCACCCGCCAGCGCGTCCCCTTCTCGCCGAGATCGACCATTTTCATGGTGGCGGTCATGGCGCCCAGCTCTTCCGGGAACTTGGCCTTGATCTTCTCCCAGGTCTGCTGGGCCGCTTCCTCGGTCTTGGCGGTGCCGAGGGTGGCGCCGGGGCTGTTGCCGCCGGCCTTGGCGCCGTTGCCGTTGGAAGACGGCGAGCCCTGGCGCATTCCGGTGGCGGTGCCGCTGACTGGAACCTTGGCCATCTGGGCATCGAGGACCCGCTCGACGGCGGCGCGCTCCTTCTTGGCCTCCTCGGTCGAGACCAGGCCGCTGGCCCGCATGCGTTCGACCCGGCCGACGGCGGTGGCGGCTTCCATCACATCCTTGGGCGGCAGCACCGGCATGTCCAGCCGGCGCGGTTCGGCCGGCAGCAGGGCGTCGAGAATGGCGAGGCGCTCCGCCGCGTGCTCGGTCGGCGAAATGGCGCGACTCTCCAAGGCGGCGCCCAGTTCCTTCAGGCGATCGATCACCTGCCTGTCGGTGGGACCGGGGAGTTCCAGCCCCTGAGCCGGCGGCACCGATGCCGAATAGGGCGTCAGAGCGCCCATATTGGTGTCGCGCCGACGGGAATATTCGTCGGGGGTGATCAGCCCCTCGTCGAGCAGACGCCTCAGGATGCGAAAGCGGTTGATGACATTGGCCTCGGCCTGCCCGCCGCCTGGCGAGGTGGTGGCGCCGTCCAGCGGCTGAGCCGACACCATTCCGCGCCCCGACGCCATGGGCGACACGGGCTCCAGCACCTGCTGCGAGAGGTCGGGCAGCCGGCCGGACTGGGTGGCGGAGCGCGGCGACAGCCGCCCGGTGATCTTGTCGATCACCTGGATATTGGCCTGCGCGATGTCCACCAGGGTCCGCACCTGGGGGGTTCCATTGGCCAGAACGGTGATGGTCACCTGCGGCTGGTTGGCCAGGATCACCTCGTAATACTGCCGCGCCAGATCGTAGCGGCCGGTGGCCTGATAGACCATGCCGGCCACGTAGAGGGAGTAAGGCTCCTTGGGATTCTTGCGCAAGGCGGCGATGGCGTAGCGCTCGGCATTGGGATAGTCGCCCCGCGCCAGCAGGTTCATGGCCTTGTCGGGATTGGGATCGCCGAACACCTGCGCCCCGTCGAAGGATTGGGCCGGCCCCCTGGGATCGTTGAGAGGGCCGCAGGCAACAAAACCGCCCGTTGCCATAACGGCCAAGACGATTCGACTGATACGTCCCATGCTCATCGTCCTCAGTCCCCCAGGAAAATAGCGCCCACCCCAAGTCGGCCCGATTTTTCCGCACCGTCTTCAATACACCGGCGGAGCAAACACGGCCATCGCATACTGACCGCCATAATGCGTTAGAGAAGGTTCATACTTTGCTAACTCGGCGACATTGGCGCGGCCGATTTTCACTGCTATAGTTCGGTCTCGCCCAGGGGAGCCTCATGGACGGCCGAGAGATCGAATTGAAGCTTGGTTTGGCGCCCGAGGATATGGAGCGCCTGCGCCTGCGTCCGTGTTTCGACGCCCATTGCCAAGGCGAACCCAAGACCAAGCGCCTGATCTCCATTTATTTCGATACCCCCGACTTCGCCCTCGCCGCCGCCGGCATCTCGCTACGGGTTCGCGCCGTGGACGACGGCCATGTTCAGACGGTCAAGACCGTCGGCACCGGCAGTTCGGGGCTGTTCTCGCGCGCCGAGTGGGAAGCCCCGCTGGACTCGCCCGCCCTCGCCCCCCACCATCTGCTGTCCACCGGGCTGGCCACCTTCAACGATGCCGCCCTGATCGAACGGCTGGCTCCCGTCTTTGCCACCCATGTGGACCGCACCATCTACCGGCTGGCGGGCGACGGCGGCGAATGGGAAGTCGAAGCCGCCCTCGACCAGGGCGAAGTGGTGGCCGGCCCCCATTCCGAAGCCATCTGCGAAGTCGAGTTGGAACTGCGCGGCGGACCGCCGGACCGTCTGTTCACGTTGGCGCGTCAGGTGCTAGAAACCGTGCCGGCGCGGCCGTTGGTCTCCACCAAGTCCGAGCGAGGCTATCGCCTCGCCGCCGGCAGCCTCAACCTGCCCGTCAAGGGCAAGGCGCCGCCGCTGTCGTTCGACCTGACGGTGGCCGAGGCGTTTCAGACCATAGCCCGGTCCTGCCTGGACCATCTGCTGATCAACGAACGATGTCTGCTGGCCACCGGCGACGGCGAGGCCGTCCATCAGATGCGGGTGGCGTTGCGCCGCCTGCGGTCGGCTATCAAGGTGTTCCGTCCCATCGTCGATGGCGCCCAACTGGCCGACGTGAAAGACGATCTGCGGTGGATCCTGGCCAATCTCGGCCCCGCCCGCGATTCCGAAGTTTTCCTGACCGAGATCATCGATCCGGTCCTGGCCCAGCACCCCGACAATTCCGGGCTGGAGGCGCTGCGCGCCTATTGGCAGGACGATCATGTGGTCAAGCTGGCCCAAGCCTCCGAGGCCGTCCGCAGCCACCGCTTTTCCACCTTGGCCCTGAAATTGGGCGAATGGGTCGAGACCGGGGCCTGGCTGGGACGGCCGGGCGAGCCACCCCGACGCAAACTCCAAGCCCCCATCGCATCCTTCGCCATGACCCGGCTGGGAAAGTCGGTGGGCAAGCTGCTGAGCGTCGCCGGTGATTCCATCGGCCGCCTCAGCCCCGAGAATCAGCACGCCGTCCGCATCCAGTGCAAGCAGGTCCGCTATGCCGGCGAGTTCTTCGCCTCGCTGGTGCCCCGCAAGCAGATGAAGGTATTCCTGGCTGAACTGGCCGAATTGCAGGATGTGCTGGGCCGCCTCAACGACATCGCCGTCGCCACCCCCAAGCTGACCGGCAAACATGTGGAGGGTGGCCGCGCCAAGGCCGCCGGGCTGGTGGCGGGCTGGCACCAGTCGCGCCGGGCGGCGCTGGTCAGCGAGGCGGAAAAGGCGTGGAAACGCTGGCGCAACTGCCCGCAGCCCTGGCTGGAAGACTGATCACACCGGAAAGCGGCGGCCCAACAGGGTGCCCAGTTCGGCCCGCGGCACCGGCCGGCTGAACAGATAGCCCTGGGCGATGTCGCAATGGATGGCGGCGAGGTGGGCCAGTTGTTCGGCGGTCTCCACCCCCTCGGCGATCACCTTCAGCCCCAACCCGGAGGCCATGGCGACGATGGTCTCGACCAGCACCTTGCGCTCCTGACGCTCCAGCATCCCGATCATGAACGAACGGTCGATCTTCAGGGTGTCGAAGGGAAAGCGCTCCAGATAGCTGAGCGACGAATAGCCGGTGCCGAAATCGTCGATGGACAGATGGACCCCCATGTCGCCCAGCGACCGCAGCAGAACGTCCACGTCGCCGCGCTCGGCCAGCAGCAGCCCCTCGGTGATTTCCAGTTCAAGGTTGGCGGCGGGCAGACCGGATTCGGCCAGTGCCCGACGGACGTCGTCCATGAAGCCGGCATCCTGGAACTGGCGCGGTGACACGTTGACGCAGACCCTGACATCGCCGTGTCCGGAATCGACCCAGTGCCTGGCTTCATGGCAGGCGGTGAACAGCACCATGCGGCCGATGGGCACGATCAGGCCGCTGGTTTCCGCCTGGGGGATGAAACGGTCCGGCGGCACGTTGCCCAGTTCCGGGTTATTCCAGCGCAGCAGCACTTCCATGCCCAGAATCCGCCCGGTCTTGACCTCCACCAGCGGCTGGTAGTGCAGGAACAACTGGTCGGTGCCCACCGCCCGGCGCAATTCGCCTTCCATCTTGAGGCGGGCTTCGGCCTCTTCGTTCATGCGAGCGGTGAAAAAGCAGTAGCGGCTGCGGCCAGCCTGCTTGGCCTGATACATGGCGATGTCGGCATTGCGCAGCAGAATCTGGGACGTCCGGCCGTCCTCGGGATAAAGCGCCACCCCGATGCTGGCGGTGGCGATGAGATCGCGGCGGCTGATGGTGAAGGGGATGGCGAAGGCCTCGACAATGGCGGCCGCCACCGCCTTGGCGGCCTCCGCCCCGGTGATGCCTCCCATGATGACCAGGAACTCGTCGCCGCCGAACCGGCCGACGATGCTGTGGGGGCCAGCCGCCCGGCGCAGCCGCTCCGACGCCATGACCAGCAACTCGTCGCCGTATTCGTGGCCGAGCGAATCGTTGATCGCCTTGAACTCGTCCAGATCGACGAACAGCAAGGCCACCTGACATTCGTCGTCGCGGGCCACTTCCATCTCGTGCGACAGGCGCTCCAGCGCCAGGGTCCGGTTGGGCAGGTCGGTCAGGCCGTCGAACTGGGCCTGATGCTGCAACCGGCGCTCCTGCTCCTTCCGGACAGAGACGTCTTCCATCATGATCAGGTAGTGGATGGACTCGTCGCCCGAGGTCGCCACCCGCGAGGCCTGAACCTGAAGCCAATGCGCGGCGCCCTGGCGACCCGGCATCTGAACCTCGTCCCGCCACTCGTCGCCCACGGACAGGGTTTGCCACATTTCCTCGGCGGCGCAACGCGCCTTGCCGGGAAACAGCACCGCCACCGGCTGGCCGACCACCATGCCGGCGGCATGGCCGCTCATCGCCTCGTGGGCGGAATTGACGTATTGGACGATCCCGTCGGCGTTGACCACCGCCACCGCCACCGGGCTTTGCTCCACCGCCTGCGACAGCAGCCGCACCGATTCCTCGGCCTGCTTGCGCTGGGTCAGATCGCGGATGGCGGTGACGCGAACCGACTTCTCCCCCATCCAACTGTGCTTGGAATAGATCTCCATGGGAAAGACCGAACCGTCCTTGCGCAGGCCGTGAACCTCGTAAGGGTCTTCATATTGCTGCCGCACCATCTCCTTGGCGCGGGGAATGTCGCGCGGATCGATGACCTCCCAGGCCCACATCTGGAGAAACTCTTCCCGCGAATAGCGGAACATGGTCTCGAAGGCCTTGTTGAAGTCGATGATCTTGCCCTGGTAGTGGATGCAGATCGCCTCGCTGGCCACATCCGACAGCCGCCGGAAACGGTCCTCGCTGTCTTCCAGGGTCTTGCGGGTCTGCCAGTGCTCGGTGATGTCGCGCACCACCCCCTGGACGCCGGAGAACTCGCCGAACCGGTCGGTCAGGCTGCAGGCGACCAGTACCGCCCAGATGGTCCCGCCATCCTTGCGGCGCAATTCGACTTCCACGGCGACGGCATCCCCCTGGCCGGCCCGGACGGCCTTGACGATCCCAGCGCGCTCCTCGGGGCGGGCGTAGGCCTCGCCGGCCGCCATTCCGATCATCTCATCCACGGAATAACCGAGCTGGCGGCTGACATTGGGAGAAACCCAGGTCAAACGGCCTTTCGCCTCGGTGCGGAAAAATACCTCGGGAAGACGGTTGAGTAGAACCGGCAACAGATCGGCGGGCAGCGCGTCAAGCGCCTGCCCCTGTCGAGGTTTCATGCCGGCCTCCCAATCAACGGCGCGATTTTTCCGCGCTCTGATTTCGTCAAATTCCAGAATCTTGCATCAACAGTTCGTGATCATCCCCCGCCAGCGCAATAGCGTATTTCAAAAACCTACTTCGGCGTTTCGGTTTGCATACTTTAGATCATGACATCACGGCGAGAGACGCCACTAATCATTGAGTTTCTTGCCGTCCAGATCCTCTTTCTCCTTAGCCGCCGCCTTACGGGCCAAGTCCTTCTCCACCCGCTTGCGGCCGAACAGCAGACGATTGTTCACCGCCTCCGCCTCTGCCGCGGCTTTATTCTTGTCCTTGCGGTAGCGGTTCAGATTGACGATCTCAGCCATGACCACCTCTCTCCTGCCTGTCCCGTCCAGCCCTATCTTAGCGCCGAAAAAAGTCTCGGCGCAAATCAGGCTTGCACCGTCAAGATCGGCCTGCTATATCACCGGCCCTCGCGCGGGTGTAGCTCAGTTGGTCAGAGCGCCGGCCTGTCACGCCGGAGGTCGCGGGTTCGAGCCCCGTCACTCGCGCCATTTCCCTTTCCTCGATTCCCGCCCCCCGCTTGCCGCTCGGCAGGCGGTTATCGGCATGTCACGCCGCGTTCGCGGCCGCGTCGAATCAGACACTGCTTAAATATTCACCAGTACAATTTACTGCATAATTTTGGCGCAGCAAACCTGCCGCCACGCCTCCACCCGCGCCGAATGCCCATATCTTGCGCATAAATTTAGCATATTGCGCACAATTATTAGCCATTGATGCCGAGGCCACTTTTTAGTCATGCCGTATATCGTTGATTTTACTACTATATTTTAACATCCCCCAGGTGGCACACGGTTTGAAGGCGGCAGCTCACTTTTCGGTAATATCAGCCTTCATGACTGGGGATTCAAATGGAGACGACGAAGACCGGTGTCGATGTATTGTTCGTTCTCTTGGGGGCGGCCATGGTGCTGGCGATGCATGCCGGCTTTGCCTTCCTCGAGGTCGGAACAGTTCGAAAGAAGAACCAGGTCAATGCCCTGGTGAAGATCATTTCCGATTTTGCCATCTCCACCATTGCCTATTTCTTCGTCGGATACTCGGTCGCCTACGGCACCAGCTTCCTGGTCGGCGCCGACGTCCTGGTCGGCAAGAGCGGCAGCGGCTTCGGCCCCCAGGGCTACGACCTAGTGAAGTTCTTCTTCCTGGCCACCTTCGCGGCGGCCATCCCGGCCATCGTCTCGGGCGGCATCGCCGAGCGCGCCAAGTTCAACACCCAGCTGATGGCGACGGCGATTCTGGTCGGGCTGGTTTATCCCGTCTTCGAAGGCATGGTGTGGGGAACCCGCTTCGGCTTCCAAGATATGATGAAGGCGACGTTCGGCCAGCCCTTCCACGACTTCGCCGGCTCGGTGGTGGTTCACGCGGTCGGTGGTTGGATCGGCCTTGCCGCCGTGCTGATGCTGGGCGCTCGCCTGGGCCGCTATCGCCAGAGCGGCAAGCTGGTGGCGGTGCCGCCGTCCAACATCCCGTTCCTGGCCCTGGGCGCCTGGATCCTGTCGGTGGGCTGGTTCGGCTTCAACGTCATGAGCGCCCAGACCATCGCCGACATTTCCGGCCTGGTGGCGCTGAATTCGCTGATGGCCATGGTCGGCGGCATCGTCGCCGCCCTGGTGGTCGGACGCAACGATCCCGGCTTCGTCCATAACGGAGCGCTGGCCGGTCTGGTGGCGGTCTGCGCCGGCTCGGACGTGATGCATCCCATCGGCGCCCTGGCCACCGGCGTGGTGGCGGGAGCCGCTTTCGTCTGGCTGTTCAACCTGTGCCAGAACAAGTGGCGGCTCGACGACGTTCTCGGCGTCTGGGCGTTGCACGGCATGTGCGGCTTCATGGGCGGCATCGCCTGCGGCATCTTCGGACAGCAGGCCCTCGGCGGACTGGGTGGCGTCAGCCTGATGTCGCAGGTGGTCGGAACCGTGACCGGAGCGGCGTTCGGTCTGGCCGGCGGGCTGGTGGTCTATGGCGGCCTGAAGATGGTTTTCGGCATCCGCCTCACCGACGAGCAGGAATTTGCCGGCGCCGACCTGTCGATCCATCAGATCGGAGCCTATCCGGAAGAGGCGACCACCATGCATGACGACGGCCTCGCCATGTCGGTCCACGCCGCCAACGGCCCCAAGAAGGTAGCTTAGCCCGCAACTCCGAGCCCATGAATATTCATGGGCTCGGCGGGATTAGAGTACACTCCGGGTGGCGGGAAAGGTCACCGTCACCCGGGTTCCCTGACCGACGACGCTGTCCAGGGTCAGCGTCCCGCCGTGCAGTTCCACCAAGCCCTTGGCCAGCGGCAATCCCAAGCCGGTCCCCTCCTGCTTGGGGCTGATGGCGCTTTCAGCCTGTCCGAAGGGTTGCAGCACCATGGCCATGTCCTCCGGCGCGATGCCGATTCCGTCATCCGCGACGGTGACGGTGACACAGCCCCCCGCCAATCCGGCCGAGACGCGGATATTGCCCATGTCCGGCGAGAATTTGGCGGCGTTGGAGACCAGATTGAGCAGGATCTGCTTCAACAGGCGGGCGTCGCCGCGCAATTGCGGCAACCCCTCGGCGGCGGAATAGCTCAGGGTCTGGCGCTTGCGAGTCAGCACATGGTCGATCAGGCGGTGGACCGACTGGACGACCTCGCCGATATGGATGTCGGATTCGCGCAGGACGACCTTGCCGACCTCCACCCGCGACACGTCGAGAATGTCGCTGATCACCCGCAGCAGGTGATGGGCGGATTCGGAAATGTCGCCGAGGAAGCCGCCATAGTTTTCGAGATCGGGCTCGGTCATCACGCTGAGCGCCAAATCGGAAAAGCCGATGATCGCGTTCAGCGGCGTGCGCAGCTCGTGGCTCATGTTGGCGAGAAAGACGGTCTTGGCCCGGTTGGCGGTCTCAGCCGCCTCGCGGGCCGCCAGGGATTGCTGTTCGGCCTCGGCGCGGCGGCGGATTTCCTGCTGCAGCTCGGCATTGGCGGCTTCCAGGTCGCGATTGGCCTTGGCCAAGCCCTCGGCCAGGGCGGCGCGCGCTTCCGCCGCCTCCTTTTCCGCCTTGGCATGCAGGGTTTCCATGTCGCGCAGACGGATTTCGTCCACGATCCGCTGATTCTGTTCCAGCAGGAATTTGCGCCGCAGCAGCGCCCGCAGCCGGGCCCGCAGCACGCTCATCTCCGCCGACTTGCCGACGAAGTCGTCGGCGCCGGCCTCCAGGGCGCGGGCGACGTTCTCCTTGTTCTCGTAGGCCGACAGCATCAGCACCACCAACGGCGCGGCGTCATCGACCCGGCGGGCCGCCAACTCCTTGCAGACGGCGATTCCGTCCATGCCCGGCATGACCATGTCGACCATGACGCAGTCGAAATCACGGGTCGATAGCGCCGCCAGCCCCTCCTGGCCGGAGGTGACCTGGGTGACGTCGCAGCCTTCGTCGGTCAGTTCCTGGGTCAGACTCTGGCGATAGGTGTTGCTGTCGTCGATGACCAGGACCCGCGCGCGGCGGAACAGCGACCGGCCAACCTCGCCATTGCCCAATTCACGCCGAGATTTGCGCAGCAGGTTATGGACCCGCAGCAGCAGGATTTCCAAATCCTCGGACTTGGCGACGAAGTCGTCGGCGCCGCTTTCCAGCCCATGCAGCTCGGCGGCCGAGGTCTCGTCCGCCGTCAGCATCAGCAGCGGAATGCCCCGCGTGGTGAGGTCCATGTGGATCTGCCGGCACAACTCGTCGCCCTGGATGCCCGGCAGATGGTAATCGACGATGATCAGGCTGGGCAGTTGGCGGTTGATCTCGTCCAGCGCGGCTTCGCCCGAGGCGGCGGTGACGGTCTTGAAGCCCTCCTGCTCCAGCACGAACTGGAGCCGGATGGCCTGGGTCGCGGAATCCTCAACGATCAGGATCAGGCGGTCGTCGCTCACCCCTTGCCTCCCCCTCCGGCGAGATCACGCAGTCTGGGGGCAATGGCCGGCAGGGGCAGCATCTCGCGCACCGCTCCCAGCTTGGCCGCCGCCGAGGGCATGCCGAACACGACGCAGGTGGAGGAATCCTCGGCGATGGTGTAGCCGCCAGCCTTGAAGATGTCGTTCAGCCCGTCCGAGCCGTCGGCCCCCATGCCGGTCAAGACGACACCCACCGCCTTGTTGCCCAATTCGCGCGCCAGGGAGCTGAACAGCACCGTGCCCGAGGGCTTTTGCCCATGAGCCGGCGGCGAATTGAGGATGGACAGGCAACCGTGGATCAGGGCGATATGCTTGTCGATGGGAGCGACATAGATACAGCCCGCCACCGGACGCTCGTTCTCCTGGGCAATGCGAGCCTGGAACGGCGTCGTCCCGCTCAGCCAGGAGACAAAGCCTTCGAGAAAGCTCGACGTGATGTGCTGGACCAGCAGGATGGGCAAGGGAAACCCGGCGCCCAGGCCACCCAGAACCTGGACCAGCGCCTGGGGACCGCCGGTGGAGGCGACGATTCCCACCATGGAATAGCTGCCCGGATGCATGACCGGCCTTTGCGGCAGGTCGTTGGTGCCGAACCTCAGGCCCCGGTCGATGCCTTGGCGAACCACCTTGACCTGACTCATGATCGCCAGCTGGGTGCACAGCTTGGCGGCCATGGTCTCGAAGGCGACGTTGGTCACGCCCACCGGCTTTTCCACCACCGACAGCGCGCCGGCCCGCAACGCGTTCATGGCGATGTTAAGCTCGTCGTCGTCCACCTGGGCCGCCACCACCACGATGGGGGTCGGCCGCTTGGACATGATCTGCAAGGTGGCGTCCAGGCCGTTCATGCCGGGCAGCCGGATATCGAGCGAAATGATGTCGGGACTTTCGCTTTCAAGCAGTTGCAGGCACTGCTCGGCGCTTTCCACCGCCGCCAGCACCTCGAATCGGCCATCGCTGCCGATGATATGCTTGAGCAACTCCCGCACCACCAGGGAGTCCTCGACGATGAGCACCTTGATCTTCTTCCTCACAGGAATTGTCCTATGGTTTCCAGAAGTTCCTTCTGGTCGAATTTGCGTTTCACCACATAGGCGTCGGCCCCCAGCGCCAGCCCGCGTTCGCGATCCTCACGCGCCTCCAGCGAACTGACCAGGATGACCGGCAGGGATTTCAAGGCGGCGTCGGCCTTGATGGCCTGCAGCAGGCCGAAACCGTCCAGGCGGGGCATCTGGATGTCGGAGATGATCAGGTCGATATGCTCGGCCCGCAGGCGGGTCAGGGCCTCCAATCCGTCGAAGGCCAGCCGCACCTGGTAGCCATGCGCCTCCAGGATGCTTTTTTCCAGCGTCCGGGTGGTCAGCGAATCGTCGACCACCAGAATCACCGGCACCCGGCGTTCCACCGGCTTTTCCACCGTGGTCAAAACCCGGATGCTGCCGGATTTGCGGAAGGTCTCGACGATCTCGAACGGATTGAGTACCAGGGCGATGGTGCCGTCCTCCAGCAGCATGCCGCCGGCCACCATGGTGCCGCGCGCGCCCGGCACGCCGATATCCTTGACCAGTCCCTCGCGGATGGACAGGAAGCCGTCGATGGCCACCGCCACCCGGCGTTCGCCGTTCTTCAGCACCACCAGCGGCACCACGTTGCGGGTGACGGTGACCGCGCTTTCGCCCAAGGCCAGCAGATGGGCCAGCGACAGCAGCGGCAACTGCGCTCCGCCGAGGAAGACCACCGATTTGCCCTCCACCGTGCCGACGTCGTCGGCCTTGACCCGGTAGAGGCGGTCGACCCCCTCGGTGGGCAGGGCGTAGACATGCCCCTGGCACTCCACCAGGAACAGCCGCTGGGTTGAAACCGACAACGGCACCGACAGACGGAAACAGGTGCCGGCCGGTTCGCGGCGGCGAACCTCGACGGTGCCGTTCATCATGGCGGCGGCTTCGCGCACCACCGACAGGCCCATGCCGCGCCCAGACAGGTCGTCCACCACCCGAGCGGTGGAGAAGCCGGGATCGAAGATGAGGTCGAGCAGCGCCTGACGCTCGAGGCCGGAAGCCTCCGCCTCGCTCAGCGCCCCCCGCTCCACCGCCTTGCGCCGGATGGCGTCGTAGTCCACCCCCTTGCCGTCATCCTCCACCAGCACCACCAGCCGGCCGTCGGACACGTCGAAGCGCAGCGACACCGTGGCATGGGGCGACTTGCCGGCCATGGCGCGGATCTCGGGCTGCTCGACGCCATGGGACAGGGCGTTGCGCAGCAGATGCATGACCGGGTCCTTGAGGCCTTGCAGCACCATGCGGTCGGCTTCCACGTCGAGACCGGCGACCTGGACCTCCACCTTCTTGCCGGCATCGCGGGCGAGGTCGCGCACCATCTTGCGGAAGCCGCCGAAAATGCTCTCGGCGGGAACCATGCGGACCTGACGAACCTCCTGCTGCAACTCGCCGCCGAGTTGGCGCAAGGTCCAGCCGGTTTTCTGCTGCAGCCGCCGATTGCCGCGAGCGTCGCGGGTCAACACCCGCAACGACTGCTCCAGCGCCTCGAACTGACGGTCCAGCGCGCTGGAGCGGTCGTGATCGGCGACTTCGCGGATCATGCTCGAGGCGGTCTTGCGCACCCGGCGCCACTGCTTGTCGAAATTGGCCAGGCTGCGGTCGATATCCACCAACTGATGCGTCAGCTGGCGCTGGATCATGGTCTCGGTCACCAACTCGTTGGACGAGCGCAGCAACCGGTCGAGATGCACCGCGCGCACCCGAACCGTCTCGTCCGCCCGTGCCGGCGCCGGACGTTCGATCTCCTCGGCCGGCGGCGGCGAAGCCTCGGACGGCGTGACCGGCGGCGGAGGAGGCGGAGGCGGAGGAACTGTCGGCTTCCTGGCCGCGACCGGCTGGCCGCCCTCCAGCAGGGCGTCCAGCTCGGACATGGCGACGGCGGTGTCGGGCAGGGCAAGAGCGGCGCTGTTGGCGGCCACCCAATCCTCGATGGTGTCGAGGACGCGACCGATCACCCCCTTCACCGTGCCGTCAAGTTTGATCTCGCCGTTGCGGATCTTGGCGAACAAGGTTTCCAGGCGATGGGCGATCTGCTCGACCGGCGGCAGATCGACCGCCCGCGCCGCGCCCTTCAACGAATGGGCACGCCGGAAGGTTTCATCCAGCTGTGCGATCCCGCTACCGTCCGGACGCTGGCTCAATTCCTCGAGCAGGCCGCGAATGGCTTCCAGGTGTTCGCGATATTCGATCTGAAAGGCTTCGAGAAGCCTTTCGCGGATGCCCTTCAAAGCCGGTATTTCTCCAAGGTGCGCGCCAGCTTCTGGCCGAGTTGGTTCAGATCGAGGGAGGCCTTCTCAAGATGGGCGGTGGTCGTCGCCGTCTGCTGGCTGGCCTGGCGGATCTCGTGCAGCGCCTGGGTCACCTGTTCCAGACCGATCTGCTGCTGATTGGTGGCGCCGACGATCTGCTGGAAGGCGTGGACGCTTTCCTGGATGTTGTCCGACATCTGGCGGATGACGTGTTCGGACATGGTGGTCCGCTCGCGGCCGGTCTCGACCCGCTTGAGCGCCTCCTCGGTCAGCATCACCGAGGTGTTGATGCCCTTCTGGGTCTGCTCCAGGATGCCGCGCACCTGCGAGGTGGCTTCCTTGGCCTGATCCGCGAGATTCTTGATCTCGTTGGCCACCACCGAGAAGCGGCGTCCCTGGTCGCGGGCGTCGGCGGCTTCGATGGCGGCGTTGAGCGCCACCAGATTGGACTGTTCCGCGATCTCGTTGACGGTGGCGATGATCTCGCCCACCGCCTGGGTCCGCTCGGACAGGGTGATGATGTTCTCGGCCACCGTCTCGGTCTGCTCGCGGATGGCCTCCATGCCCACCGAGGCATCCCGCACCGCCTGGAGGCCGGCGACACCCGAGGTCGCCACCGCCTCGGCGGTGCCGGCCACCTGACGCGAGCGCTCGGCCACCTGCTTGCCCGACAGGCTGATCTCCTCCACCGTGGTGGTGATTTCCTGAACCGCCGCCGCCTGCTGCTTGGTGCCGGCCGCCTGCTCCTGCGCCGAGGAAAGAATGGCGTTGGCCGCCGCGGTCAGGGCGTCGCAAACCGTCCGGCTCTGCAACGCCACGTCGCGCTGACTGGCCAGCATGTCGTTGAACGCCACTTGAAGCACCGCGATCTCGTCGGACGAGGCGATCTCCAGCGGCACGATGCGCAGATCGCCTTCGGCGACCTTGCGGGCGGCCTCGGCGCAGGCCGCCAGCGGATCGGAGAGCTGGCGGCCGATCTTGGAGCTGACGATCAGACCGGCCATGGCGCAGATCAGGCCGACCACGATCTGAAGCGCGATCATGGATTGAATGGAGGAATCGGCCTGACGATCCAGCATCTTGACCGCGACTTCGGACGAATCGCTGAGTTGCAGCTGGGTCGCCAGCAGGTCCTTGAGCTTCTCCAACCGCTTGGGGTCGCTTGCCGGCAGCGCCAGATAGGCATTGGCCGCCGTCTCGTACTGCCGCAACGCCACCGCCTGCTCCGCCAGTTTGGCGTGAATCTCGACGGTGGGAGCCGGCGGCAGGTCCGCCCGGGCGCCGGTGTCGAGATTGGTGATGACCTCGCCGCCGTCCATCAGCGCCGCCAGGCTGTCGCGCATCAGCTTCAGGGTGCCCTGCGACTCCGAGGGCAGTCCGGTCCCGACCAGCAGGACCTCCTTGGTGAACTTCTGCGACAGCATGCGCTGGCGGCCGGCCATGTCGGTAACCAGCGACTGCTGGAAATGGCTGCGGAGCAACATCACGTTGAAGGCGATCAGCCCGGCAAGGACGAAGGTGAAGGCCACGGACACGGTGGAAAACTTCCGGCGCAGCGTCATGTCTTTCCACAGCGAATGGTGAGCGGGCTTATTCATCGTGACTTCCTTCATGAAGCGCATCTGGTATCGGGTCGGGCGTCCCGCAGGACATCGAGAGCCAGGATCTGGTGTGTATCAAGCAGGATCAGCACTTCCGATCCAATTCCGGCGCCGATGCCGGTGACGAAGCGCTGTGGCAAGCCGTTGCCGGACTCCTGAGGGTTGGTGAGCGTCGCCGGATCGACCGCGACGATGCGTTCCAGCGCATCGACCCGCAAACCGACCTCGGCGCCGTCGTCATCGATGAACGCCGCCCAGGTCGGGGCGTCGGCCGCCGGCGGCTCGAGCCCCAGCAGGGAATGCAGGTCGAGCACCGGGCGAATTTCCCCCCGGAGATTGGTGACGCCGAGCAGGTATTGCGGCTGGCCCGGTACCGGCGTCCAGTTGCCCAGCGGCATCACCTCGGACAGATCGGCCAGCGGCAGGCCATAGCGCTCCGTCCCGATGCGACAGCACAGGGCGTTGATCCCCTGGGGGCCATCGACCACCACGCCACGCGGCGCCGCCAGCCGGCGCGTCCGCGCCTGCAACAGCGCCTTGTTGAAGGCGGTGGCGTGATCCCGTTCGGCCCAGTCGACGCGGGCATGCAAGCGATCCCGCAGAGTGGCGGCGTCTGTCATGTCACTCCCCCCAGCATCACACGACTCCGATCAACTTCAGATGCATGTCGACGGCCTCGCGCATCTGGCCCACGGTGATCTTGTCCGCATCCGCCACCTGACCGTCATCGGGAAGATCCTTCAACAGGGTCAGAACGTTGCGGAAGGCCTTGGCGGCAGCCACGGAATCGTCGCGCCGCAACAGGAACAGGCCGAGATGATAGTGCGGCAGAACCATGCGGCGGTCGAGGTAAATGGCGCGCCGCAAGGCCTTTTCGCACTCCTCCGCCTGTCCGACCTGCTCGTGGATCATGGCGCGGTAGAAATGCCCCCAGGCATCCATCGGCGTCGAAACCAGCAGGGCGTCGCAGGCCGCCGCCGCCGCGTCCCACTGGCCGCAATCGGCCAGCTCGCGAATCTGGGTCAGACCATGTCCGGCCGCCGCCCCCGGCGGAAGCGGCGCCAGGGGCTGAGACTGGAGTGGCTGAGACCGGGGCGGCTGCGACCGGGGCGCCACCGGCGGTGGCTTGCCCCGGGGCGAACGGGAGGGATTCGGCACGTCCCGGCCAGCATCCAGCGCCGTCAGCCGGGGCAGCACCAGGGACGGCGGCGCCTTGACCATGGGGGCCGGCGACGGCGGCGGCACCCATGGCCGGGCTTGATGGCCATCGACACGCTGGTACAGCACGGCCCCCGGCGTGTTGACCGTGCGGAAATCACGAAACAGATGCTGATTGGGCTCGGCATGGCCCATGACCAGCCAGCCGCCGTCGCTCAGCGTCTCGTGGAAGCACGGAATCAGCCCCTCGATGGTCTCGGGACTGAAATAGATGATGACGTTGCGGCAGATGATGAGGTCGAAGCCGGCGATGTTGTCGATGATCGACGGAAACCGGCTCTTGATCAGGTTGTGATACTGGAATTTGACGAAGCGCCGGTATTCCGGGTTGATCTGCCACTGCGTGCCGATCTTGGTAAAGCAGGCGGCGCGGATATCCTCCGGCATGGCCCGGAAAGCCCACTGGTCGTAGCGGCCCTCGCGGGCCCGGCTGAGGAATTTCTGATTGATGTCGGTGCCCAGCACCGTGACATGCCAATTGGCGATCCGCGCCCCGAACTCGCGTTCGAGCATGATGGCGATGGAATAGGGCTCGGGGCCGGTGGCGCAGCCGGCGCTCCAGATGCGCAGACGGCGGGTCGAGCGGTTGCGCTCGATCACATCGGGCAGGATGACGTCGCGCAGAGCGTCGAACTGCTCCTTGTGGCGGAAGAAATAAGTCTCACCGATGGTCAACTCGGCCACCAGCGCATCCATCTCGGTCGCGCCCAGGGCAAGCCGCTCCAGATAGCCGTCACACCCGCCGACCGCCAGCTCGGTCATTCTGGCAGCCAGGATCTGGGCCAGGTCCTCGCTCTTGTCGCGGTAGAAGGCCATGCCGGTGGTGTCGATCACCAGCGCCTTCAATCGAGCGAAGGCCGGATCGGCGAGAAGCGATTGGACCGTCGGATGCGGCATGACTTCAGCGTTCACGGCGCAACCGTCCCGAGATCCGCCAGCCGAGCCTGGGCTTGGGCCTGGAAATCCGCCAGCCGCTGGCGCTCCTCGACCAGGAGGACGTTCCGCCACGACAGCAGTTGCACCACCTTGCCGTCCTGCTCCAACTGGTCGGACAGGCAGGCGTTGAACGATGCGCTGTCGGCAAGCCCCATGCTGGTGAACTGGTCGGCGGCGCGCACGCCGTCCACATGCTCGACCAGCAAGCCCAGCGGTCGCCCGGCCTCATGATCGTCCCGCATGACCAGGATCGAGGCGTCGAGGCCATAGGTGCCGTCGTCCAGGCCCAGCAATTTATCAAGCCGCAGCACCGGCACCGCCTGACCGCCGAGATTGAGGATGCCCCGAACCATGCTGGGCATCTGCGGCGGCCGATCAAGCCACGCGATGGGAACCACCTCGCGCACCGCACCGACCGGCAAGCCGAATGATCGCCCGCACAACCGGAACGTAATCACCCCAACAAGATCCGCGCTGATTTGCCCGCTCATCGGTTCGCCTCCTGTTTGGGAAGACTAAACCAAACCGATGAGACCCGCCAGCCGGCGCGCGCCTTCGAAACCGGCTCCGACCAGGGCGATGAACCCGATCAGCATCACCAGCAGGAAGGCCACCAGCGAAAGCCGGTTATCGATGAAGAAATGAATCAGCGCCAGATGCCAGCGTTCGCCCCAACCGCGGTCGCCGTACAGCATGCGATCCAGCTGGTCCTCCTTCTGGCGCAACCGTTCGTCGGTGGCCGGCGCCATGCTGGAGGCGTTGCTGGTCTGCCAGGCGAACAGCCGCTCCATGGCCTTGTCGCGGGGCAGCCGCCCGGGAACCGTCTTGCCGGCCTTGGCGGCGATGGCCACGTGGCGGTCGATGAATTCCTCGGTGAAGTCAAGATGAGCCTGCGCCGCCGCCGATTTCGGCGCGTAGACGCAGACCGGCAGCCGCGAGGTCGCCGCCTCGATCACCATGTGGTCGCGGGGAATTTCGGTCTTGTAGACGGTGCCGCCGAGACGCGAGCGGATCAGCTCGTTGATCTTGCGGGTGGTCTTGTTCTTGTCGTTGATGGTGAACAGGACGCCTTGCAGCAGCAGATTCTTGTTCAACCCTTCCTGCACGTATTTGATCGACGGCAGGGTGCGGAGCAATCCGTCGTTGGCATAGGGGGTGGCGGTCACCGGAATGACCACGGCATCGGCCGAAGCCAGGGCGTTGATGGGAAGAATGCCCAAAGCCGGCGGACAATCCACCACCACGTAATCGCATTCGAGATCGGTATGGGCGAGAATGGTCGACAGCGTGCGCTGCGAGTTCTGCTGTTCCGACAGCTTGATCTCGATCCCGGCCAGGCTGTAGGTGGACGGCAGCACCCGGACGCCGTCGAACACCGTCGGCACCATGACGTCGGCCACCGGCGCATGGCCGATGAAAAGATCATAGATGCCCTGTTTTATCTTCGGATCAATTCCCAGGCTCTTGGTCGAATCACCCTGAGAGTCGAGATCGATCACCACCACCGATTTTCCGAATGCGGCAAGGCATACGGCAAGGTTGGTACTGGTGGTGGTCTTTGAAATGCCCCCCTTCTGATTGAATATGGCGACGATATAGGGCTTCATGTGCGTGATTCGTCCATGGCGCCATATCGGGCGATATTCAAATATGTCAGGCCCATTTCAAAAACTTCCCCTAAAAAGGCGTAATTCCCACCCCAGGAATCAGTCCTCCACACACCGAGGGACCGGGGCCGCGACGACCCTGCGCGTATAGCTTAAGCATAGCCCGATTCCCGTTGCAACGAAAGACATGGGGGGAACTCTGAATTCTCGAAACCCGTTTCGATCACTTACCGGGTTTCATTGAGTCATAGTGGTCGCAGACCGAGTCGCCTCCCAAGAATCCCGACGACCGCCGCCGCGATCTTTCGTCACAAACAAAAACGCCGCCCGCGATATCCGCGGGCGGCGTCGGGCCGACGAAGGGGAAAGATCAGCTGGCCGGATAGCAGCCGGCCATGAACAGCAGGTCGCCGTTGGGCTTCACCCAAGTCTGCTTGGCGGCAAGCTTCTTGGTCTCGGGGTGGGTCCAGGTGTACTTGGCCCAGGCCCCGTTGGGGCCGGACTTGCCGGCCTTGATCATCTCCTGGATGATCATCACGCCGTTCACATCTTTCAGGCTGGGAAGGTCCGGGTTGTCGATCAGCTTGGGATTGATGGCGTGCGCCTTGAAGATGCCGTCCATGGTCGCGACTATGACGTAGAGCTCGCCGTTGACCCAATCCTTGTTGCCCTTGTCCATGAAGTCGGCGAAGGACTTTTCCTTGCCGACCGCGTTGAAATGGGCGATGGCCTTGCCCACCAACGCCTGAGCGGCCAGACATTCATCGGCGGCACGGGCCGAACCCGAACCGATCATCACGGCGAAAGCGGCTAACATGGCCAGTTTGAAGAATTTCATCACGACGTCCCTCCCTCGTTGAATGCAGTTATTGTTTACGCCGACCGCAGGCGTCCGACCAGCCCGTCGACCTGGGACTGGAGGCGGCCGAACTCGCCCACCAGAGTCTCGGTGGTCACATGCACCGACGCGGCGGCGGTGCCCACCTGATCGGCGACCCGGCGAACCTCGCTGATCCCCGACGACACCGTCCGGGTTCCATCGGCAGCTTGGCTGACCGAGGAGGAGATCTCGCTGGTGGCGCGGCCCTGCTCGGTCACCGCGCTGGTGATGGCGGACAGGGCCTCGTTGACCCGGCCGATGGTGACGACGATACCGTCGATGGCCTTCACCGCCTGATCGGTCGCCGCCTTCATGGCGGTGATTTCGCCGGTGATCTCCTCGGTGGCCCGCGCCGTCTGGTTGGCGAGGTTCTTGACCTCGTTGGCCACCACCGCGAAACCCTTGCCGGCATCGCCCGCCCGCGCCGCCTCGATGGTGGCGTTCAGCGCCAATAGATTGGTCTGGCTGGCGATGTCGTTGATGAGGTTCACCACCTCGCCGATCTTGCCCGACGCCACGGTCAGGGTCTTGACGGTTTCGTCGGTGCGGGCGGCCTCGGCCACCGCTTCGCCGGCGACGCGCGAGGATTCGGCGACCTGACGGTTGATTTCGGTGATGGAACCGACCAGACGCTCGGCCGCCTGAGCCACCGTCTCCACGTTGCCGTTGGCCAGTTCCGAGGATTCCGCCACCTGGGCGGTCTGATTGATGGCGGTTTCGGCGTTGGAGGCCAGAACCTCGGCCTCGCCCCGAATGGAATCCGCCGCCCTTGACGCGGCATCGACGGCGGTGCGCACGGTGCTTTCGATCTCGCTGGCCAGTTCGCCCATGGCTTGGCGCTTGGACCGGGCGGCCTCACGCTGCATGGCCTCCTGTTCCTCGGTCAGCTTATGGACCCGCTGGGCGTTCTCCTTGAACACCTGCACCGTGGCCGCCATGGCGCCGATCTCGTCGCGACGGCCGATGGCCGGCACCTGGACGGCAAGATCGCCGTCGGCCAGACGCTCCATCGCCTTGGTCATGCCGCCCACGGCACTGGCGATGGCACGGACCAGCAGGAACGAAATCGCCGCCAGCAGCGCCAGGACGCCAATGGTGATGCTGATGAACAGACTGCGCGTGGTCGCGGCGGCCCCCGCCGCCTCCTTGCGATTGGACTCGATCAGATCGGCCTCCAGCTTGACCATGCGCTGGGTCTCGGCCATCAGCGACTGGAAGCTGTCCTGGGCGGTCCACATGAACGACACCGCGGCGGTGAAGTCCATCTTCTGCATGGAGATCACCTGGGCGGTGTTGCTCTTGTAGAGGACCAGCGCCTGATCGAGCTTCTTCAGCAGCGCGTCCTCCTCCGCTCCAACCGGAAAGCGAGTCCGATAATCGGCCACGATCTTGCCGGCCCTGGCGGTGGACTCGTTGAAGGACGCTTCGATCTTGTTGATCTTGGTCTCGTCCACACCGGCGGCGTTCCAGGTCAGCAGGCGATACAGACCGGAATGGGCGTCCTGGAGGGTGTCGGACAACTCGCTGATCTTCACCGACTTGGCGAAGGAAACGTCGGCGATCTCGTCGAGTGTGCGCTGCTGAGCATCCAATCCCCTCATCCCGAGGAAGGCGATGATCACCAGCCCGGTGGTTGCGACAAAGGGAACGATGGCGATCTTGACCCAAATCTTCATGTCGTCGAGAAAGCGCATCCTCCCCCCTCCTGGTCCATCCATAAACCTTGCGTCTTATCGCGCGCGCATCCAATAGCCGCGATAAGCCCGATCGTACAGTCCATTGGCTAGGTTAGCCATCCCTACTGTGCGGCTTTCTTCTGTCGCTGGAGGGGCGCATCGGCGGTGCCCCGATACCGCGCCAAGGTCGCGTCGGCCGCCACCCAACCATCGCGGATGGAGCGGTCGAGATTGGACCAGTTCCAGTCGTAATTGATGTTGTGGGCCACCGGAATCTCGACGACCTTCACCTTGGAACCGGTTTCCAGCAGGTGGTACTTGAACAGCTTGACGTCGTCCTCGCTGGTGGTGGAAGCGAACAGCATCACCAGATTGTTGAGCGCATCGTAGAGATTCCGTGGCTGGCGGATCTGCTTGCGATCAAGGATGCGACTCACCCAAACTTCGTCCAGGTCGGGATGGTTGGCCAGGAGGTGTTCGAAGTTGACCGTGTCGATGGTGGCCCCTTCGCAATAGACCTTGCCATCCATGGTGACCGGATCCTCGATATAGGGCAGCGCCGAGCAGGCGCACACCGTCTCGGCGCGGATGCGCTGATACTTGGAATCCTTGTTGCTGAACAGTTCCAGGCGCTGGTCGGTCAGGTTGTAGGCGTTGTGGTACAACACCGGCCGGCCGGGCTGGTAGAGATTCTCGAAGTTGATCTGCTGGAGAAAAGCGCTGTCGGGATAGAAAATGCGCGACAGCCCCTTGGTGTTGCTCTGGTACATCAGGCTGGTCATGAACCGCGACACCGGATTGACCGCCATCACCTGATTGAGGATCAGGCTGTTGAAATTGGCCTGCGACCATTTGCCGGGATCGCCCATGAAGGCGACGATGTCCTCGCTGGCCTGCTTGATGGCCTCGGGGATCACCAGATTGCGGTAATTGTCGGAATCCAGCGTGAAATTCAGCGCGTTGGTCGCCGCCGCCTCGAAATCGGGCGCGAAGGCGGCGGCAACGGGAAAGCGGTCGTAGACGTCGTCGGGCCGAAAGATACCCCGGAAGAACGAGGTCGAGGTCTCCACTTCCCGGCCAGGCTCGGCCTGATTCCAGACCACCCCCAGCCAGGCGCCGATGCAGGCCAGGCTCCAAACATCGAAGTGAATGTCGGACTCCCAGTGGATGCGGTCCAACGCACCGATGGAAAGTCCTACCGCCGGGCCGCCGCCGGCCAGACAAATTGCGCGCTTGATCGCCATAGCCCCCTCCGATTAAGCCCCTCATCACCCAAAGGGCATCAGAAAGCATGCTATACTGCGGCGCAATATCCCGCAACAGTAACATAAAGTATGCAAGGCTCACCCACAGCGCAGCCCGGTGCCGCCCAGACCGCAGTAACCGCCGGGATTCTTTGCCAGATACTGCTGATGATACGGCTCGGCCCAATAGAATGGCCTCGATTGGGCGATCTCGGTGGTGATGACGCCGAAGCCGGCTTGGGTCAGAACCGCCTGGAAGGCATCGCGCGAGGCCTGGGCCTGAGCCAACTGCACCGCCGTTTCCACATAGATGGCCGAGCGGTACTGGGTGCCGATGTCGTTGCCCTGGCGCATGCCCTGGGTGGGATTGTGCCCCTCCCAGAATAGCCGCAGCATGGTCTCGAAGTCGGTCACGTCGGTGTCGAACGCCACCATCACCACCTCGGTATGGCCGGTCCGCGCGGTGCAGACCTCCTCGTAACTGGGATTGACGGTGAAGCCGCCGGCATAGCCGACCGAGGTGGAGGTGACCCCCGGCGCCGTCCAGAACAGCTTTTCCGCTCCCCAGAAGCAGCCCATGCCGAACACAGCCACTTCCATGCCCACCGGGAACGGCGGCCGGAGACGGGTTCCCAGCACCGCGTGGCGCTCGGGCACCGGCATTTCCTGATCGCGGCCGGGCAGCGCCTCGGACGCCGTCACCATCGCCGTCTTGCTGGGTCCCCATAACGCCATGACCATTCCTCCGAATTGGGTCGATCAGATATGGGGATGCAAGGTCACCGCAACGAGATGGCGGCCAGCGCCAGGGCGGCGACCACCGCCAAGGCCCCCAGGAAGATGTCGCGCTGACGGCGGTTGCGCAGATCCTTATGCTCGATGCGGCGCTGCAGCCAACTGGTCGTCACCTCGACCGCGGCGGCGCCGGCGAAGTCGGTGAACACGCCCTGGACCGAGGACGGCTCGAACATGCCGTCGTTGAACTCGTGCAGGACGAAGGTCGTCCAATCGCCATCGTATTCGACCTGGCAGACCCAATCCTGGAGTACCCAGCGCGACTGGACCTTGCGCACCGGCTTCTCGGCATCCTGCCGGTGAAACGAGAGCTGATTGCCTTCGACAGAGGCGATCCGTGACTCGGCCATGTGCCCTCCCTGAATGAAATGAAACATTATTGTAAAAGAAGCGATGCGAAGCCAAGTGTAATAATAGTTTCACCCCCCTGGAACAAGTCTTCACGTTATACGACAATCCATGAGCGGCGACGACACCTCCCTTTTCGAAGGTTCGGCTGATACCGCCAAGCGCAGGAGTTCAACCATGCGCCTGGCCGTAGAGCCCTCGTCTCCCATCTCTTCACCGTTTCTCCCGCACTCCATCCGCCGAGGTGAGCCTTGACCCACCAGACAACGGCCGTGCAGGCCCTTTGCCCGATCTCCGCCGACGGTATCGAAGTGCGCCTGGCCACCAGCCGCGCCGAAATCCAGGCCGCCCAGCGCATCCGCTATCGCGTCTTCTTCGAGGAGATGGGGGCCAAGCCCACCGCCGCCATGCAGGCGCTGGAAATGGATTACGACGATTATGACGAGGTCTGCGACCACCTGCTGGTGCTGACCGAGGGCGAGGTGGTCGGCACCTACCGCCTGATCCGCCGCCATGCCGCCGACGCCATCGGCCGCTTCTACTCGGCCGGCGAGTTCGACCTGTCGCCCTTCATCGACACCCCCGGCGAGATCCTGGAACTGGGGCGCTCCTGCGTCGATGCCCGCTGGCGGCATCGCGGCACCCTGCAGATGCTGTGGCAGGGTCTGGCCGCCTATATGGTGGAGAACAAAATCCAACTCCTGTTCGGCTGCGGCAGCCTGCCCGGAACCGATCCCGAGATCCTGGCGCCGCAACTGGCTTACCTGCGCGACAACCACCTCGCCCCGCCCGAACTGCGCGCCCGCGCCCTGCCCCAGCAGGACCGCGTCGACTTCGCCGACGTCACCGCCGCCTGGGACGCCCGGCGCGTCCTGGCCTCGCTGCCGCCGCTGCTCAAGGGCTATCTCCGCCTGGGCGGCATGATCGGCGACGGCGCCGTCATCGACCGTCCGTTCAACACCACCGACGTGCTGGTGGTGGTCAACACCGCCGACATCGCCGGCCGCTACGTCAAGCGGTTCAGCAGTTAACGCCTAGCTCCCCTACCGCAGCGCCCCCGGCACCGCCCGGGCCAGCGCGTCGAGCAGACGGGGGGGATCGACCGGCTTGGACACGTAGTCGTCCATGCCGGCGGCGCGGCACTTGGTGTCGTCGCCCTCCAGCACGTCGGCGGTCATGGCGATGATGGGCACCCGGGCCACGGGGCCGTCCATGGCGCGGATGCGCCGCGTCGCCTCCAGCCCGTCGATGCCGGGCATGTGGACATCCATCAGCACCACGTCGAAGTTTCCTTCCCGCAACCGGTCCACCGCCTCGGCGCCGTTGTGCGCCACGGTCACCCGGTGGCCCCAGCGGGACAGCAGGGTGCTGGTCAGCTTCTGGTTGACGGGGTTGTCCTCGGCCACCAGGACAGCCAACGGCGCCAGCACCGGCAGATTGTCCTGCGCCAAGGGCTTCACGGCCACCGAGGCCAGCCCCACCCGCACGGTGAACCAGAAGGTGCTGCCCTGCCCCTGTACGCTGCTGAACCCGATCTCTCCCCCCATCAACTCCACCAGCCGCTTGCAGATGGACAGGCCCAGGCCGGTGCCGCCGAACCTTCGGGTGATGGAGGAATCGGCCTGGACGAATTCGGCGAACAACGACGACGATTCGTCCGGGCCGATGCCGATGCCGGTGTCGATCACCTCGAAGCGCAGCTTGGCCAGCGAGGTGCCATCCTCCTCCAGCCCGACCCGCACCGTGATGCCGCCGGTTTCGGTGAACTTCATGGCATTGCCGATCAGGTTGGACAGAACCTGACGCAACCGGCTGGGATCGCCGACCACCGCGCGCGGGACCGACGCCCCCAGCAGAGCCACCAGGGCCAGCCCCTTGTCCACGGCGGCCGGACGCATCAGGGCCACCGTGTCGTCCATCAGCCGGGACAGGTCGAAGTCGGTGACCTCGACCGTCATCTGCCCGGCTTCCAACTTCGAGAAGTCGAGCACGTCGTTGAGAATGGCCAGCAAGGTTCTGGCCGAGGATTGAGCGGTCAGCAGATGGTCGTGCTGCTCGGGCGTCAACGGGCTGTCCAGCAACAGATGCAGCATGCCCAGCACCCCGTTCATGGGGGTGCGGATCTCGTGGCTCATGGTGGCGAGGAAGCTGGCCTTGACGCGGGCCATCTCCTCCGCCCGCTCCTTGGCCAGGATCAGCATCCGCTCGGCCTGCTTGCGCGCCGTGATCTCGGTATAGGTGGTGACGAAGCCGCCGCCCGGCAGCGGCGTGCCGCGAACCTCGATGATGGTGCCGTCGGGACGCTCGCGCTCGAAGCAATGGAACGAGACGTTGCGGGCCTTCTCGACCCGCTCGGCCACCAGCGCTTCCACGTCGCCCGGACCGTATTCGCCGCGCTCGGCGTTGTAGCGCATGAAATCGGCGAACACCGTCCCGGCGTGAACCAGGCTGACCGGGAAGTCGAGCATTTCGAGAAAGCGGTTGTTGCACAGGATCAGGTTGAGGTCGCGATCAAACACGGTGAAGCCTTGGCCGAACTCCTCGACCGCCTCGATCAGGTGCTTCCACTTGTGCTCGGCCGAGCCCGCGTCTTGATGCATGCCGTCGCGCCGCCTCTTTCCCGCCTGCTCCCACACCGGGCCGGGTCGTTTCTGATTGTCGGGGATCATAGGCGAGTTTCCACCGTTACGGAAGCGCCGCCTCCACTCTAACACCAACGCCCATCATCCCATTTGGGATAGGTCCTAGGCATTGTCCGACTCCATACCCATCTGTTGTGGCGGGAAGCTCTTTACAGGAGGGATGACATGTCGACCTGGAACAACCCCGACTGGGCCAGCCAGAACCCGGAAATCGACGCCGAGCACAAGAAGCTGAACCAGATGGTGTCGTCCTTGGCGGCGGTGGTGAAGAACGATTCCGGTCTGGGACTGTCCACCGAAGCGGTCGCCATCCTGATCGAACGGATGAAGCTTCATTTCGGCCTGGAAGAATGTAGCGCCGCGCGGATCGACCCGGAATCCCACGCCATCCTGCACGAGGATCACGCCAACCTGCTGGCGTTGCTGATGCAGGTCAAGGACAGCATGGACCGCCGCGACGGCGACGAGGCCAACCGCCGCCTTCAGGCCTTCATCGCCGCCCTCGCCAAGCACGATTCCGAGATCGACATCCCGCTGTTCCGCATGATGGCCGACACGGTGGCCCAGACTCCCTGATTAGACAGACTCCCTGATCAGAATTGCAGGACGAAAACGGCGCCGGCGCCGGTTGCCGGTTCGACCCAGGCCTTGCCGTGATGCAGTTCCATCGCCCGCTTGACGATGGACAGCCCCAGGCCCGCCCCGCTGCCCTTGCGCCGGTCCCGGCGCCAGAAGCGCTGGAACACCAGGTCCCCCTCCTCCTTGGGAACGCCGGGGCCGAAGTCGCGCACCCTGATCTCGGGATGCTCGCCGCCCATCACCGCGATCTCCACCGAAGTGGCGGCCGGGGTGTGGGCCAGGGCGTTCTCTACCAGATTGGTGATCGCCTGCCCGATGGTTTCGGTGCAACCGTGGACGATCACGCTTTTGTCGCCGCTGCGGGTAATGGACTTGCCGGCCATGGCCGCCGTCGGTCGCAGATAGCCGGCGATGGCATCGACGAGGTTGCCCAGGTCAACCTCCGACCGCTCCTCCCCCGACAGCCCCTCCATTTCCGCCGCCCGCAGCAATTGGGTGACCAGCCGGGACAGGGTCTGGACATCGACCTCCAGCTCCCGCCGCAATTCTCCCTGATCAAGGGTTTCAATGCGGGCGCGCAACACCGCCAGCGGCGTCTTCAACTCGTGGGCGGCGTTTTCCAGGAACTCCTTTTGCGCCCGGAAGGCCACCTCCAACCGCGCCAGGGCGCTGTTGACCGCCTCCACCAGCGGCAGAACCTCCTCCGGCACCCCCTTGCCGGCGACCCGGCCCTCGGGCGCCTGTGGGCTGATGGAAGCCGCAGATTCCGACGCCGCCAGCAGGGGGCGGAACCGGCGCTGCATGCGCACCAGGGCAAAGCCGAGCTGGGCGAAGAACAGAGGAACCAGCAGCCAGCCGGCGCGAACCTTGAAGCCGCTGACGATCTCGTCCATCAGCACGTCGCGATGGTTCATGTCCTCGGCGACCTGAATCCACACCGGCCGGCCGTCCACATTGGCCTTGGCCGACACCCCCCATAACAGAGTGTGGCGCGAACGGAGCTTGAAGCGACCGCGCGGTTCCGCGGAGTCCGGGTCGGGATCGGCCAGCGCCTGGGGCGGCTCGACCGACGCGAACAGGGCGTGGCCCCCGTCGTCGAGAATAGCGAAGGAATAGCGGCCGTAGGACGGCGAGAACCGGGCCATGTCGCCCGGCGACAGCGCCAGCTTCGGCCCGTCGCCGAAGCTCAGATGGCCGGCCAGTTCCATGGCTGCCTCCTGCATGTCGCGGGCTTCCAACTCCTCGACAGTGGCACCCAGCCGCTCCAGCACGATGGCGAACAGCGCTCCGATGGCAACCACCTGGATCACCAGCAGGTCGAAGGCCAGCGAACGCAGCAGCGACGGCCCCTTAGACATCAGCTTTCACCAGGCAGTAGCCCATGCCCTTCTCGGTGCGGATGGTCACGTCGGCACGAGCCTGCTGCAACCGCTTGCGCAGCCGGTGGACATAGACCTCCAGGGCATTGGCGCCGACCTCGCTGTCGAAGCCGAACACCGCGTTGTCGATGGCGGAGCGCAGCACCAGACGTGCCGGCTGACGGATCAACAGGCGCAGGACCGCCCGCTCGCGCCGGGGCAGATCAATCCGAATTCCATCCACCTCCACGTCCTGGGTGGTCTCGTCCATGGCCAGGTTGCCGAACGTATAGCGGTTGGGCAGCAGGCTGGGTGGACGCCGCAGCAAAGCCCGCATGCGGGCGACCAGTTCCGCCATGGCGAACGGCTTGGCCAGATAGTCGTCGGCCCCGGCGTTGAGACCGGCCAGACGATCCTCCAGACGCTCGCGGGCGCTGAGGATCAGGACCGGCACCGCGTTGACCGATTGGCGCAACTGCCGCAGGAAGGACAGGCCGTCCCCGTCGGGCAGCCCGAGATCGAGCATGATGGCGTCGTATTTGGCGGCGCCCAGGGCCGCGTTCGCATCGTCGAGACTGGCGGCGGGATCGACGGCGAAACTTTCGCGCATGAAGGCCTCGACCACGAGGCCGGCAAGACGCTCGTTATCTTCGACCAGCAGCAGGCGCAAACCGGGACCTCATCACTTCAGGATCGGCAGATCATTGTCGGCGTCCAGCCAGCTTCGCACAATCCACATCTCGGTGCGCGCCTCTTCCACCTCGCCCTGCCGGCACAGCTTGCGGCTACGGTCGAGCCGGCGGTGCATGGCGGCATATTCGTCCACCGAATAGCGGTGGCCGTGATTGTCCAGGACGAAGCTGCCGCCGCCGGACTTCTCCGACGACCACCCGGACCAATTATGCCGCCATTCCGTGTTGAGTACCTCGACCTCGGCGTCGCAGGTCGCGCCTTGGGGCGATTCGGTCTTGGCTGGTCCGGCCGCGACAGCGGCCAGAATGATCAGGGCGACGGAAAGACCTAGGCTGTATCGCTTGTCCACGTTATCCCGCCTGCAAAGACCAGCCCGCCCCAGGACCTTGACAAGACTCGAGGCTTCGATGAAAAAACGCTACCCGCTCAACCTTTCATCAAGATGTCGCGGAATTTCCCTTTCCTCGGCGGGATGAGCGGTCAGAATGCAAGCCCAATGAAAGCTCCCCCTGCTACGCCCCGGCCCAAGCCTTTCTGAACGGATAAATTCCCCATGCGCCATATGTCTGCAGCGATCACCCTGGCGGCCGGGATTGCCGTTCTGTCCATTCCGGCCAAGGCCGAGGAGGCCGCTCCGGCCCCCGCCGAAGCTGAAGCCGCCGCCCCCAAGGGCTTCTGGGAGCGCGACACCCTGACCGGCGACTGGGGCGGGCTGCGGTCGTCGCTGGACGCGTCCGGTCTCAAGCTCGGCGGCGTCTATACCGGCGAGGTGCTGGGCAATCCCTCGGGCGGCCTGCGGCAGCGGGCGGTGGCGAAAGGCCTGCTGGAAATCGACATCGACGCCGATTTCGACAAGCTGATCGGCTGGCAGGGACTGACCTTCCACACCTCGCTGTTCCAGATCCACGGCCGCTCCATGAGCGCCAATTTCCTGTCCAACAACTTCACCGTCCGCGACATCGAGGCGGCGCCGGCCGGGCGCATCTGGGCCATGTGGTTGCAGCAGTCGGTCTATGACGACCTGGCGTCGCTCAGGGTCGGCCAGATGCCGGAACAAGAGGAATTCTGCGTCAGCTCCAACGGCGCCTATTTCATCAACGGCACCTTCGGCTGGCCCATCGGCTTCGCCGCCAACATGCCGTCGGGCGGCGGCGCCTATCCGCTGGCCATGACCGGCGCCCGCGTCAAGGTGCAGCCCACCCCCGAGCTGGCCATCCTGACCGCCGTCTTCAACGGCGACCCGGCGCCGATGATCTACAGCAACAATCCCGACCCCCAGCGCCGCAACCGCTACGGCCTCAATTTCGATACCAACCAGCCGCCGCACTGGTTCGGCGAGGTGCAATACGGGGTCAACCAGGACAAGGGCGCCGAGGGCCTGCCGACCATGGTCAAGCTGGGCGGCTGGTACCACAACGGCCGCTTCCTCGACCAGCGCTACGACAACCAGGGCATTTCGCTGGGCAGCGCCGCCAGCAACACCATCGCCAAGACCTATCGCGGCTCGTGGGGGATCTACGGCGTCATCGATCACATGCTGTGGAAGAAGCCCGGCAGCGAGGATGGCGGCATCGGCGTCTTCACCCGCCTGTTCGTCAGCCCCGAGGACCGCTCGGCCATGCCTTATTACGACGAGGTCGGCCTGACCTGGAAGGGCATGATCGAGGGCCGCGACGACGACGTCGCCGGCATCGCCATCGGCTACGGCAAGATGAGCCCCGCCCTGGCGTCGCGCGACCGCGACGCCATCAGCCTGGGGACCAACACCACCGTGCGCGATTTCGAAATGGTCACCGAAGTGCTGTACCGCGCCCAGATGAATCCGTGGTTCACCCTGGTGCCCAACGTCCAATACGTCATGCATCCCGGCGGCGGCATCGCCTATCCCGACCGGCCCACCACCCGCATCCCCGACGCCACCGTGGTCGGCCTGCGCGCCGTGCTTAAATTATAGCGCGACAGCCATGTGAAAGTTTGCCGCCGTACAACCCTGTGTAACTGGCGGTAGGGTGGCAGATGGCACACGGCATTCGGACGCAACAACCGGTTCGCAGGCTTCCGCCCCGGACGCAATGGACGCTGTTGGCGGTGGGCGCGATTCTCGCGGCGATCGCCCTGGCCGCCCTGCCGGGAGGCGCGCACCAGGCCGCCGGCGACGCCGCCGTGGCCGAGCCGCCGCCACCGCCCGGCAGCTTTCCCGCCACCGAGGCGCAATGGGCCGGACTGACCATCGAGCCGGCGCACCGCATGGCCTTCCGCCCCATCGACGAGACCGACGGCAAGATCGCCACCAACGACGACGCCACCACCCCGGTGTTCTCGCCCTATTCCGGCCGGGTCACCCGGATCTTCGCCAAGGCCGGCGACATGGTCCAGGCCGGCGATCCGCTGCTGGCGGTGGACGCCTCGGAATTCGTCCAGGGCCAGAACGATCTGGTCACCGCCCTGTCCCAAGTCAGCACCGCCCGCGCCCAGATGAAGCTGACCGAGGCGGCGGAAAAGCGGCAGCACGACCTGTTCGAGGCCGGCGGCGGGGCGCTGAAGGATTGGCAGCAGAGCCAGTCGGACCTCGCCAGCTCCCGCGGCGCCGTGCGCACCGCCGAGATCGCCCTGGCCGCCAGCCGCAACCGGCTGCGCATCCTGGGCAAGAGCGACGCCGAGATCAACGCCATCGAGACCGCTCCCGACACCCACCGCATCAGCCGCGAAGCCGTCATCCACGCCCCCATCGGCGGCACCGTGGTTCAGCGGCAGGTGGGAATCGGCCAGTTCATCACCAGCGCGTCGGGCGGCGGCGGCAACCCGGTCTTCGCCATCGGCGACCAGTCCACCGTCTGGCTGGTGGCCAATGTGCGCGAGGCCGACGCGCCACGCATCAAGGGCCGCGAGGCGGTCGAGGTCGCCGTCCTGGCCTTTCCCGGCCGGGTGTTCCAGGCCCGCCTCGGCTACGTGGCGCCATCCATCGACCCGGCCACCCGCCGGCTGCCGGTGCGCGCCGTGGTCGACAACCGCGACCATGCCCTGAAGCCCGAGATGTTCGCCCGCTTCCGCATCGTCACCGGCGAGGACAGCAACGCCGTCGGCGTGCCCGAATCGGCGGTGGTGTTCGAGGGCAGCACCGCCCGCGTCTGGGTAGCGGGCGACAACCGCACCCTGGCGCTGCGCAACATCACCGCCGGCCGCACCGATAACGGCATGCTGGAAGTGGTCTCCGGCCTGGAACCCGACGAGAAGATCGTCACCAGCGGCTCGCTGTTCATCGACCGCGCCGCCAAGGGCGGCTGAGCATGAACGAGGTCGTCGCCTTCGCCCTGCGCTACCGGGTGCTGATGGTGGTGCTGCTGGTGGTCATGATCGGCGCCGGCACCATCGGGTTCATGCGCCTCAACATCGAGGCCTATCCCGACCCGGTGCCGCCCATGGTGGACATCATCACCCAGAATCCCGGCCAGTCGGCCGAGGAGATCGAGCGCTACATCTCGGTCCCCATCGAGATCCAGATGGCCGGCATTCCCCATGTGGCCTCGATCCGCACCATCTCGCTGTTCGGCCTGTCCGACGTGAAGGTCCAGTTCACCTACGACTTCACCTATCGCGAGGCGGAGCAGTGGGTGATCAACCGCCTGGGCCAGCTGCCGCCGCTGCCCGGCGGCGCCGCGCCGCAATTGTCGCCCACCAGTCCCATCGGCGAGGTGTTCCGCTATCGCGTGGTCGGGCCGCCCGGCTATTCCGTCACCGACCTCAAGACCATCCAGGACTGGATCCTGCAACGCCGCTTCAAGGCGGTGCCGGGCGTCATCGACGTCAACGGCTGGGGCGGCAAGTCCAAGACCTTCGACGTCACCGTCGACCAGTCCCGGCTGGTGTCCTACGGCCTGACCCTGCCCCAGGTGCTCCAGTCCCTCAACAACGCCAACATCAATGTGGGCGGCCAGACCGTCAACATCGGCAGCCAATCGGCGGTGGTGCGTGGCATCGGCCTGATCCACGGCATGGACGACATCCGCAAGACGGTGCTGGGCGCCACCAACGGCTCGCCCGTGCTGCTGGGCGACGTGGCCAGCGTGACGGTGGGCGCCAAGCCGCGCCTTGGCATCGCCGGCCAGGACGACGACGACGACATCGTCCAAGGCATCGTCCTGATGCACCGGGGCGAGAAAAGCGCGCCCACCATCGCCGCCGTGACGGCCGAGGTGGCGCGCATCAACGAGTCCGGCCTGCTGCCGCCGGGAGTGAGCATCCAGCGGATCTACGACCGCAGCGACCTGATCTCGGTCACCACCAAGACGGTGATGGAAAACATGGGGGTCGGCATCGTCCTGATCTTCCTGGTGCAGTGGCTGTTCCTGGGCAACCTGCGTAGCGCCCTGATCGTCAGCGCCACCATTCCCTTCGCCCTGTTCTTCGCGGTGCTGATCATGCTGGCGCGCGGCGATTCCGCCAATCTGCTGTCGGTGGGAGCGGTGGATTTCGGGCTGGTGGTCGATGCCAGCGTGATCATGGTGGAAAACATCTTCCGCCACCTGACCGAAGCGCAGAATCCCATGGGACGCGCCCATGCCCGCGATCCCAAGGCCCGGCTGCTGGGGCATCTCGGCACCATCTACACCTCGACCATGGAGGTCAACCGGGCGATCTTCTTCTCGGCGGCGATCATCATCGCCGGCTTCCTGCCGCTGTTCACCCTGTCGGGGGTGGAGGGCCACATCTTCGGCCCCATGGCCCAGACCTACGCCTATGCCATCCTGGGCGGGCTGATCGCCACCTTCACCATCTCGCCGGCGCTCTCCGCCCTGTTGTTCGCCAGCGGCACCGCCACCGAGCACGAAACCATCGTGGTGCGCGCCATGCGGCGCTGGTACCAGCCGTTGCTGCGCTTCGCCCTGGCCAACCGCATCCTGACCCTGGGCGGCGCCGGGCTGCTGACCCTGGCGGCCCTGGTGGCGGTGCGCTTCCTGGGGCTGGAATTCCTGCCCCATCTGGAGGAGGGCAATATGTGGATCCGGGCGACCATGCCCGGATCCATCTCGCTGGAATCCGCCAACGGCACCGTCAACGCCATGCGGACCACCATCAAGTCCTTCCCCGAGACCGAAACGGTGATCTCGCAGCACGGCCGCCCCGACGACGGCACCGACGCCACCGGATTCTTCAACGCCGAGTTCTTCGTCCCCCTGAAGCCGTTCAGCACCTGGCCCAAGGGCGTCGACAAGGAGTCCCTGATCAAGGACATCTCGGACAAGCTGACCGACCGTTTCCCCGGCATCGAGTTCAGCTTCTCGCAATATATCGAGGACAACGTGGAGGAGGCCGCCTCGGGGGTGAAGGGCCAGAACGCGGTCAAGCTGTTCGGCAACGACCTGCAAAGCCTGGAAGATTCCGCCAACCGCATCAAGGACGTGCTGTCCGGCATTCCCGGCATCGCCAATGTCACCGTCGCCAGCGCCCTGGGCCAGCCCACGGTCAAGATCGACATCGACCGCGAGCGCGCCGCCCGCTACGGCCTCAATCCCGGCGACATCAACGCCACGGTGCAGGCCGCCATCGGCGGTCAGTCCGCCGGCAATCTCTACGAGGACGGCAGCGACCGCAATTTCCCCATCATGGTCCGCCTCGCCCCGGAATACCGCACCAGTCTGGACGCCATCCGCCGCCTGACCATCGGCGCGCCGGCCTCGGGGGGCGGTGTCGTCCAGGTGCCGCTGGGAGATTTGGCCAAGGTCGAGTTGGTGACCGGTGCCTCGTTCATCTACCGCGAGAACCAGCAGCGCTTCATTCCGGTCAATTTCAGCGTCCGTGGCCGTGACCTCGGCAGCGCCGTGCTCGAAGCCCGCGAGAAGATCGCCCGCGAGGTCAAGATTCCCCACGGCTACCGCATGGAATGGGCCGGCGAGTTCGGAGAATTGCAAGATGCCATCAGCCGCTTGGTGGTGGTGGTGCCGCTCGGCCTCGCCCTGATCGGGCTGCTGCTCTATATCAATTTCGGCACCCTGACCGACACCCTGCTGGGCGCCAGCGTCATGCCGCTGGCCCTGGTCGGCGGCATCTTCGCCCTGGCGGTGACCGGAACCCCGTTCAGCGTCTCGGCCGCCATCGGCTTCGTCGGCCTGTTCGGCACCTCGGTGATGGGCGGCATCATCGTGCTGTCGTGCTACAACGACCTGATCGACCAAGGCATGGAGCGCGGTCTGGCCGTGATCACCGCCTGCGAGACACGGCTGCGGCCGGTGGTCATGACCTGCATCGCCGCCTGCGTCGGCCTGTTGCCGGCGGCGATCTCCACCGGCATCGGCTCCCAGGTGCAAAAGCCGCTGGCGCTGGTGGTGGTGGGCGGCATCCTGCTGGCGCCGTTCCTGATCCTGGTGGTGCTGCCGGTGCTGATCGACGTGTTCTCGCGCCGCCGCGAGGTGGAGGACGACGCCGACGCCCTTGATTCCCTGCCGGCGGAGTAGACCGGATATGCGATTGCGTACCCTCCTCCTTGCCCTGGCCGTCGGCGGCTGTGTCGGCCCCGATTTCATCCCGCCCGCTCCGCCCGAGGCCAAGACCTATGCCGCCGAGGCCCTGCCCGATGCGACCGTCTCGGCGGAAGCGCCGGGCGGCGAGAGACAGCACTTCGTCGCCGCGAGCGACATTCCCGGCCAGTGGTGGACCCTGTTCCACTCCCCCGGCCTCAACACCCTGATGGAGCGGGCGCTGCGCGCCAACGCCGACCTCAAGGCGGCCCAGGCGGCGCTGCGGGTGGCCGACGAGACCGCCCTGGCCCAGGCGGGCGGCTTCTGGCCCAGCGTGACCGGCGGCGTCAACGCCACCCGCCAGAAAGCCCTGGCCTCCGCCGGCGCCGATTCCGCCGCTGGCGGCCACAATTCGGTCTACAACCTCTATACCGCCCAGGTGGGCATCTCCTACGCCCCCGACATCTGGGGCGGCCTGTCGCGGCAGGTGGAAAGCGCCGAGGCCCAGGCCGAGGCCAGCCGGTTCCAGATGGAAGCCGCCACCCTGACCCTGACCTCCAACCTCACCCTGGCGGCGGTGCAGGAGGCCAGCCTGCGCGGCCAGATCGCCGCGACTGAGGAAATCATCGGCCTCGGCGAGCAATCCCTGGGCATCCTGCGCAAGCAATTCGCCCTGGGGCAGGTCGCCCGCGCCGACGTGCTGGCCCAGGAAGCGGCGGTGGCGCAGCAGCGCCAGGCGCTGCCCGGCCTGCACCGGCAATTGACCCAGCAGCGCCATCTGCTGGCGGTGCTATGCGGCAACCTGCCCAGCGATCCCCTGCCCGAGAGTTTCCAACTGTCCGCCCTCGTCCTGCCCGAGGACTTACCGGTCAGTCTACCGTCCCGGCTGGTGGAGCAGCGCCCCGATATCCGCGCCGCCTCGGCCAATCTCCATGCCGCCACCGCTCAGGTGGGGGTCGCCGTCGCCAACCGGCTGCCGCTGATCAACATCACCGCCGGCCAGGGCTCCACCGCCGCCTTCACCGACGGCAAGCTGGGGCTGCTCACCCCGGGCACCGGCTTCTGGGCGCTGAGCGGCAGCCTCACCCAGACCCTGTTCGACGGTTTCTCCCTGATGCACCGCCAGCGTGCCGCCGAGGCCGGCCTCGACCAGGCCGCCGCCCAGTATCGCGGCACGGTGCTGGGGGCCTTCCAGAACGTCGCCGACGTGCTGACCGCGTTGCAGCGGGACGCCGAGACCCTGGCGGCGGCGGTCGAGGCCGAACGGGCGGCGGCGGCCAACCTCGCCATCACCCGGCGGCAGTTGGAGTTGGGCGCCGTCGGCACCCTGACCCTGCTCAATGCCCAACAGACCGAACTCCAGGCCCGCATCGCCATGGTCCAGGCCCAGGCCGGGCGGCTGGCCGACACGGTGGCGCTGTTCCAGGCCCTGGGTGGCGGCTGGTGGAATCGTCCCTATCTTTTGACCGCCGATTGAACTTTGCTATTGTCGCCGTGGGCGGACGAACAGGGACAGAATGGAAGACTTTCTCGGACACTGGGGCTATCTGGCCGTTCTGGTCGGAACCTTCCTCGAAGGTGAGACCGTGCCGGTTCTGGCCGGATTCGCCGCTCATCAGGGCTTTCTTCGCCTTGATCTGGTCATGGCCTGCGCTTTCGCCGGGTCGCTGGTCGGCGACCAGACTTGGTTCTGGGTCGGCCGCCGGTTCGGCCGGCAATGGATGGAACGCCATCCCGGCCGGGCCGCCGACGCCGAACGGGTGGCCAAATTGCTGGACCGCTGGGGCGACTGGTTCGTGCTGTCGTTCCGTTTCCTCTACGGCCTGCGGGCCATCAGCCCGCTCGCCATCGGCCTGTCGTCGATCACGGTCCGGCGATTCGCCCTGCTCAACGTGATTTCGGCGGCGGTCTGGGCTATGGTGGTGGGCAGCCTCGGCTATCTGTTCGGCAACGCCATCGAATCCGTCCTGGGCCGGCTGGTCCAGTGGGAGCATCGCATCATGGCCGCCGGAGCGGTGGCTTTGGTTCTGTTCCTTATCCATCGTCTGGTCCGCCGCCGGACCCTCAAGCGAAACGGCGCCACCTGAGAAGGACGGCCATGTCCCCCACCGATACCCGCGATGATTCCGTCACCGAGGCCGACACGGCGGACAAGGACCAGCCGCTGCGCGAGGACATCCGGCTGCTGGGCCGCATTCTCGGCGAGACCATGCAGGAGCAGGACGGCAAGGCGGTGTTCGCGGTGGTGGAGCGGGTGCGCCAGGCCTCGGTGCGGTTCAGCCGCGACCAGGACGAGGCCGCCGGCCGCGAGATGGCCGCCAGCCTGAACGGCCTGGACCCGGATCTCGCCAACACCGTGGTTCGCGGCTTTTCCAGCTTCCTGCAACTGGCCAATCTGGCCGAGGATCAGCACCACATCCGCCGCAACCGGGAACATGCCAGGGCGGGGTCGCCGCCGCGCGAGGGCAGCCTCGCCTTCACCCTGGAGCGCCTGGACGAGGCCGGGGTGACGCCCGAAGCCCTGCACGAAGCTCTCGATCACGCCATGGTCAATCCGGTCCTCACCGCCCATCCCACCGAGGTGCAGCGCAACAGTGTCCTGTTCCTGCAACGCAGCATCGCCCATCTGCTGGAGGAGCGCGACCGTGACCGCCCCTCGCCTGACGAGGTGGCGGAGAACGAGGACGCGCTGAGGGCAGCGGTCCTGACCCTGTGGCAGACCCGCCTGCTGCGGCCGCAACGTCTGGCGGTGATCGACGAGGTCAAGAACGGCATCTCCTACTTCGACGATACCTTCTTCACCGAACTGCCCAAGCTTTACGCCCAGTTCGAAACCCTGCTCCGGCGGCGTCACCCCAACCAGGACTGGAACCTGCCGCCGTTCCTGCGCATCGGCGCCTGGATCGGCGGCGACCGCGACGGCAACCCCTACGTCACCGCCCCCATCCTGACCGAGGCCCTGCGGCTGCAATCCGCCGCCGCCTTCGCCTATTACCTGGCCGAAATCCACGCCCTGGGAACGGAACTGCCGCTTTCGGCGGAACTGGTCCAGGTGTCGTCCGCATTGGCGGCGCTGGCACGACAATCACCCGACAGCTCTCCCCACCGGGCCGACGAGCCCTACCGGCGGGCGCTGACCGGCATCTATGCCCGGCTGGCCGCCACGGCGCAGGGACTCAGCCATTCCCACCTGCTGCACGACGCGGTCGGCAAGGCGGAGCCCTATGCCGGCAACGAAGGACTGGTGGACGATCTGACGGTGCTGGTGGCCTCTCTGATGGATCACGGCGGCGCCCGGCTGGCGGCCGGCCGCCTGCGCCGGCTGATCCTGGCGGTGCGGGTGTTCGGCTTCCATCTGGCCCCCATCGACCTGCGGCAGAATTCGGCCGTGCATGAGCGCAGCGTCGGCGAGCTTCTGGCCGCCGCCGGAAGCTGTTCCGACTACCTCGCCTTGACGGAGGATGCCCGCATCGCCCTGCTGGCCGAGGAGATCGCCAGCCCCCGCCCGCTCCATTCGCCCCATCTGTCCTATTCGGCCGAGACCCGGGACGAGTTGGAGATCTTCTTCAACGCCCGTCGGCTCAAGGCGACCTATGGCGACGAGGCGCTGCCCAACTGCATTATTTCCAAGACCGACGGGGTGTCAGACCTGCTGGAGGCGGCGTTGCTGCTGAAGGAGGCGGGGCTGCTGCGGCCGGGAGCCGAACCCGGCATGGCCCTCAACATCATCCCGCTGTTCGAGACCATCGAGGATCTGCGCCAGGCCCCGGCGACCATGGACAGGCTGTTGTCCCTGCCCATCTACCGCGCCTTGCTGCGGTCGCGCCGGGACGAGCAGGAGATCATGCTCGGCTACTCGGATTCCAACAAGGATGGCGGCTTCCTGACCTCGGGCTGGGAGTTGTACAAGGCCGAGATCGAACTGGCCAGGGTGGCGGCCCGCCACGGCATCCGCCTGCGCCTGTTCCATGGTCGCGGCGGCTCGGTCGGGCGCGGCGGCGGTCCCAGCTATCAGGCCATCCTGGCCCAGCCGACCGGCGCCGTGTCCGGCCAGATCCGCATCACCGAACAGGGCGAGGTCATCGCCTCCAAATACGCCTCGCCCGAGATCGGCCGGCGCAATCTGGAGGTGATGGCGGCGGCGACCCTGGAGGCGACCCTGCTCGACCTGGAGAACACGGTCGAGCCGGCCGAGGCGTTCTACGACACCATGGGCCGCCTGTCGGATCTGGCGTTCCATGCCTATCGCGGCCTGGTCTACGAAACCCCCGGCTTCACCCGCTATTTCTGGCAATCGACACCCATCTCGGAAATCGCCCACCTCAATATCGGCAGCCGTCCGGCGTCGCGCACCGCCTCCGACCGGATCGAGGACCTGCGCGCCATCCCCTGGGTGTTCTCCTGGGCGCAGTGCCGCCTGATGCTGCCCGGCTGGTACGGCTTCGGCAGCGCCGTCGATGCCTGGCTGGCCGAGACTCCCAACGGCCTCGCCTTCCTCCAGCGCATGTACCGGGCCTGGCCGTTCTTCCGCGCCCTGCTGTCCAACATGGAGATGGTGTTCGCCAAGAGCGACCTCGCCATCGCGTCGCGCTACGCCGAACTGGTGCCCGACGAGGAGTTGCGGACCCGCATCTTCGACCAGATCAAGCAGGAATGGCACACCACCGGCCGCCACCTGCTGGCCATCACCGGCCAGCAGGTCTTCCTGGAGGGCAACCCGTTGCTGGCCCGCTCCATGCGCAACCGCTTTCCCTATATCGATCCGCTGAACCATCTCCAGGTGGAGCTTCTGCACCGGTTCCGCGCCGACGGCGGCGATGCGCGGCTGCGGCAGGGTATTCACCTGTCCATCAACGGCGTCGCCGCCGGGCTGCGCAACAGCGGCTGAACCGTCAAGGATGCAGATAATGTCTTTCCAGCCTCCCCCAACCAGGAGAATAGGCGCGTGACCATCCTGCTGCTGGTCGTCGCGGCCTTCGCCGCCGGAGCCATGAACTCGGTCGCCGGCGGCGGCTCGTTCCTCACCTTTCCCGCCCTGGTCTTCGCCGGCATTCCGTCGGTCACCGCCAATGCCACCAACACCGTGGCCCTGTTCCCCGCCAGCCTCGCCAGCGCCTGGGCCTACCGCCATGACTTTCCCAAGCTGGAAGGCCTGAGCGCCCGCGCCATCATCGCCATCAGCGCTGTGGGCGGAGCGGTGGGAGCCCTGCTGCTGATCTTCACCCCGGAGAAAACCTTCAACGCGGTGGTGCCGTGGCTGCTTCTGGCCGCCACCCTCCTGTTCGCAACCTCGAAACGGCTGGTGCCCCTGCTCCGCAGCCGGGCCCAGATCGGCCCGGTGACCCTGTGCGTGATCCAGTTCGGGATCAGCGTCTATGGCGGCTATTTCGGCGGCGCCATCGGCATCATGATGCTGGCGCTGTTCGGCCTGTTCGGGGTCACCAACATCAATTCGGCCAATGCGCTGAAGACCTTGCTGGCCGGCCTGCTGAACGCGGTCGCGGTGGTGTGCTTCATCCTGGCCAATCAGGTGGACTGGGGGCCGGCCCTGACCATGCTGGTGTCGTCGGTGGCGGGCGGCTATCTCGGCGCCCGCCTCGCCCGCCGCATGAACCCCGACCATATCCGCGCCGTGGTCATCGCCATCGGCGTGACCATGACGGTGGTGTTCTTCGTCCGCCAGTAAACCCTGTCACTTGCCCCCCATGACCACGTCGGGAAGCCAGGTGGCGATGGCGGGGAACAGGCACAGCAGCAGGACGGCGAGCAGCATCAGGCCGACGAAGGGCATCACCCCCCAGATCAGCTCCCGCAGCGAGATGTCGGGCGCCACGTTCTTGATGACGAAGAGGTTGAGCCCCACCGGCGGGTGGATCAGCCCCATCTCCATGACGATGGTCATCACCACGCCGAACCAGATCAGGTCGAAACCGGCGGCCTTCAACGGCGGTAGGACGATGGGCGCCGTCATCAGGATGATGGAGACCGGCGGCAGGAAGAACCCCAGCACCACCACCATCACCAGGATGGCCAGCAGCAGGACCCATTTGGACAACTGCATGCCGACGATCCACTGGGCGGTGGACTGGGAGATGTGCAGGTAGCTCATCACATACGAGTACAGCAGCGACATGCCGATGATGAACATCAGCATGGTGGATTCCTTGATGGTGCTGGCCAGGATCGGGCTGAGGTCGCGGGGCCGCCACATGCCGTAGATGACGGCGATCAGGGTCAGGGCCAGGATGCCGCCCAGGCCGGCGGTCTCGGACGGCGTCGCGTAGCCGCCGTACAAGGCCGCCATCACCCCGATCAGCAAGGTGACGAAGGGCAGCACCTTGGGCAACATGCGCGTCTTGTCGGCCAGGGTCAGGGTGGAGACGTCCAGATAAGCCGACTTGACGCCGCCGCCCTCGAAGATGTCCCGGGCGGCCCGGACTTCGCTGGTGTACTTGGCGGCGGCATAGGTGGAAAACAGCGCCACCAGCAGCAGGCCGGGGAAGATGCCGGCCAGGAACAGCCGCCCCAGGGATTGCTCGGCGGCGACCGCGAACAGAATCATGGTGATGGAGGGTGGCAGCAGAATCCCCAGCGTTCCACCGGCGGCGATGAGGCCGGCGGCAAAGCCGGGAGAATAGCCGCGCGCCCGCATTTCAGGGATGCCGGCGCTGCCGATGGCGGAACAGGTGGCCGGGCTGGAGCCGGCCATGGCGGCGAACATGGCGCAGGCGAACACATTGGCGATGCCCAATCCACCGGGAATGCGGTGCATCCAGGCATGGATGGCGGAATAAAGGTCGGCGCCGGCCCGCGACTTGCCGATGGCCGCCCCCTTCAGAATGAACAGCGGGATCGACAGCAGGGTGATGCTGGCCATCTCCTCGTAAACATTCTGGGTGACGGTGTCGAGCGCCGCCGCCGGCATGAAGAAGAACATGAAGGCGACGGCGATGCCGCCCAGGGCGAAGGCGATGGGCATGCCGGAGAACATCAGCAGCAGGGTGCCGATGCCGTAGAGACTGCCGATGACGGTGGTGCTCATCGCGACACGCGGGCGGACAGCGCCTGGAGGGCGATCTGCACCGCCAGCAAGGTCATGCCGGCGGCCATCAGGGAGTATGGGATGCACAAGGACGGCGCCCAGGACGACGAGGTGGTCTGCCCATCCACCCAGGCCAAGAGGAACAGGGTCCACGACTTCCAGGCGAAGAAGGCGCAGAACCCGGCCGAAGCCACGTCGCACAGCACTTGCCGCACCCGGTTGAGGCCGGGCGACAGCAGGCCGGCCACCGCCTCGATGCCCACATGGCCGCGCAGGGCCTGGACATGGGCGCCGCACATGAAGGTCACCCCCACCAACAGGAACACCGCCGCTTCGTCCTGCCAGTCGGTGGGCACCTTGAGGAAATAGCGCAGCACGACGCTGAGCGTAAGGATCGCGGCGGCGGCCAGCACCGCCAGCATGGAAACGGCCAGGATGGCGCGGTTCAGCACGGCCATCAGGCGGGCAAGGGGGGAAAGAAAGCCACGGGAGGAGCGTGCCGCCAGCCCGGCCTGCCCCTCCCGTTCAAAGCCATGGCTCATAAGGTCTCCTCGACCAGTTTGAGGATATGGGCACAGCTGTCGTTCTTGCCGGCATAGTCTTTCCAGGCGGTGTCGCGGGCGATGTCCTGCCAGCGCTTGACCACGTCGGCGGACAGGTCGGCCACGGTGGCGCCGGCCTTCTTGTAGACCACCGCCACCTCCTGGTCGTCGGCCTTGGCGCGGTCGACGGCAAAGGCCTCCAACTCGGCGCCCACCTCCATGACGATCTTCTGCATGTCCTTGGGCAGCGATTCGAAGATGGTGCGCGAGATCAGCAGCGGCTCGAACATGAACCAATAGGCCTTGCCCCGGCCGGTGGTCAGGCTTTTGCCCACCTCCTCCAACCGGAACGAGATCAGGCTGGTGGACGAGGTCATGGCGGCATCCAAGGCGCCGGTCTGCATGGCGGCGTAGATTTCGCTGGAGGGCAGCGAGATCACCGCCGCCCCCGCCTGCTTCAGCACCATGTCCATTTCCCGGCTGCCGCCCCGGACCTTCAGGCCTTTGGCGTCCTCGGGAGCGACGATGGGCGTGGCGCCGCGACCGGCGACGCCTCCCGCCTGCCAGATCCAGGTGACCACCATCACCCCCTTGTCGGCGAGGACGTCGGACAGCGCCTTGCCCACCGGCCGGGTCTTCCACGACATGCCTTGCTCATACGAGGTCACCACCCCCGGCATCAGGCCGATATTGACCTCGGGCACCTCGCCGCCGGCATAGGACAACGGCAGCAGGGTCATATCCAACGCCCCCTTGCGCATGGAGGAGAACTGGGCGTTCACCTTCATCAGGGACGAACCCGGATAGACCGAGGCCGTCAGGGCTCCGGCGGTGCGCTTTTCCACCTCCACGGCGAATTGGCGGCACAGCCGGTCGCGGAAGTCGCCCTCGGTCAGGGTGCCGCCGGGGAATTGGTGAGAGATCTTCAACTCGGTACCGGCCGGGGCGGCGCGAATCCCCCCGGCCAGCATGGTCATGGCCGGCAGGCCGAGGGCGCTGCCGGCAAGGAAAGTCCTACGGGAAAAATTCATGATCGCACTCCCACCGAAGGGTTACGGGATCATTCCAGGGAACACATAGGCTTGCAGGGTGGTGATCACGCAGATGATCAGCACCATCAGGATGCTGTGCTTCAGGGTGAAGCGGAACAGGTTCGACTCCGATCCCACCAGCCCCACGGCGGCGCAGGCCACCGCGATGGATTGCGGCGAGATCATCTTGCCGGTAACGCCGCCGGTGGTGTTGGCCGCCACCAGCAGGATGTCCTTGACCCCGATCTGGTTGGCGGTGGTGCCTTGCAGGGCGCAGAACAGGGCGTTGGACGAGGTGTCCGAACCGGTGAGGAACACGCCCAGCCAGCCGAGGATCGGCGAGAAGAACGGGAAGGTGTCGCCGGCGCCGGCCAACAGCAGCGCCAGGGTGGTGGACAGGCCCGAGGCGTTGGCGACGAAGGCGAAGGCCAGCACCGAACCGATGGTGTAGACCGGCCGCTTGAGTTCGTTCAGGGTCTCGCCGAACACCTTGACGCCGTCCGAAGCCCGAAGGCCCAGGAAGACGATGGAAATGATGGCGGCGATCAGGATGGCGGTGCCGGTGGCCGACAGCAGGTTGAGGGTGTAGACCGCCGGCACGGCCTTGACGGCGGCGGCGACGGGCGGCCCCTTCGACACCAGATTATGGAGGTAGGGCACCTCCCAGTTGATGTTGGTGAACACCAGCTCTCCGCCCTTGGCGAACATCGCCTTGAACGGCTTCAGGCTCCAGATGCTGACCATGACGGTCAGGATCAGGAAGGGCGACCACGCCCGGATGACCTGACCGGTGGTGTAGTCGTGGGAGTGCTTTTCCTCGGCGGTCTCGGTCTTGAAGCGGAAGATCTTGACCGGCTTCCAGAACTTCAGGAAGACGGTGATGCAGACTAGGCTGAACAGGGCCGAGATGACGTCGGGCAGTTCCGGGCCGATGAAGTTGGAGGTAAAATATTGGCCGACGGCGAAGCTGACCCCCGCCACCACGATGGCCGGCCAGGTTTCCCGGACGCCCTTCCAGCCGTCCATGATCAGGATGATCCAGAACGGCACGATCACCGACAGGAACGGCAGTTGACGGCCGGCCATGGCGCCGATCTTGAACGGGTCCAGGCCAGAGACCTGACCGGCGACGATGATGGGAATGCCCATGGCGCCGAAGGCCACCGGCGCGGTATTGGCGATCAGGCACAGGCCGGCGGCGTAGAGCGGATTGAAGCCCAACCCCACCAGCAGGGCGGCGGTGATGGCCACCGGAGCGCCGAAGCCCGCCGCGCCCTCCAGGAAGGCGCCGAAACAAAAGCCGATCATCAGCATCTGAAGGCGCTGGTCGGCGGTAATCGCCACCACCGAGGCGCGGATGATCTCAAATTGGCCGGTCTTGACCGTGACCTTATACAGGAACACCGCCGCGATGATGATCCAGGCGATGGGCCACAGGCCAAACACGAAGCCCTGGACCACCGACATCACCGCCGAGGCCACCGGCATGTGGTAGAACAGCACCGCCACCAACAGGGCCAGCAGCACCGTGATGGTGCCGGCCACATGGCCTTTCATGCGGAACACGGCCAGGGCCGCGAAGAAAAAGATGATGGGAATGGCGGCGACCAGGGCGGACAGCCATAGGTTCCCGAGCGGATCGTAGATTTGCGACCAGATTTGCATGTCTTCGGTTCCTCCCTTAGGTCACGGCATGATCTCCGCCAGACCCTTGTTATTTATAGAGAACGATGCCTGCCGTTATAGTTCGGCATTACATGTGGAAACGCACACCCAACACAATCGTCGTAGAACTTTCTGGTTAGTTTCCTTCTGTTAACGGTCGGCCGACGCCAGACCGGGACGCGGGCAAATTCCGCCGAAGGCGGCGGTGATCTCGGCGGCGCCCCGGTTGACGATCTCGCCCAGGACCGCCATCCGGCTGTTGCTGACCCGCGCCTTGGGCGCCGACAGCGACACCGCCGCCACCGGCTGGCCGACCTCGTCGAAAATGGCGGCGGCGACACAGCGCAGGCCGATGGAGTGCTCTTCATCGTCGACGGCGTAGCCCTGGGCGCGAACCGTGGCCAATTCCTCGAACAGCCGCTCGGGCGAGGTGATGGTGTTGGCGGTCAGGCGGGGCAGGCCGCGCCACTCGACCAGCTTGCGGACCTCCGGGACGGGCATTTCCGCCAGCAGCGCCTTGCCCAACGCCGAGCAGTACATCCCCACCCGCGCCCCGGGCTTGGCCATGGCCCGCATCATCTCGCGGCTTTCCACCTGGGACATGTAGACGATCTCGCCCTGGTCGGCGATGGCGAGATTGGCGCTTTCGCCGCTGGCCTCCATCATGCGGTACAGCACCGGCCGGGCGAAGGCGGTGATCTCGCGTGAGCGTACGAAGGCGATGCCGACGATGAAGGCCTGAACCCCGATCTGCCACACGCCGCGCTCGGGAGCGAAGCGCACATAGCCGGCCACCTGGAGGGTGGTCAGCAGGCGGTGGACGGTGGAGACCGGCAGGCTGGTTCGCCCGGCGATCTCGGACAGGGTCAGGCCGCGATCCTCCGCCGCCAGGGTGTCCAGCAGCCCCAGCGCGCGCGTCAAGGATTGCACGATCCCGGGTTCGGCGGCCTTGGGCGCCGTCATGGCAACGCCTCCTCGAGCAGTTCGATCCAATGTCGCACCGCAAGCTCGGTCCCGCCCTGCAAATGCAGCTGACAGCCGATATTGGCGGTAACGATGACCTCCGGCCGTGACACGGTCAAGGCCTCGAGCTTGCGCCGCCGCAAGCGCTGCCCCAGATCGGCTTCCAGCACCGAATTGGCGCCGCCCGAACCGCAGCACAGATGCTTGTCGGCAACCGGACCGACGGCAAAGCCCAGCCGCCCCAGGATGGTTTCCACCGCGTCGGGCAGCTTGAGGGCATGCTGCTGGGAACACGGCACATGAACCGCGACCCGGCGGCCGCCGCCATCCACCCCCAGGCGCGACAAATCTTCCCCCAGCAGGATCTCGCCGAGGTCACGGGCAAGGTCCGAGATCCGGCGGGCCTTGGCGGCATAGACGGGATCGTCGGCCAGGACCTCGCCGTAGTCATGAATGAACGAGCCGCAGCCCGAGGCGGTCGGCACGATGGCCTCGGCGCCGGCCTCCACCAACGGCCACCAAGCGTCGATATTGCGCCGCGCCTGGTCGAGCCCCTCGTCGGCAGCGCCCAGATGGTAGTTCAAGGCGCCGCAGCATCCGGCAGCGGGGACTTCGATCAGGCTGAGGCCCAGCCGGTCCAGCACCCGCGCCGCCGCCGGATTGATGGCGGGAGAGGCCGCCTTCTGGACGCAACCGGCCAGCGCCACCACCACCCGCCGGTGATGGCCCGCCGGCCAGGCGGCAGGCGGGTGGTGACGGCCGACCATGCGTGCCAGCGCCGCCGGCAACACCGGCCGCAACACCCGCCCCAGGCCCAGCAGCACGCCCAGCCCGACGCTGTTGCCCAGCACCTTGCGCACCAGCCAGCGCCGCAGCCGGTCCCGCCCGGGCCGAGGCAACTCGGTCTCCATGACCGCGCGGGCAATATCGATCAGCCGGCCGTAGCGCACCCCCGAGGGACAGGTGGTCTCGCACGAGCGGCAGCCGAGGCAGCGGTCGAGATGACGCCGGGTGCCCTCGGTGACGGCGGCGCCTTCCAGCATGGCCTTGATCAGGTAGATGCGCCCGCGCGGCCCGTCGCGCTCGTCGCGCAGCTCCACATAGGTGGGACAGGTGGCGGTGCAAAAGCCGCAGTGGACGCAGGCGCCGATGATGGCTTTGGCCTCGACGGCCCAGGGCTGGTTGTGGAAGCGGGGAGCGATGTCGGCGCGCATGATCACATCCAGCCGTAGAGGCGGCCGGGATTGAGAATCCCCGCCGGGTCGAAGGAGGCCTTGAGGCGCCGGTGCAGGGCCGCCAGCCCCGGCGGCGGCGACTGGCGCACCTCGCCGTTGCGATTGCCGCCGCGGAACAGGTCGACGTGGCCGCCGGCCTTGGCCGCCACGGTGGCCAGGGTGGTGAGGTCGCCGCCGCGCACCCAGCGCTGCGCCCCGCCCCAATCGATCAGGGTGGTGGCACCGTGCAGCATGGGCGGCGTGGTCGAGGCCACCGACAGCCGCCACAGCGGCTGGCTGCCGGCGAAGAAGGGCAGACGCTGTTCGCGCAGATCGGCCCAGCAGCTCTCGGACTCGGCCAGGACGCTGCCGCCCCAGCGCTCGGCCATGGCGTCCGGCGCGAACGAGCCGGAGAAGCGCAGATACAGGCGCCCATCCACCCAAGCGGCCCCGCTGAGCGGCACCGGACGTCCGGCCAGTTCGTTCATCCGCTCGATGGCGGTGGCTTGATCCAAGGCCGTCACCAGGGTCACGGCGCGGCGCGGCGCGGGCAACACCTTCAGGCTGATTTCGGTGATCACCCCCAAAGTGCCCAGCGCCCCGGCCTGGAGCCGCGACACGTCGTAGCCGGCGACGTTCTTCATCACCTGACCGCCGAAGCGCAGATGCTCGCCCTTGCCGTTGATCAGCCGCACCCCCAGCACCATGTCGCGCATGGAGCCGCCCCATGGCCGCGCCGGTCCCGACAGGTTGCAGGCCAGGGTGCCGCCCAAGGTGGCGCCGGCGCCAAGATGGGGCGGTTCGAACGACAGCGCCTGACCATGCTCGGCCAGCGCCGCCTCGACCTCGGCCAGGGGCGTTCCGGCACGGGCGGTCAGCACCAGTTCGGTGGGATCGTAGGTCACGATGCCGCGATGGCCGCCGACCTCCAGCGCCTCGCCGGTGACGGTACGGCCGAGAAGACCGGCCTTGCTGGAGCCGCCCTTGATCTCGACCGGGCGACTGTCGGCGGCGGCGGAACGGACCTGCTCGACCATCTGGGGCGCAAGGTCGCTCATCAGAACCCTCCGCCTTTGCGCAGCGCTCGGTATTCCTGGCACTGCTTGAGCAACGGCACGCCCTTGCCGGGGTTGAGGGTTCCCCCGGGGTCGAATGCCGCCTTGACGGCATGGAACTGGTTGATCTCCTCGTCGCCGAACTGGGTCGGCATCTGGCGGATCTTCTCCAGGCCGACGCCGTGCTCGCCGGTGATGCAACCGCCGACCTCGACGCAGAGTTCGAGGATGCGGCCGCCGAATTCCTCGGTCTTCTCCACCTGACCGGGGATGCCGGCATCGAACAGGATCAGCGGATGCAGGTTGCCGTCGCCGGCATGGAAGACATTGGCGACGGCGAGGCCGTATTCCGCCGACAGGGCAGCGATGCGCTCCAGCACGTTGGACAGCTCGCGGCGGGGAATGGTGCCGTCCATGCAGTAATAGTCGGGCGAGATGCGCCCCACCGCCGGGAAGGCCGATTTGCGCCCCTTCCACAGCAGCAGCCGCTCGGCCTCGCTGCGGGACACCCGGAGGCTGAGGGGCTCGGTACGGCTCATTACCGCCTCGACCCGGGCCAGTTGGTCGGCGACCTCCTCGACGCTGCCATCGACCTCGCACAGCAGCAGCGCCGCCGCCTCGACCGGGTAGCCGGCATGGGCGAAATCCTCGGCGGCACGGATCGCCAGCCCGTCCATCATTTCCAGGCCGGCAGGGATGATGCCCTCGGCGATCAGCTGCTGCACCGCGTCGCCGGCCTGACGCAGGGTGGCGTATCCCGCCACCACCACCTGGGCGATCTCGGGCAACGGCAGCAGCTTGACGGTGGCCTCGACCACGATGCCCAGCAGCCCTTCCGAGCCGATGACCAGCGCCATCATGTCGTAGCCGGCGGAATCCAGGCTTCGGCCGCCCAGGCTGAGCAGTTCGCCCTCCGCTGTCACCATCTTGACCGCCATGACGTTGTGGACGGTAAGTCCGTATTTCAGGCAATGCACCCCGCCCGAATTCTCGGCGACATTGCCGCCGATGGTGCAGGCGATCTGCGACGACGGGTCGGGAGCGTAATAAAGTCCCAGCGGCTTGACCGCCTGGGAAATGGCCAGGTTGGTCACCCCCGGCTGGACGCGGGCGGTGCGTGCCGCCGGATCGATGGCCAGGATGCGATCAAGGCGGGCCAGGCTCATCAGCACCCCTTGCGCGTGGGGGGTCGCGCCCGCCGACAGGCCGGTGCCGGCGCCGCGCGCCACCAGCGGCACGCCGTGGCGGTGGCACAGCCGCGCCACCGCCTGGACCTCCTCGACCGAGCCGGGCAGCACCACCAGCATGGGCTGCTGGCGGATGATGGCGAGGCCGTCGCACTCATAGGGTTTGGCGGTCTCGGAATCGGCGATCACGAAGCAGGGATCGACGATCCCCCGCAACGCCTCGGCCAGACGGCCGGGATCGATGGCCGATTCCGTCGCCATTACAGCGTCGCCAGGAAGTGGTCGATACCGGCCTGGGCACACTGCATGTCCTGCTGCGGCGTGCCCGAGCTGAGGCCGATGCCGCCGACCACCGCGCCGGCCACCGAGACCGGCAGACCGCCGCCGACGATGCTCAGGCGCCCGCCCAGCATGGAATTGATGCCGAAGGCCAGGTTTCCCGGCACCGCGACGGCGTTGTATTCGTGGGTGGCCTTGCGGGCGGCGGCGGCGGTGAACGCCTTGTCCTGGGCGACGGTGACGCTGGTGATCTTGCCGCCGTCCATGCGCTCGAAGGCGATCAGGTTGCCGGACTCGTCCACCACGGCGATGCACATGGGAATGCCGATCTTGCTCGCCTCGGCGCGGGCTCCGTCGATCAGCACCTTGGCGTCGTCGATGGACAGTCTTTGGATGGTCAACATGCGTTGGGTTCCTTTTTCCTGTGTGGAGAATTATGTCAGCCGCCGAAGCGGGCCTTGGCCTCGCGCCGACGGGCGTGCAGCACCGGCTCGGTATAGCCGCTGGGCTGGACCCGGCCCTTGAACACCAGATCGCAGGCGGCCTGGAAGGCGACGCTGGCGGCGAAGTCGGGCGCCATGGGGCGATAGGCCGGGTCACCGGCATTCTGGCCGTCGACCACGGCGGCCATGCGCTTCAACGTCTCCGTCACCTGGGCCTCGGAGCAAATGCCGTGATGCAGCCAGTTGGCGATGTGCTGGCTAGAGATGCGCAGCGTGGCGCGATCCTCCATCAGCCCGACATTGTTGATGTCGGGAACCTTGGAACAGCCGACGCCCTGGTCGATCCAGCGCACCACATAGCCAAGGATGCCCTGGGCGTTGTTGTCCAGCTCGGCCTGGATTTCGCCCTCCGACAGATTGCGGCCGCCCAGCAGCGGCACGGTGAGGATGGCGTCGAGGCTGGCGCGCGGGCGGCTGGACAACTCCAGCTGACGGGCGGCGACGTCCACGTCGAGATAGTGCATGGAATGCAGGGTGGCGGCGGTGGGCGACGGCACCCAGGCGGTGTTGGCGCCGGCCTTGGGATGGGCGATCTTGGCCGCGACCATCTGGCGCATCTCGTCGGGCTTGGCCCACATGCCCTTGCCGATCTGGGCCCGGCCGCGCAAGCCGCATTCCAGGCCCATATCCACGTTCCAGTCCTCGTAGGCGGCGATCCACGGCTGGGTCTTGATCTCCTCCTTGGGCAGGAAGGGGCCAGCCTCCATGCTGGTGTGGATTTCGTCGCCGGTGCGGTCGAGGAAGCCGGTGTTGATGAAGACGATGCGATCCTTGACCGCCCGGATGCATTCCTTGAGGTTGACGGTGGTGCGCCGCTCCTCGTCCATGACGCCGACCTTCATGGTGTTGCGCGTCAGCCCGAGGACATCCTCGACCCGGGCGAACAGGTCGTCGGTGAGCTTGGCCTCCTCGGGGCCGTGCATCTTGGGCTTGACGATGTAGATGCTGGCGGTGCGGCTGTTGCGATGGCGGCCGGTGCCCTTGAAGTCGTGGATGGCAGCCAGGGTGGTGACCATGGCGTCGAGGAAGCCCTCCGGGATTTCCTTGCCGTCCTTGTCCAGCACCGCGTCGGTGGTCATCAGATGGCCGACATTGCGCGCCAGCAGCAGCGAACGGCCGTGCAGGACGATCTCTCCGCCGTCGGGAGCGGTAAAGTGGCGGTCGGGGGTCATGGTCCGGGTCAGGGCCTTGCCGCCCTTGTCGAAGGTCTCCGACAGGTCGCCCTTCATCAGGCCGAACCAGTTGCGATAGGCCGCCACCTTGTCGGCGGCATCGACGGCGGCGATGGAATCCTCGAAGTCTTGGATGGTGGTCAGCGCCGCTTCCAGCACCAGATCCTTGACCCCCGAGGCGACGGAAGCGCCGATGGGGTGCTTGTGATCGACCTGGATCTCCAGATGCAGGCCATGATGGCGCAGCAGCACCGAGGACGGCTCGGCGCCGCCGAGCGTGCCGATGAACTGGGCCGGATCGGCCAGCCCGGTCTCGCCGCCGCTGGCCAGCCCCACCACCAGGGCGCCGGCCTTGACCCCATAGGCGGACGCATCGGCGTGGCTGCCGCGCGCCAGCGGCACCGCCCGGTCGAGCAGGGCGTTGGCATAGGCGATCACCGCCGCGCCGCGCTTGGGATTATAGCGGGCGCCCTTCTCCAGCCCGTCGGCCTCGGCGATCACGTCGCTGCCGTACAGCGCGTCGTAGAGGCTGCCCCAACGGGCGTTGGCGGCGTTCAGCGCGAAGCGGGCGTTCATCACCGGCACCACCAACTGCGGTCCGGCCATGCGGGCGATCTCGTCATCGACCCCGGTGGTCCCCACCTGGAAGGCCGATCCCTCGGGGACCAGATAGCCGATCTCCACCAGGAAGCGCTTATAGGCGACAGCGTCGAAGGCCTGCCCCCGCCGTTCCACGTGCCAGGCGTCGATCTTGGCCTGGATGGTGTCGCGCTTTTCCAGAAGAGCGCGGTTGCGCGGCCCCAGCTCGGCGATGATCCGCTCGAATCCGCTCCAGAACGCCTCGGGCGCCACGCCGGTTCCGGGCGCGATCTCGCCCTCGATCAAATCGTGGAGAACCTTGGCGATGGAGAGCCCGCCACGGGCGATGCGCTGGGTCATGATCTCGAAGCCTTGCTGAGTTGTGAAGGACCGCGATCATGGTTGCTTCGACACCCCCGTCAAAGCAAACGCAATTTCAGAAATCGTTTCCACGATATGGAAAAGCGATGGGACTCAGCCGCCGCGCCATCCGGCGATGGCGTAGAGGATCAGACAGCCGCCCAGGATCACCAGCAACAGCGCGGTGAAGACGGCGCGCCAGCCGCTGCCCGCCCGACGCAGGTCGAGGAAGTGGTCGAGCACCTGACGGGCCTTGATGAACGAGGCGACCAGGGCCACCAGCACCGCCACCAGCGAGCTTCGATGGCCGCCGCCGCCGGTCAGGGCGGCACCGACCGACACCACGGTGAGCCCGGCCAGGATGACCCAGGCGCGAACGAGGCGGCGGCCCCAGGCGTGGCCGTCTTCAGGGGTAAGGGCACTCATCGCAACAGATACACCAGGGGGAAGAGGATCAGCCAGACCAGATCGATCATGTGCCAAAAAGCGGCGCCGGTTTCCAGGTTCTCGACCGAGTTCTTCCAGGCGACGATGCCCAGCACGATGATCCCCATCACCACATGCAGGGCGTGGAAGCCGGTCAGCAGGTAGAACAGGGTGAAGAAGGTGTTGGTCTCGATCCCCCAGCCATGGGCGGCCTTGTCGGCATACTCCACCCCCTTGATCGCCAGGAAGCAGCCGCCCAGCCCCATGGCGGCCAGCAGCCAGAGACGCGAGGGCGTCACCCCTTTCAGCGCCCTGGCCTGCACCGCCCGGGCGGCGCAATAGCCGCTGGTGATCAGCACCAGGGTGTTCAGCCCGCCCAGCATCACGTTGAGGCTGGCCTGCCCGGCCTGGAACATGGCCGGATGCAACAGGCGGGCGACGGCGAAGCCCAGCAGCAAGGCGCCGAACACCACCAACTCGCTGAGGATCAGCACCCACATCAGGGGATTTCCGGGCAGATCCGACAACACCCCCCAATCGGCGGGAGTGTCGATCTCGGCTGACGCCTCGCTCATTGTTTATGTCCCTCAGGCGCCGGGCGGGGCCTCACGGCCCCTTGGCTCCTCCGCTGCGCTCCGGGCGCCGCAATGGCGCCGCGCTCACTACGTTCGCTCATGACACCACCAATTGCCGGTAGATGCGGGGCAGCGCCGCCGACAACTGGGCCACATGGTTGATGATGGCGAAGCTGCCCCGGCCGAACAGATGGGGGAAATAACTCTGGGCCTTCTGGTCGATGGTGATGCCGAACACCCCCAGGCCCTTGGCGCGAGCCTCCTGCACCGCCTTGCGGGTGTCCTCGATCCCGTAGCGGCCTTCGTAGTGGTCGATGTCGTTGGGCTTGCCGTCGGTCAGCACCAGCAGCAGGCGGTGGCGGTTGGGACGCTCCTCCAGCTTTTGAGCGGCATGGCGCAAGGCGGCGCCGATGCGGGTGTAGTAGCCGGGTCGGATGGCGCCGATCCGCCGCATGGCACGCTCGCCGAACGGCTCGTCGAAATCCTTGACCGTGTCGACCTTGACCCAGGAGCGCTTGCGCGAGGTGAAGGTGAAGACGGCGAAGGGATCGCCGCAGGCGGCAAGGCCGTGGCTGAAAACCGCCAGCGCCTCCTTCTCCACGTCCAGCACCCGGCGGTTCTCGATCCAGGCATCGGTGGACAGCGAGGCGTCCACCAGCAGCGCCACCGACAGGTCGCGCTCCATGGAACGGCGCTGCAACCACACCCGGTCGGTGCCCATGCCGCTGGCTATCAGGTCGCAGCGCGCCCGCACCACCTGATCCATGTCCAGTTCCCCGCCGTCGGCCTGACCGCGCAGCACCACCGGGCGGGTGCGCAGCGCCTCGAACTGACGGCGGACGGCACGGATGCGCCGCTTGGCATGGTCGTCGGGCACCCAGCCCTCGCCCTCCTCCGGCGCCGGCCCGACCACCACCGCGCAATGGGCCGGATGGTAGGCTTGGACGCGGTAATCCCATTCCGGATAGAGGTGGGTTCCGGTCAGCCGCGTGGCATCGGTAGCCTCGGGCGGCAGGTCGAGGTCGAACTTAAGCTTGGTCGCCGCCTTGCGGCTGTGCTGGGTCAGGGTCATGGTGTCGAGGTCGTCGGCCACCTTGCGGGCCTCCTCCTCGTCGGTGTCGTCGATGCCGCGATCCACGTTGACCATCTCGGCGAAGGCCAGAATCTTTTCGAAGCGATTGAGCAGCAGCGGATCGTCGCGGTTGGCCTGGTCTTGCTGACGCCGTTCGGCATGGCGGCGCTTGTCCTCGTCCTCCTCGGCGCCGCCGCTTTCGCCCTCGGCCGGCGGCGCGTCGCCGCGCGGAGCGGAGCCGGGCAGCATGTGCAAGGCCTCGCCCCACAGCGGCACCGGCAGGAACGGGCGATAGGAGCGCGGCGCCACGACCGGCGGAACGATGCCCGCCAGAACGGCATCTCGGTAGGGATTCGTTTCCACGGCCGGGCCTCCCAGCAACTCCGTCACCATCGCCTCCACCGCCCTTTCCGCTCCATCCAAGGGACGGGCGGGGCGCGACGCGGCCAGGGCGGCGGCAAGACAGGCGTGGGATTTGGCGAGGCCGGGAAAGGCCTCCAGCACCGCCCGCGTCGTGACCCGCGCCCGGATCAAACCGGCCAGATCGGCGCGCAGCGGATCGGCCTCGCGCGCCGCCGGCGGTTCCAGTACGGCGAAATAGGCGGCCAGCCAGAAATAGAGGTCGCGGTTAAGGCTGGCTTCGGCGAAGAAGGCGATGCCGTCGGGAAGCGCCAGGGTGACCTCGTCACGGCTGGCGGTCACCAGCCGTTCCCGATCCATGCCGACCCGCTGGCGCCAGCTCAGCCGGTGGCCCGATTCGCGCGCCGAGGCCGCGGTGATCTGGACGCCGCGATCGCCGCCCAAGCCGCGGAAGAACACCGCCAACGAAGCGCGGACGACGTCGAGGCGCACCTCGGCGGCCGGATGGGTCGGCCAACTGGCGCGGTCGCCGACCAGGCGATGCCACAGGCCGCCAACCCGTTCTTCCAATTCCAGGGCGTGGAAGAGGTTCATGGGGCTAGCCGAACACCGCGCGAACCACGTCCTGCAACCCTTTCTTGACGTCGGGATCGTCGCTGAGCGGTTCGATCATGGTGGCCTGCACCGCCTCGGCGATGCCGACACCGGCCACCATCAGGGTGGCGCAATAGACCAGCAGGCGGGTGGAAACGCCCTCTTCCAGATCGTGGCCCTTGAGGGCGCGCAGGCGGCCGGCCAAGGCGATCAGCGGCCGCACCTGGGATTCGGACAGGCCGGATTCCTCGGCGACCACCCGTTGCTCCAACTCGGGCGGCGGGAAATCGAATTCGATGGCGACGAAACGCTGGCGGGTCGATGGCTTCAACTGCTTGAGAACGTTCTGGTAGCCGGGGTTGTAGGACACCACCAGCATGAAATCGGCGGGCGCCTGCAACAGCTCGCCGGTGCGGTCCAGCGGCAGCAGGCGGCGATCGTCAGTCAGCGGATGCAGCACCACGGTCACGTCCTTGCGCGCCTCCACCACCTCGTCGAGATAGCAGATGCCGCCCGAGCGCACGGCGCTGGTCAGGGGGCCGTCGGTCCAGACGGTGTCGCCGCCCTTGAGCAGATAGCGCCCGGTCAGATCGGCGGCGGTCAGGTCGTCGTGGCAGGATACGGTATAGAGTGGCCGGGCTAGCTTGGCCGCCATATAGGCGACGAAGCGGGTCTTGCCGCAGCCGGTGGGGCCTTTGAGCAACAGCGGCAGACGATGCTTCCAGGCCAACTCGAACAGGCCGCATTCGTTGCCCTGGGGCAGATAGAACGGAAGGTCGGACATGGGCGTCACGGCTCCAGGAAGAAGAGAGGGGCGGCCGAACTGGCCGACCGCCCCGCCGGTGTCTTATTTCGCCGCGGCGTAGGCCCGCGTCGGCACCGTCTGGCGGCTGGGAGCCACCATGGACACCAGGTAAAGCAGCAGACCCACCGCGACGGCGACACCACCGCCTAGGCGCATCCAGTAGAACAGGCCGAGCTGGGCCTGCACTTCCATGTAGGACATGCCCATCACCCGCTCGAGATGGGTCTGCACCACCCCGGCGAAGGTCAGCGCGAAGGTCATGAACGCCACGCCGCTGGTCATGATCCAGAAGCTCCACATGTTGAGCACCTGATTGTAGGGCTCACGCTTCAGCAGGTTGGGCATGGCATAGGTGAACATGGCCAGGTTGATCATGGCGTAGGCGCCGTAGAAGGCGAGATGGCCATGGGCGGCGGTCACCTGGGTGCCGTGGGTGTAGTAGTTGATCGGCGCCAGGGTATGCAGGAAGCCCCACACGCCGGCCCCGAAGAACGACATCACCGCGCAGCCCAGCGACCACAGCAGCGCCGCCTTGTTGGGATGGTCGCGACCGCCCTTCCACACCATGGTGAAGGCGAAGATAACCATGGCGAAGAACGGAACCACCTCCAGCGCCGAGAACACGCTGCCGATCCACTGCCAATAGCCGGGGGTGCCGATCCAGTAGTAGTGGTGGCCGGTGCCGAGGATGCCGGAGAACAGCGCCAGGCCGACGATGACATACAGCCACTTCTCGACCACCTCGCGATCGACGCCGGTCAGCTTGATCATCAGGAAGGCGAGGATCGAAGCCATCACCAGTTCCCACACGCCCTCGACCCACAGATGGACCACCCACCACCAGAACATCTTGTCGAGCACGACATTGGCGGGGTTGTAGAAGGCGAACAGGAAGAAGACGGCGATTCCCCACAGGCCGAGCAGCAGGATGTTGGTGATCACCGTCTTGCGGCCCTTCAGCACCGTCATGCTGATGTTGTAGATGAACATCAGCGCCACGACGACGATGCCGACCTTGATGATCAGCGGCTGTTCGAGGTACGAGCGGCCATTGTCGGCGGAATAGCCGAATAGGTATCCCACCACCGCCACGCCGGCGGCGCCGAAGAACAGCCAGAACTGCAACTTGGCCAGGAATGGGCTGTGCAGTTCGGTCTCGGCCTCTTCGGGGATCAGATAATAGGTGCAGCCGAAGAATCCCATCAGCAGCCACACGATCAAGGCGTTGGTGTGGATCATGCGAACGACGTTGAACGGCAGGAAGTCCGGCAACGCGGTCGGGGCAACGTAGAGAATGGCGCCGAGCAGGCCGAAAACGATCTGGGCGGCGAACAGCGACAATGCGCCAATGAAGTAGAGCTTGGCGACGCTCTGCGATTCATATTTCATGGATTTGTCTTTCAATCCGCTCAGCCAGCCTTGCGCGGCGGCCAGTTCTGGGTGTTGACCTTGCTGTTCCACTCAAGGAAATCGACCAGATTGTCGAGCTGCGCCTCGGTGAAGTCGAAATGCGGCATCTGATGGCGGTCATCGACCCGGGTCGGCTGGGACTTGATCCAATCCTTGAGGTTCTGGCGGGCGGCGGCGGCATCGGTATCGCCACCGTAACGCAGCCACACATCCTTCAATTCCGGCGCGAAACGGGCGCCTTCGCCCATCAGCGTGTGGCAATCGAAGCAGGCGCTCCGCTCCCAGACATGCTTGCCGGCCTCGACGCCGGGCGTGATCGGATTGACCTTCGCGATGTCGTTGGCGGTGCTGACGCTGTGCGCCACCAACCCCACGAATATGACGAAGAAAAAAACCGTGCCCCCGTAGAAAATATTGCGGGCCGCGGATTTCGTCAGTGTTTCAGACATGACTTCTCCTTGGTTTCGAAAGATGCCCCGCCCAGCCGATCGCAATGCCCCCAGGCCGGCGCGGCAAGATACCCTTATCAAAAGTAGGGCAATACCATAGTTCTGAAGTCAACTTATTGGGATTGGGCGGAGCGCGAATTGCCGTTGGTCAAGCCTTCGGGTTATTGCGCCGAGAAGGCATTTCCCGGTTGGCGGCTTGACCAAGCTCAACGCCGAATACCAGAGCTTTGTGCTTAGGCTTCTTCGGTGGAGGCGCGGACCGGCAGAGGGTAGACCGAGCGCGGCGGCAGCCGATGAATCAGCAGAGCCACCAGCACCAGGGTCACCGTTCCGGTCAGGACCGGGGTCGCCAGGAAGCTCCAATCGGGATGAAGCGTCATCACCACGATGGGATCGGCTCCGGCAGGCGGGTGAGTCAGACGCAGCACCCCGAGCAATCCGATCACCAGCCCCACCGCCAAGGCGACCGACCAAAGGCTCTGCGGCAGCAGATGGTCGAGCACCAGGGCCAGCAAGGTGGCGGTGACGTGCCCTCCGATCAGATTGGCGGGTTGCGACAGCGGGCTGTCGGGAAGGCCGAACAGCAGGACGGCCGATGCTCCCAGTGGCGCCACCAGCATGGGAACGCCGCTCCATTCGCCCAACATCACCACCACCGCCAAGCCGAGCAGTCCCCCCAACGCCGCCTTGGCCCAACGTGACAGGCCGTGCGGCGGTTGATGGCGATGGATAAAGCGACGGGGCATGGGCACATCCCTCCCGGTGTCTGTCGTCAAAGGGATGGGATGGTGACGGTGGCGCGCGGCCTCGACATTGACGTTGGTCAGCCGGGCGAATTTACCCGGGAGCCCCCTACTCCATGTCTTGCTCGGACCCGACGACGCCGATCTTGCGCAGGCCAATCCGCTGGGCGGCGGCCAGGACCTGGGCGACATGCTTGTAGGGCGCCCGCCGGTCGGGGCGAATATGAATCTCGGGCTGGGTCGCCGCCGCCTCGGAAAGCCGGAGCTCCAGGGTCGCGCGATCAGGCATCGGCTGGCCGTTCCAGGTGATGGCGCCATCGGCGGCGATCACCACCGCCACCACCTCGGGCGGTGCGGCGGCAACCGGCGGCGGCCCCACCGGCAGGTCCAGCTTCACCGAGTGGGTCTGGATCGGAATGGTGATGATCAGCATGATCAGCAGCACCAGCATCACGTCGATCAGCGGCGTGGTGTTGATGTCGACCATGATCTCGGGCTCGTCCGAACCGTTGCCGTCGGTCATATTGAAGGCCATGGATTACCCTCCCTGTCCGGGTGGTTCGGTGATGAAGCCCAGTTTGGCGATGCCGGCGCGCTGGCAGGCGGTGACCACCCGGCCGACGAATTCGTAAGGGACCTCGCGGTCGCCCCGCACATGCACCTCGGGCTGCGGCTCCTGGGTGGCCGCCTCGGTCAGGCGCTGGCGCAGGGTGGCGGCATCGGCCATGGGTTCGGCGTTCCAGAACACCTGACCGGCGGCATCGACGGCGATGGTGACGTTGCCGGGCTGGGTCTGGGTCGGCTGGTTGGCCTCCTGGGGCAGTTGCACCGGCACGGTATGGGTCACCACCGGAATGGTGATCAGGAAGATGATCAGCAGCACCAGCATGATGTCCACCAGCGGCGTGGTGTTGATGCTGGCCATCATCGGGTCCTCGTCGCCGCGCCCGGAGCCGCCGAAGGAAATGGCCATCTCAGCTCACCCGGGCCAGGGGCTGGCGCGCCGCATTCGGGCCGTCGGTCCCGGCCAGCAGGATCGAATGCAGGTCGGAGCCGAAGGCGCGGACCTTGTCGCTGGCCGCCTTGTTGCGGCGGACCAGCAGGTTGTAGCCCAGCACCGCCGGCACCGCGACCGCGAGGCCCATGGCGGTCATGATCAAGGCCTCGCCCACCGGCCCCGCCACCTTGTCGATGGAAGCCTGCCCGGCGATGCCGATGGCGGTCAGGGCGTGGTAGATGCCCCACACCGTGCCGAACAAGCCGACGAAGGGCGCGGTGGAGCCGACGGTGGCCAGCACCGCCAAGCCGCCCTGCAACTGCCCGGTGATCTCGTCCATGGCCCGCTGGATCGACAGGGACACCCAGGTGTGCAGGTCGATCTTTTCCAGCAGGGTGTCGCGGTGATGCTCGACCGCCTCGAGACCGCTGGCGGCGAGGAAGCGGAACGGGCTGGTCTCGGCCAGGGTGGCGACGCCATCGGCCACCGAGCGGGCCTTCCAGAAGATGGCGCCGGCCGCCTTGGCCTGACGCATCAGGCGGAACTGCTCGATCAGCTTGGTCACCAGGATGTACCACGACGCCAGCGACATCAGGCCCAGCAGAACCAGCGTGCCGCGCGAGACGAAATCCCCCTGGGCCCACAGCGCGTCGAGGCCGTAGGGATTGTCCACCATCTGGAGATGGGCATGGGCGTCGCCGGCATCGGGGATGTGGTAGGCCAGGGCGGGCAGCGCCAGCGGCAGCAGCAGCGCCGCCAAGACGGCCGTTCGAGCGAAACGGGACATGTTTGTTCTCCCCAGCTAATTCAATTTCCACACATAGCGCATGCGCGCCCACGACCGTTCCGGCCGCCCGTCCACGCTGCCCGGCTTGAAATGGCACAGCGCCAGTCCGTTCAAGGCGGCTTCGTCCAACCGCTCGAAGCCGCTGGAGGTCTCGACCTTGCTGTCCAGCACCGCGCCGTCGGTATCGATCAGGAAGCGCAGCACCACCGCCCCGGTCTCGCCGTTGCGACGGGACGAGGACGGATATTGCGGCGGCCGGCACGAACCCGAGGCGTCCAGCGCCGCCGCCACCCGCACCGGTTCCGCCACCGGAGCCGCTGTCGGTTCCGCCGTGCCGATGGCCGCCACCGGCTCCGTCGGTTTCGTCGTGGTCACGGCGGTGATGGCGGCCGGCGGCGGCGCGGCGGCGCGCACCACCGGCGGCGGGACATAAGACTTCGGCGGCGGCGCTTTCTTGGGCAGCGGCTTGGCCGGCTCGACCACCGGCGGCAGCGGCTTGGCCTCGACGATGACCCGGGCATCCAGCGGCGGATGCACGATATCGACGACACAGTGCCCCAGACCGGTGGCCAGGGCATAGATGATCCCGGCATGCAACGCCACCACCGCCGCCAGACCGCCGAAGCGGCCCGGCGACCACATTGCCCGCCGAGGATAGGTCATGCCCATTTCCACCTCGCTACAGCTTCATCTTGAGTTCGCCGATGAAGGTCCGCTGGGGGAAGGGGTGGAATTCCCAGTAGGTGGCGTTGTTGACGTTGTCCACCCCGAACGCCGCTTCGAGATTGTCGTTGCATTTGTAGTGGGCGCGCAGATCGACCACGAAGAACGGGTCGAACGCACCATAGACGTGGTGGACGTAGTCGGTGTTGTCCAGCGTCGACGACATCTTGCCCTGATAGCGGGCGGCGGCGGTCAAGGCCCATTCCTCGGTCGGCCGGAAGGTGGTGACCAGGGTGCCGCGCCACATGGGAACATAGGGAACCCGTTTGCCCTCGACCTGGGTGCCGCCGGCCCAGCTGGTGTCGCTCAGCGTCTCGGAATCCACATAGGTGACGCTGCCCGACAGATCGAGGCCGTCGATCCCCACATTACTCTTCTGCGCCGCCAGTTCGACCCCGCGATTGCGGATCTCGTCCACATTGGTGAAAACGGTGGTGGGAGTGCCGTTCACGGACGTGCTCTGGCTGATCAAGGCCTTGTTGACGTTTTCCTGGAACAGGGAGACCCGGACCTTGCCCTCGCCCAGGTCGCGCTCCAGCGCCAGCTCGTAGCTTTTGGCCCGCTCGGGCGCCAGCGCCGGATTGGGGATGGAGGCGGTGCTGGCGGCGGTGGTGATCTGGTACAGCTCGGAGGCGGTGGGGAAGCGGGTGGCCTTGGCCGCCGACCCGGTGATGCTCCACTCCGGCAGGAAGTCCCACGACAGCGATGCCTTGGGCGAGAAGGCCGAGTGGTTCATCCACCGTGTGTTGGTGCTGATGCCGGTGCTGTCCAGGATATGGCCGTCGAAGGTGTTCCAGTACTCGTAGCGCCCGCCGATGGTCGCCTTGACGTCGGGAACGATCTTCCACACGTCCTGGAGCCACAGCGCGCTGGTCTGGGTGTTGCCCCGGCCGTCGGTGTAGACGCCGTTGGGCATGCTGACGGTCTGCCAGTTGGCGGTGGTGTAGGTGGTGTTGACCAGGATATAGCGGTCGTAATGGGCGCCGAAGCTGGCTTCGTGGGCGCCGCCCTTGCCCTCGGGGCGCCAGATGCCCTTGACGTCCACCGTGGACCAGTTGGTGCCGTCCATCTGGGTGAAGGTCCCGCTATTGCTGAAGGTGGCCGCCCCGGTGGTGTAGCCCGGCTGGGTCTGGGTGTCGCGGTCATATTGGTAATGGGTGGCGACCAGGTCGAAGTCCCAATTGCCCTTGGTGTCGGACTTCAGCGACAGGGCATGGGTGGTGTGGGCCTGCTCCAGGATGTAGTTGCTGGAGGCGAAGGACTTGCCGGTGCCGCCAGTACCGGTGGTGCCGTAGGTGGCGTTGCCGGCGGCATCCTTGAGGTAGGATTCCACCCGCGACCGGCCGTGATTCTGCCAGTAGCCGAGGATGTAGCTGGCCTGGATCTCCGGGGTCAGGTCATAGGTGAACTTGGCCTTGATGGTGTCCATGTCGGTATGCAGCAGGCCGCCGGCGCCGATCACATTGGTGGGCGCGCCCGATTTGTTGACCGCCGTGATCTGGCCGGTGGTGCCGGCGGGGGCGGCGCCGGTATTGGTCACCATGGTCAGCGGCTGGCTGAAGCTGTTGGCGTTGTTGGCGCTGAGGAAGAAGGCGAACTTGCCGATCTTGTCGCCGACGCTGGCGCTGGTCTCGTCGGTGCGGTAGGTGTCGCGGGTGCCGTAGAGGGAGAAGGTCTGGAACGATTCGGTCTGCTTGCCGGTGACCTCGAAGCTGTCCGGCGTCCGGGTGACGATGCGCAGGATGCCGCCCATGGAATTGCCCGCTTCCGCCGCCGCGAACGGACCATACATCATATCGACCCGGCTGATCTCCTCCGGCGCCACCAGGCCCCAGCGGGGGCCGCCCCGGCTGTTGTCGTTGGCGATCAGCGCCGAGATCGGGATGTCGTCGGCGTAGACCAGGGAACGGGCGCTGGAATTGATGCCCCAGGTCCGGGTCGCCAAGATCGCCTGGGTGTCGCCGTTGTTGCGTTTGCGTACGAACAGGCTGGGCATGTATTTGACCGCGTCCTCGGTATCGACGACGTTGACGGTGTCGGCCAGCTTGGCGGCGGCGATCCCCTCGGTGGTGTTGGGAAGCTTGTACTTCTCCGCCATGGTGGCGGTTTCCTTGACCACCATGTCGGGCAAGGATGTTTCCGTCTCGCCAGCCATGGCGGGCACGGACAGGACGGAGGCGGCGACCAGCAGGGCGGCGCCAAAAGTGCGGTGAATCGGCATGAACGAGGTCCTCGATCGCGAATACGGACAGACTGGCTGTGCCGCAGACGCCACCGGAGGGTCTGCGGCCTAGGCGGTGGAGAACCCGCGCGGAGGCGCCCGGGAATGGGCCAGGACGTAATGGGCGGCCAAGGGCTGCCGCTGATCGCCGACCGCGACGACGGCAACCGCCTCGGCCTTGGGGGCGGGAACGGCGAATTCGGCGGTTTGGGTGGCGTGACCGCCCACCAGCGGCAGGCAGAACAGGCAATGGCGGGATTGGTGGGAGGACTCGCCGCCGGCCGGGGCGCCTTGCTCGTCGGCCGAGGCGTCGTGGCACAGCGAGCTGCTGAGATCGGCGCTGAACGACCCCGCCCGATCCAGCGGAGCCGCGGCGAGACCGTCCACCAGGGGAATAGCGATCTGCACCGACAGGGCAAGCAGCAGCAACCGCACGATCCCGAGCGCGCCGCGCCGGATCGATTGCAATCCCCAGCCCCGGAAGGATCGTGCCGAAGTCATAGTCAATGCTACCCGCATGCACCTTTACTCGACCCTTAGCCTTAGGCAGAGTGCCCAAGAGAGTCAATCTCATTCGCGGGAGGGTTTCCCCCACCGCCACAAGGATAAAGCCATGAAGCGCCTCGCGCTTGCCTTGACCTTCATCATGTCGGCCGCCCTGCCGGCCCAGGCCCATGACGAGCATGGCGGCAAGCCTCATGCCGCCGCCTCCGGCTGCACCGAGCCGGTCCTGGCCTGCGCCCGCTCCGCCACCCCCGCCTTCGGTCCAGACGGAACAGTGTGGATCGTGTGGTCGGCGGCAGGCCGGGTGTTCGTCTCCACCTCCCATGATCGCGGCGTCAGCTTCGCGGCCCCGGTGGCGGTCTCCGAGCCGGCCGAGGCCATGGACGACAACGGCGAGGCGCGGCCCCGGCTGCTGGCGACCCGGACGGGAACCCTGGTGGTCGCCTATGGCCAGCGCATGGACAAGCACTATAACGGCAAGCTGTTCTTCAGCCGCTCCACCGATGGCGGGCAAAGCTTCACCAAGCCGCAGGCTATGCTGGACGGGATCGGGCAGCGTTTCCCCACCCTGGTCGAGGCGCCGGGTGGGCGTCTTTATGCCGCCTGGCTGGATACCCGCAATCAGCACGCCGCCAAGGCCGCCGGGCACGAGTATCACGACACCGGCGTCGCGGTGGCGTGGTCGGACGACGATGGACGCAGCTTCAGCGGCAAGCACATCCTGGCCGACTATGCCTGCGATTGCTGCCGGCTGGCCGTCGCCCTCGACCGCGACGGGCTGCCGGTCTATGCTTGGCGCCACGTCTTCGGCAAGAATCTGCGCGATCATGTGGTGGCCAAGCTGTCCGCCGACGGTCTTTCCCTGCCCCTTCACCGGGTGGCCGAGGACGATTGGGCCATCGACGCCTGCCCCATGCACGGCCCGTCGCTGACGGTCGATCCGGCCGGGTCCTGGCATATGGCGTGGTACACAGCCGGCAAGCGGCGCCAGGGTTTGTTCTCGGCCCATTCCGAGGATGGCGGCGCCAGCTTCTCCGAGCCCCAGGGCTTCGGCGACCCGGACCGGCTGGCCGCGCGGCCCCAGCTTCTGGCCCTGGGTGACCGGATCTGGCGGGCGTGGAAGGAATTCGACGGCACCACCACCACCGTCATGGCTCAGTCCTCGACCGATGGCGGACGGAGTTGGGACGGTCCCGCGCCGGTCGCCACCACCGCCGACGCCTCCGACCATCCGCTCTTGGTCAGCGACGGCGCCGCTCCCTATCTGTCCTGGCTGACCAAGGCGGAGGGCTATCGCCTGCTGCCGCTGTCCCCGGCAAGCCGATGATGCGCCGCGTCATCCTGGTGGTGCTGGCCCTGCTGCTCGCCGCACCAGCCCGGGCGGGGGAGCCCCAGCCCTTCGTTCAAGGCTCCTACGCCGCCTTGGTGAAGGAGCATGCCGGACGGCCGCTGGTCGTCCATTTCTGGTCGCTGACCTGCGCCCCCTGCCTGGCCGACCTGCCGGAATGGCCCAAGATAAAGCAGCGGCTGGGGTTCGATCTGGTCCTGGTCAGCACCGATTCCCTGGAGCGCGGCCCCGCCCTGGCCGCCCGCCTCAAGCGGGCCGGCCTGGACGACATCCCCAGCTACGCCTTCGCCGATTCCTTCACCGAGCGGCTGATGTTCGAAGTGGCGCGCGACTGGCGCGGCGAATTGCCGCGCACCCAGCTGATCGCGGCCGACGGAGAAACCACCGCCGTTCTGGGATCGGTCGGAGAGAAAGCACTGCGCGATTGGCTGAGCCGCCCGCCTCATACATGCGGTAGTCCGGGGTGCTGCTCTCCTCGATCCGATCAGCGATGATCGGGTTGGGGTTAAAGCGAGGGAGAGCAGCCATGGGATTGTACGTCGGATTGGATGTGTCGTTGAAGCGGACAAGCGTCTGCGTGATCGACGGAGCGGGCAAAGTGGTGTGGCGTGGTACGG